>AP018697.1:317130-634260 GCA_004001285.1 Arthrobacter sp. MN05-02
GCGTCTGGGATCCCGCGTACCAGCGCCGCTGGGTGGACAACGTGGTCGCCGAACTGCGCGACTCACCGTTCGACGGCGTCATGGCGGACAACGACGTCTTCGAGGACTACTACGGGCTGCAGCTGCCCATTTCCGGTGCGGCGGACATGGCCGCGCTCCGCTCCGCGCTCGGCGACCTCGTGGATGCCGCGGGTGGGGCGCTGAACGGCGTCGGGAAGATCCTGGTGCCGAACATCGCCGAGTCGCGCCGTGAGCCGGGCAGGTGGCAGGCCCACGCCGCCTACGGTGGGGGCTTCGAGGAGGTCTGGCTCGGCTACAGCCCGGTGGACCTCTTCGATCCGGTGACCGCCGAGGCGCAGCTTGCACAGGCGGCAGGACCGGGACTCTCCATCCTCCGCGTGCCCACCGATGGCGACGACCGCCATCCCAATTTCGCGTACGGGCTGTCGGCGTTCTGGATCTTCGGCGAGGGCAGGGGCGCATATTCCGCCACGGCCCACGACGACTACAGCCGCACGCAGCACGCTCCCGAACTCGACTGGCAGCTCGGCGCCCCACGGACCGGACCACAGGGCCGGAACCACGCCTGGTGGCGGGAGTTCGACGGCGGCTTCGCGGCGGTGAACTTCAACCGGGACGGCAGGCGGCGACGCAAGGTGCGGATCCCTGCGGGCCTCGTGGACGCCGAGGGCCGACCCGCGCCACGGTCGGTCGTGCTCCAGCCGCAACGCGGGGTCCTCTTCCGGCGTCCCGCACGATGACGGGCGCCCCGGGGCACTGACGACCGGTTCTTTCGGCAGGTTCTCCTCAGGATTGCGTCCAATCGCGTTCCTCGCCTGTCCGGCGGTCACGGCGTCGCCCATCATGTGGGTATGAAACTGAATGCCGCTGGGGCAACCTTCGTTTCCGCGGCACTCGCTGTCGTCTTCGCCGTCTGCTCGCTCGCCACCCCCGCGAGTGCCGGCAGCCTGACCACGAGTTCCGGGCAGCAGCTGCCCGCCTACCTGCAGGGCTACCGGCAGGGCCAGCTGCTCTGCCCCGGGGCCGCACTCACGGGCAAGGTCTCCGTGGCGATCGTCGATCCCATGATGGCCACGACGGACGCCCCCGGGGACTGCACCCTCTCCGACATGAAGGCCGCCAACCCGGGAACCACCTTCCTCGCCTACCTGAACATCGGTGCCATGAGGGACTTCGAGTCCTGGAACGGGGTGTTCCAGAACTCGTGCGCGGACACTGCGACGGCGGCCGGCCGGCAGTTCGCCGTCACCACCTCCAACGCGAAGGTGGCACGGAACGAGGACGGCTTCGCGGGCTATCCCGGCTTCCCGTACCTGACGGTGGCGAACCTGTCACCGGCCTACGCCGACGCCTGTGCGGCCACGGCACGCAGGATCCTGAGCACCGACGCCCAGCGCGGGACGACGAACGCGGCTCCCGCCCGGTTCGACGGCATCTTCCTCGACGACGCCTCGATGTCCCCCTCCCACGGCCAGGACATGGTCGACGTCGGGCAGTGGGGCCCCTGGGCAAATGACGACGCCTACGGCCGCGCGCTGATCGCCGCGGTCAAACGGTTCGATGCCACGCTGACCCGCACGATGGGCCGCGACATCCCCGTCGCCGTGAACCTCGGCGTCTACCCGGCGTGGAGCAACCAGGTGAACCTCGCCAAGGAACTGGCCGCCACGCGCACCGTCGACTTCGCGCTTCGGGAGCATGTCGTGGCCAACGGCACGGGCCGTCCGCTGCCGCTCATCGACCTCGAGCAGGCGAGCAGGGCCTACCAGGCCATCACCGCGGCCGGCATGCCGGTGGTGGAGCACGACTACTCGGTGCCGCTCCGCGAACTGCCCACGACCGCGTACGGCCAGGGCAAGGACATCGGCAGCGCGGCCCCGTGCCTGCGCGACGGCTTCGGGACGAGGGCGGCCGTGGTCGCGGCAGCGAAGACCCGGCGGACGCTCGACCACCGCATGACGCTCGGGCACCTGCTCCAGACCCGCACCGCGGCCGCCCGCCCGATGACCGTGACCCTCTCGCAGGCCGAGCCCACATGCCAGGACAATGCCTGGGACGACGACGCGAACTTCGAGACGGTCACCACGGCGTCGGTCACCGCGACCGATACGCAGGTCACGGCCCTCACGAGGGCGGTGACGTCGGGCGCCTACGCCACCGCCGCGCCCCTGAAGTACTCCGGCGTCACCGTGGTACGGCTGTCCGACGGCAGCGTCGTGGCGGTCAACACCACGACCGCCACGCGCTCCGTGACGGCGTACGGCAAGACGCTCAGCGTCCCGGCGCGGTCGGCGACCATCGGCTGACATCGGGCTCGGCGCCCGGATCCTGCCGCAGGTGCGTGGGCAGGATGCTTCCGGGCGCCCGGCTGCGGATGAGCAGCAGGCTCCGGGCGTGCTCGTGCAGCCGGCGGTCCTCGTCCGAACGCGGCACCCAGGGAGGCACGGGTACGGCCGTGCCCTCGTCGTCGCGCGCCACCATGACCGTGAGGCAGGTGGTGGTGAGCTCCATCTCCCGCGACCTCGGGCTGCCGGACCGCACATGGACCGCGACGTGCATGCCCTTGTGCCCGGTGTAGACCAGGCGCGCCTCCACCTCGACGACGTCGCCGATCCGCAGGGGCTTGAGGAACCGGACGCCGCCGGAGAAGACGGCCACGGTGTCCAGCCCGCAGTACCGCGTGGAACAGACGTAGGCGGCCTCGTCGATCCAGTCCATGACGGTGCCGCCGTGGACCTTCCCGCCCCAGTTGACGTCGGTGGGTGCTGCGAGGAATCGGAGGACCGTGCGCTCGGCGGTGCCGGCATCCGTGTACTCCTGGCGGCGCATCTCCTCGACGATCGCCTTCCGTACCTCGATGCGCGCGACGGCATGGTCGCTAGCCAGCCGTTCCGCGTCCGTGCCGGGCTCGAAGGCGGGTACGGGCACGGGCTTGCCGTCGGGCCCGACGGCCACGAAGATCACGAGGCACTCGCTGCGCTGCCCGCCGTCGTCGCCCGACACGGACCCGGACGAGACCACGGTGCGGATGTGCATCGAGGACGTGCCGGTGTGCACGATCGTGGCCTCGACCTCCACGAGGTCGCCGACCACCACCGGCTCGGCGAAGTGGATGTTGCCCACGTACGCGGTGACGCAGTAGGTCTTCGCCCAGCCGACGGCGGCGGCGTAGGCGGCCTTGTCCACCCATTCGAGGACGGTGCCGGCGTCCACCGAGCCGCTGTGCCCGAGGTCGGTGGGGGAGGCGAGGAACCGGAGGGTGACGGAATGCGCTGCTGTCTCCATGCCGGCCACCTACGCCCGCAGCCGGGCGAGCACGAACTCCTCGAAGCGGCCCCGGTCCCGGTGGGCGTCGACGAGGTCGGTGAACAGCACCGTGCCGCGCTCCGCGGTGACGGAGGAGAAGGGGCCGGACGGGCCCGTGCACGCGAAGGAGCCTGTACCGTCCGCGGCGGGGGAGGGAGCATTCATGACCCAGTATCACCACGCGCGACCTCCCACGGGAAGCTCAGGCGCTGTCCGTAGGGCGTGATGGGGCGTCGGACGGCGAGGGAGACCAGTCGCCGGCGGCGATCGGAGCGAGCCTGGCGTCGTCGCGGAGGGGCGTCAGGAGCCGGTGTCGACGACGGTGACCCCACCCGCCGAGCGGTCGCCGGCCATGGCCACGAGAGCGTCCGGCACCTCCGCGAGGGAGATGGTCCTCTCGATGAGGTCCTGCGGACGGAGGCGCCCGGCGGCCACGAGGTCCAGCAGTCCGGGGTAGTCGCGGGCGGGCATGCCGTGACTGCCCAGGACGGAGAGCTCCCCGCCGATGACCGCAGCCATGGGCATCACCGGGTCCGAGGGGAACAGGCCGATCTGCACATGCCGGCCGCGAGGCCGCAGCGAGAGGATCCCCAGGGCAGCGGTCTCCTCGCGTCCGAGCGCATCCACCGACACGTCGATGCCCGAGGACGGCGCGGCCTCACGCACCGCCGCGAGGGCCGCGGCCCGTGAGAGCCCGGCCGAGTCGAGCGTCCGGGCCGCACCGAACCTCGCGGCGCGCGCCAGCGCCGCGTCGTCGACGTCCACCGCGATCACCTCCGCGCCGAGCGCCGCGCCGATCATCACGGCGCTCAGTCCCACTCCGCCGCAGCCCACCACGAGGAGCGTCTCCCCGGCCTGCAGGCGTGCCTGGTGCACGAGCCCGCGGTACGACGTCGCGAACCGGCAGCCGAGCAGGGCGGCCGCCCCTGCATCGAGGGAACCCGGCACGGCGATGAGGTTGGTGTCGGCGTCGTGCAGGGCCACGAGGTCCGCGAAGGACCCCCAGTGCGTGAAGCCCGGCTGCGTCTGGTTGCGGCACACCTGCCCGTTGCCGGACAGGCACTCGGGGCAGGAGCCGCACGCGCAGACGAAGGGCGTCGTCACGCGGTCCCCGACGGAGAATCGGTGCACCTCCCCGCCCACCGCCGTGATGGTGCCCACCAGTTCGTGGCCGGGGACGTGCGGGAGGGTGATACCGGCGTCGTGCCCGAGCCAGCCGTGCACGTCGCTGCGGCACAGGCCGGTCGCCTCGACGCGGACGACGACGCCGCGCGGGGACGGGACGGGTTCGGGGACGTCCCGGAGGACGGGACGGGCGGAGAACCCGTCGAAGCAGACAGCGCGCATCGCACCATTCTGCCCCGGGAGTTCCCCGCCCGGTACATCACCCGGAGGGCGCGTCAGGACTTCGGCCGGACCGTCCTGCGTACAGCGCGCGATCCGGTGCGCCGCGCGTCCGTGACGAGCGGGTCCTTCGACAGGTCCATCATGAGCGCCACGCAGAGCCCGATCATCACGAGGAGGAACGGGGCGGCGGCGATGATGGTCAGTGTCTGCAGTGCCTCGAGGCTTCCCACGGACAGCAGGACGGCGGCCACTCCTCCGGTGAGCGCCCCCCACAGGATGGTGAGCCATTTGCGCGGGACGGCTGCACCGAACGAGGACAGCGAGCCGAGCACGATCGAGGAGGCATCGGCGCCCGAGATGAAGAACACGGCCACGAGGACGACCACGAGGATGGACGTGACCGACGCCAGCGGATACTCCGCGAGGAGCGCGAACATCGCGGATTCCTGGCTCTCCGCGTTCGCCGCGGCGATGTCCACGCCGTTGTCCTGCAGGTTGAGGGCCGACCCGCCCCACACGCCGAACCAGATGACGCTGATGACGCTGGGGACGGCGACGACACCGATGATGAACTCGCGGATGGTGCGCCCCCTCGAGATCTTGGCGAGGAACGAACCGACGAAAGGCGTCCAGGACACCCACCACGCCCAGTAGAAGATGGTCCATGCCGCCAGCCATTCGTGGCCGCCGAAAGCGCCGGTGCGGGAAGCCATCTGGGGGAGGCCGATGAGGTAGTTCCCGCCCGACGCGGGGATGAGCTCGAGGATGAAGACCGTGGGGCCGACGACGAACAGGAAGAACAGCAGCGCCAGCGCCAGGACCATGTTGCCGTTCGAGAGCCACTTGATGCCGCGGCTGACACCGCTGACCGCGGAGATGACGAAGCAGACGGTGAGGACCGCGATGAGGGTGATCTGCAGGGGCAGGCTGCTGCCCACACCGAAGACCTCCGTGAGGCCGCCGTTGATCTGCAGCACGCCGAGCCCGAGGGACGTGGCCGAACCGAAGAGGGTCGCGAAGATCGCGAAGACATCGATGGCGCGCAGGGACTTGGGCGTGGGACGGCCGCGGAAGAGGGCCGTGAAGGCACCGCTGAAACCGGTTCCCCGGCCCTTGCGGAAGGCCGAATAGGCGAGCGCCAGGCCGACGACGGCGTAGATGGCCCACGGGTGGATGGCCCAGTGGAACAGGGTGTAGTTCATGGCCTGCCGCGCCGCTTCCGGCGTCCCCGGCCCGATGCCGTCCACAGGAGGGGTCAGGTAGTGGGAGATGGGCTCGGTGACGCCGTAGAACATGAGGCCGATGCCCATGCCGGCGCTGAACATCATCGCGATCCAGGACGCCCTGGAGTACTCGGGCTTCTCACCGTCCATGCCGAGGGGGATGCGCCCGTACTTGCTGAAGGCGAGGAAGAGTGCGAAGACCACGAAGCCGGTGGCCGTGAGCACGAATGCCCAGCCGAAGTTCGCCACGAGTCCGTTCAGCACGGAGGTGGTGATGTCCGAGAACGCCGCGGGGAAGAGGACGGCCACGAGCATCAGCAGGATGACGATCGAGAGCGAGACGAAGAGGACCGGCCTGTCCAGCGCAGCCTTCGCAGAAGCCTCTCCGGGAGGAGCCTCGAAGGGCGTGTCCTCACTGGGCGGTGATCCTTGGATGGGCTCGGTGGAATTAGACATACGGCTTAGGGTACGCGGGCGGCGGCGGCGGGGTCCGGTGGGATGTGGGCCCGAATGGTCCTTGCGGAGACGCTTCCTCGGAGGGTCGGGCAGTCGCCGGCGCGCGCCGGGAAAGGAGCGCTGCCGGCACCTCCCGTGCCGTTGCTTCCCCGTCATTCCGCCGATCGGGCCCCGGCTTGCGGGCGGCCGGGGCGCCGGGCGCCGGGGCGCCAGTCGGGCGCCGGCCCGGGCACCGAGCCACGGGCCGCGACGGATCCCGCGGAGGCCCCGCCGGAGCAGTCCGGATGTGACCAAACACCCATCGACGGGCGCCGTCCGATGCCGTAGGACGGGATCAGGCGGCGCGCAGGCGGTGCCGTTCCCGGCGGTCCTTCACGGTGTCGGTCGCCAGGCTGAGGCCCAGCCCCACGGCGACCAGGGCGATCAGCACGAACGGGAGGACCTCCAGGCCCGCTCCGTCGAGCAGGAGCCCGCCGAGGAGCGCGCCGCCGCCGATGCCCACGTTGAACGCCGTCGTCTGCAGGGCTGCCGCGAGGTCGCGTGTCCGGAAGGACGCCGTGCGCAGCATGCGGGTCTGCAGCATGGCCGGGATGGCACCGAAGGCCGCGCCCCAGACGATCACCGCGCCCAGCACCACCACGGTGTTGGTGGTGGCGAGGGCCAGCGCGAGGACGGCGGCCATGACCACCAGGACGACGCCGACGAAGGCCTTCCGGGGGAAGCGGTCGGCGGCGTAGCCGGCACCGACGAGGCCGATGATGCCCGCTCCGCCGTACAGGAAGAGGACGAGCGCGACGGACCCGGGCTCGAAGGACGAGACATCGGTCAGCCAGGGCGCGATATACGTGTAGAACGTGTTCTGCCCGGTCAGCAGGATCAGGATGACGGTGCACAGCAGGATCACCGCGCGGAAGCTGGGGTCCCGGCGCAGCGGTACACGCTCCTCGCCGGGCGTGCGCTCTCCGTGGTGATTCACCGGTGGCAGGAATTTCACGATGACGAGGGCCAGGACCGCGACGACCACCCCGATGATCGTGAAGGCGGTGCGCCAGCCGAGGGCGTTGCCGATGGCCGTTCCCACCGGGACGCCGAGCACGAAGGCCGCGGTTCCGCCGCCCGCGGTGATGGCCACCGCCTTGCCGAGCTGGTGGGCCGGGACGAGGTGCGCGGAGTATGCGGCGACCACAGCCCAGAAGAGCCCGTGGGCCAGGCCGCCGAGGATGCGCGCCGTGACCAGGACACCGTAGCTCGGCGCGACCGCCGCGAGGACGTTCGCGAGGGCGATCACGAGGAGGACCACGACGATCAGAGACTTGCGCGAGTACCGCTGGGTGATGGCGGCGAGGGGGGTGGTGGCGACCACGACGGTCCCCGCGAAGATCGTGACGAGGAAGCCGGCGGTGGAGAGGCTGACATCGAGGTCCCGCGCCATGGCGGGCAGCAGGCCCGTAGGCAGGAACTCACTGGTCACGGACACGAAGATCGCTCCCGCGAGGGACAGCAGCCCGACGTAGGGGAACGGCGCGGTGGTCTTCACCGGCGGGGAGGAAACAGACAAGGGGTACCAATCGTGGGAGATCCGGAGGTCGGGCCCCGGCTGCTCCGTTGAAAACCGAAGGGCTTACTTCAGTCAAGACGAGAATGATCCCTGACCCCTGTAGCAACGCCGGTGGCGCGCGCGGCATTCCTGCGCCGTCACTGCCGTTCGGCGTCGTACCAGGACCGGCCGCGGGCAGTGTCGGCGGAGAAGCCGCCTCCTCGCCGGGCGGCGGCATCCGATCCGGCATGCCCGTCGCCCGACGGTGCCTCGTCCCCGTCGACCTGTTGCGGCACGAGCGTCAGGCGGGGACCGGCGTCGCGGTCGTCGAGTTCGTCGGTCAGCTCGTCCTTGCGGGCCGCCGTCTCGGCGTCGATCTCGCCGTCCGCGGCGAACTCGTGCTCGATCTCCCGGTGGACCTTGCTGTTCAGGATCTCGACGTCGTCGTCCCGGAGCCGGCCGAGGTCGGCCGGAAAGGGCTCGTCCGGTGAGATCCTGCTGTTCATGCCCATCCCGTCTGTCGGCCGTGGGGGGAACGGCGACCTCTGAATGGTAGGGCCGGGACGTGCCCGGGACAAGCTCCGGTACCGGGCTCCCGCTCCTCGCGCGGGCCCGGAGCCCGCCGTTCAGGCGAGGAGGGCCGCGACGACGACGAGCGCGGGGATCGCGAGCACCGAGGACAGCAGCACGGAGTCGCGGGCCAGCGTCATGCCGCGGTCGTAGCGGCTTGCGAACATGAAGACGTTCTGCGCCGTGGGCAGTGCGGCCACGACGACGGCGCCGAGCAGCCTCTCGCCGTCGAGTCCGAAGAGGAAGTGCGCGATCAGGTAGGTGGCAGCCGGCATGACGGCGCTCTTCAGCGCCGTGGCCATGAGGACCTGCAGGCGGTCCGGGCTGGGCCTGAGCGGCCGGCTGCCGGGCAGGGACATGCCGAACGAGATCAGGACCATCGGGACGGCCGCCCCGCCGATCAGGGCCAGGGAGTCCCAGACGGGAGCGGGTGGCCGCCAGCCGGTCGCGGACACCGCGACGCCCAGCAGCGACGCGGTGATCATCGGGTTCCTGAACGGCTGCGTCAGGACCGCGCGCACCGAGGGCTTCCGGCTCGAGGTGAGGTCGAGGATCGTCAGGTCGAGAGGGGAGCCAGCAGCAGGAGCTGGACGAGGAGCACCGGGGCGATCAGCGTCGCGTCGCCGAGGGCGTAGACGGTGATGGGGATGCCGATGTTGTTCGCGTTCACGTACGAGCTCGCCATGGCGCCGATGGCCGTCTCGGCCGCGGGCCGGCGGAAGAGGAACCTGCTGATCAGCACGTACAGCACGGCGATGGCCAGGGACGAGATGAGGGCGATCGGCACGTACTCGGAGAACACCGCCTGGAGGTCCGCACCCGCCAGGACGGTGAACAGCAGGGCGGGATTGGTGACGAAGAACGCCACCTGATTGAGGGCGAACCCGGCCTGTGGCCCGCCGATGACCAGCCGTGCGGCGATGTAGCCGACGAGGATCACCGCCCCGACCACGAAGAAGCCGCCGAGCACTCCGAGCATCCAGTACTCCTTTCGAGCCGCGCGTGGTCCTGCGCGGCGCACCCGTTCGAATCTACTGCGTCACCGGAACCCCCTGGTCCACCGCGCCGCGCCGGGTGGTCGGACCCGCGGGCGGCGTGCCCACGGGTCCGGCCTGCGGGCGGGCTGTCGAGGCAACAGGTTGGGAAGCGTTTTCCCAAAATCCTTGTTTGGTCCCCCGCGCGCGTCTAGGCTGACGGCACCAACCGCTGAACAGGTCCTCCGTGCCGCCGTACCCGGCATGGAGGAGGGGCGGTCGGAGTCCATCGCCCGTTTTCAAAGATGAAACGAGAAGGTACTTCCCTATGCCACACCCCGGTCTCAAGCGCGCCTATCTGGCGTCTCCACTCCTTGCGGGCGTCACCGTCCTCAGCCTGACGCTCACGGGTGCTCCGGCCGTCGCGGCCGATCCGCCCCGCACCTACTCCTTCGATTTCGGCACTGCCTCGAGCCCGGTGGAGGAGGGGTGGGAGCGGGTCGCTGAATCCACGACCTACGCGCCGGGCGCCAGCTTCGGCATCGTCCCGGTCGAGGGCGTCACTCCCGTCTCCCGGTACCGCCAAGCCGGCACGCCCGACGCCGTCGCCAACGACTTCGTCCTCGGGGCCAGCTGGGGCTTCGTCGCGGATGTCCCGAACGGCACCTACGACGTGACGGTCCTCTCGGGGGACCAGCTCGCCGGCACCAGCACCACCAAGACATCGATCTCCCTCGAGGGAACACCCGCCGGCGTGGTGCAGGCCCGGCAGGCCGTGGAGCGGCAGACCTGGCGCACCACGGTCAGCGACGGACAGCTGACCGTCGACGTCTCCGGACCGGGGGCCGGCGGCTACGTCAACGGGATCATCGTCACGGAAGCGGCGGCCGCGCCCGTCGACCCCGATCCCGAGGAACCCGCGTCCACCCTCGCTGCCCCGGCGGACCTCCGCATCGCGCATATCGGTGCGGACGGCGTCGTCCTGCGCTGGAACGAGGTGACCGGCGCCGCGGGCTACGTGCTGTCCCGCGCCGCGTCCGCGGCCGGCCCGTTCGTGCAGGTCGCAGAGACCACCGCCGGCCGCGACGTCTTCGTCACCGACCCGACGGCCGACACCTCCACCCCGAACTTCTACCGCGTCCAGGCCCGCGGAGCCGACGGCCTCTCGTCGCCGTCGAGCCTGACCGTCTCGAACCCGCTCGACGATCCTCCCGCGCTGCCGGACGGCGGCGTCCTCACCTTCGATCTCGGCAGCGGGACGACGGCGCCGGGTGCCACCCGGATCGACGCCACCTCTGCCTACTCCGCGGACTCGAGGGCGGGATTCATCGACTCCTCGAAGGTCACGGCGACCGACCGCGGCGGTGCGGACGCCACCCGAAGCGACTTCGTGACGGTGGGCGATACCGAGCTCGTCATCGACCTTCCCAACGGCGACTACACCGTGGACCTCGTCGCGGGTGATACCGGTGGGCCGACCGACATCGCCATCACCGCCGAGCAGATGGCCAAGGTCCAGCCCACCACCAGGGCGGCAGGGGCCTTCCTGGAGATGTCGTTCGATATCGCCGTGGTGGACGGTCAGCTGAACCTGGAGTTCGCGGGCACCGCTCCCAATCTCAACGGCCTCGTCCTCACGCGGCAGGCGGAGCGTACCGAAGGCGTCGAACCGACAGTGTGGATCACCGGCGACTCGACGGTCCAGACGTACACCAGCGACTACGCGCCGCAGGCCGGCTGGGGCCAGATGATCGACCGTTTCCTCGACGACGGCGTCACGGTCGAGAACAAGGCGATCGGCGGTCGCAGCTCGAAGAACTTCATCAGCCAGGGGCGGCTCGACGAGGTGCTCCGCACCATCCGCCCGGGCGACTACCTCTTCGTGCAGTTCGGGCACAACGACAACAGCTACGGCGTCGACGACCGGTACGCCGCCCCGGGCGACTACTACGAGTACCTGCGCACCTACGTCGACGGTGCCCGTCAGCGCGGCGCCACCCCGGTGCTCGTGAGCCCTGTCTCGCGCCGGTCCTTCGACGCCGCGACGGGAGAGGCGAACGTCTCCTTCCCCGCCTACGTGGACGCCGTCAAGGCCCTCGCAGCCGACACCGGCACGCCCCTCGTGGACCTCTCCGCCTCCAGCCGCGACTACCTGACCGGAATCGGTGCCGAGGCCGCGAAGTCCGTCTTCCTCCACGTCCCCGCGGGGGTCTACCCGAGCCGCCCGACCGGGACCGTGGACGACACCCACTTCCAGGACTACGGGGCCATCCAGATGGCCCGTCTCGTTGCCACCGACGTCGCGGCCCTGGACATCCCGCTCGCGGATAACGTGGCCGCCGTCGAGCCGCCCGCCGCGGTTCCCGCGGCGCCCGCGGGCGTCGTCGCGAGCAACATCTCCAACGCGGGAGCACAGCTCGCCTGGCAGGCGGTGGAGGGTGCGGACATCTACAAGATCAGCAGCAAGAAGGCCTCCGACGCCGATGACGCCTACGAGTTGGTCACGACGTCGACCCTCCCGCAGGCGGCGATCAGCGGTCTGACCGAGGGGGAGTCCTACGATCTCCGGGTCGTCGCGGTCAACGGCCGCGGTGACTCGGCGCCCTCCGCGGCTGTCAGGATCACCACCAAGGCGCCCCTCTACGCCTTCGACGTCCAGCTCGCCGGTAACCCGGTGATGCCCGGCTACATCGAGGTGAACCAGAACAGCACCTACGACGCCGACCGCGGGTGGGGTTTCCTCGACGTCTCAGGGCTCGGCGGCCGCGACCGGGGCGCCGACTTCACCCCGGCGCCCAACGACCTGGAGAGGGACTTCCTGCTCCCGACCGCGGCGCACGAGTTCGCGGTGGACGTGCCGAACGGGTCCTACGCCGTGACGACCTACAACGGTGACTGGATCGGGACCAGCCGCTCCACCATCCAGCTCGAGGCCAAGAACTTCGGTGACTCGAACGCGGGCCGCGCCGCCGTCTCGCAGAAGGTCAGCCAGCCGGTGCAGGTCACCGACGGGCAGCTGAACCTCGTGCTCACCGGGTCGTCATCCCGGCTCAACGGCATCGAGATCACGCCGCTGATCCTGGCACCGTCGGGCCTGGTGCTCGACGATCTCACCATCGACGGCTCCGCCGTCACCGTCGACCTCGGCTGGGAGCCCACCGAGGGTGCCGCCGGCTATCGCGTATACCGGGCGTCGGCAGGGAACGCCCCGGTCGCCGTCGGCGACGCGGACGGTCCCGACTTCAAGGACACCACGGCCGACGTCGGACTCGAGTACACCTACACCGTGGTGGCGCTCGACGCCGCGGGCACCGAATCCGTCCCGTCGAATGCTCTCGAGCTGACGACGGTCGATCCGGACGTCCCCGTGGCGCCCGTCCCCACCGGCCTGGCCCTCGGTGCGGTCAACAAGAACGACGTCACCGTCACCTGGACGCCGTCGGAGGGCGCCCTGTTCTACCAGGCGTACCGGGCCGAGCCGACGGCGGGCGGGTCGCTCGGCGAGTTCGAGCTGGTAGGCCGCGCCGACGGCGCCTCGTTCACGGACACCGACGTGCTGACGACCATCGAGTACACCTATGCGGTGACCGCGGTGAACGCGGGCGGTACCTCCGAGCGGTCCTCGACCATCACCTCCCCGGCCGCGACCACCCTGCAGCGCCAGGCCGAGCGGCTCGACCGTGCACCTGTCGCCGTGCAGGGCGCGGACGGCGTGTACGTGGGCTGGCGCATGCTCGGGCTCGACGACGACGCCATCGCCTTCCACGTCTACCGCGACGGCGAGCGGGTCACCAGCGAGCCCGTCACGGACAGCACCAACCTGCTCGACGCGGACGGCTCCGGCGATGCCACCTACCGGATCAGCTCCGTCGTGGACGGCGTGGAGCGCTGGGCCACGGAGGACTTCACCGTGTGGGGCCAGCAGTACCTCGACGTGCCCCTCGACAAGCCCGCCGACGCCGTCACAAAGGACGGGCAGCCCTACTCCTACAAGGCGGGCGACGCCTCGGTGGGTGACGTCGACGGCGACGGCGAGTACGAGATCATCCTCAAGTGGGACCCGACCAACAGCCGTGACAACTCGCAGGCCGGCTACACGGGCACCGTCTATGTCGACGCCTACGAGCTCGACGGCACCCGGCTGTGGCGGATCGACCTCGGGAAGAACATCAGGGCCGGCGCGCACTACACGCAGTTCCAGGTGTTCGACCTCGACGGCAACGGCAAGGCCGAGGTGACCATGAAGACCGCCGACGGCACCGTCGACGGCGCGGGCACGGTGATCGGCAGCGCCACCGCCGACTACCGCAACTCCTCCGGCTACGTCCTCACGGGGCCCGAGTTCCTGACGGTGTTCGACGGTGAGACCGGTGCCGCGATCGACACGATCGATTACGTGCCGGGCCGGGGCGATGTCGGCTCCTGGGGCGACAGCTACGGGAACCGCGTGGACCGCTTCCTGGCGGGCGTGGCCTACCTGGACGGCGAGAAACCGAGCGTCGTCTTCAGCCGCGGCTACTACACGCGGGCGGTCATCGCGGCCTTCGACTTCGACGGCACGAACCTCACCTCACGGTGGACGTTCGACTCCGATGTCTCGGGCGACGAGTACCGCAGCCAGGGCAACCACCAGTTCTCCGTCGCGGATGTCGACGGCGACCAGAAGGACGAGATCGTCTTCGGGTCGATGACCATCGACGACGACGGCGAGGCGCTCTACACCACGGGCCTCGGCCACGGCGACGCGCTGCACGTCTCGGACTTCGACCCGTCACGGCCGGGCCTCGAGGTCTTCGCCGCGCACGAGGACATGGGGGCGTCCGGCAATGCGGGTGCCACCTATCGGGACGCGGCGACGGGCGAGATCCTCTGGTCCATCCCGGCGGCGCGCGACACAGGCCGGGCTGCGATGGCGGACATCGATCCGAACCATCCCGGAGCCGAGGGCTGGGCGATCGGCGGGGACGCGTCCTACAACTCGCCCGTGGGACAGCTGCGGTCCTCGGCGGGCGAGCTGCTCTCCGAGAAGATCCCGGCGGCCAACTTCGTCACGTGGTGGGACGCCGATCTCCTCCGCGAGATCACGGACAACGACTACGACACGGAGATCGCCGCCGGAGTGCCGACCATCTCGAAGTGGAACCCCGAGACCCAGGCGGCCGAGGAGATCTACCGGGCGGAGGGGACGCTGAGCAACAACACGACGAAGGCGAACCCTGCCGTCCAGGCGGACCTGTTCGGCGACTGGCGCGAGGAGATCGTGACGCGGACGGAGGACTCCTCGACGCTGCGGATCGCGACGACCGTGGACCTGACCGAGCACCGGCTGCGGACCCTGCAGTCGGATCCCACCTACCGGCTGGCCGTCGCGTGGCAGAACACGTCCTACAACCAGCCACCCCACACCTCCTACTTCCTGGGTCACGACATGGAGGCACCACCGGTGCCGAGCATCACCTATACGGGTGAGGACCGCGGGCCGGGCGACCCGGTGAACAAGGAACCGTCCTTCGTGCCGGAGCCTGCCGACGCGAAGGACCTCAAGCAGTCCACGCGCGTCGATCTCGGCCTGGCCGGCGAAAAGTTCGCGCGCGGTGCTAGCGAGGTGGTGCTGGACAACCTGGAGCCGGGCAGCTGGTTCTACGTGTACCTCGACGGCACGGGCCTCGGCTGGCGCCAGGCTTCCGACGACGGCGAGGTCACGGTGACCACGCCGGAGGACACCCGGCCGGGGAACAACAAGATCGTCGTCTTCACGGGCGACGGCGCGCTCCACGGCTGGGCAGCCCTCCGGGTCACCGGCCCCTGAGCGCCGATACAGGGGCGACATGATGGCCCGGGCGTCCGCCGTCCGGGCCATCACGCTGTCCGGCGACGGGTCCGGAACTGCTCAGGGCCCTTGCTAAGCTTCCGACGGGATCATTCCGACTTCGAGGGAGCAGGCTGTGGCTGAACGCGTGGGTGCGGACGTCGAAGGACTCGAGAAACCGAAGTGGCGGCTCGTCGGGCCCGGACTGCTGGCGGCGGCGACCGGCGTCGGCGCTGGCGACCTCGTCGCCACACTGATCGCCGGCAGCCAGTACGGGTACGCGCTCCTGTGGGCGGCGGTGATCGGCTGCGTCCTCAAGATCATCCTCGTCGAGGGGGTCGGCCGCTGGTACCTCGCCACGGGCAAGACCATCTTCCAGGGGTGGCGGACCCTCGGCGTCTGGACCAGCTGGTACTTCGGCCCGTACATCGTCATCTGGGGCTTCGTGTACGGCGCGACGGCGATGAGCTCCACCGCGTTGCCCTTCCAGGCCCTCTTCCCTGCGGTCCCGCTGAACGTCTTCGCGGTGGCGTCGGGCCTGATCGGCCTGGCCCTGGTGTGGTTCGGCCGGTACGGACTCTTCGAGAAGATCATGACGGTGATGATCGCGATCATGTTCGTCTCGGTGGTCGGCTCCGCCGTCCTCGCCCTGCCGAACATCCCCGCGATGCTCACCGGACTGGTGCCCACCCTTCCCGCGGGCTCCGTCTTCTACGTCCTGGGGTTGGCCGGCGGCGTCGGGGGCACCATCACCCTTGCCGCCTACGGCTACTGGCTGCGGGAGAAGGGGTGGAACCGGCCCAAGTGGATGAACGTCATGCGGGTGGACAACACCGTGGCGTACACGGTGACCGGGATCTTCGTGATCTGCATGCTCATCCTCGGCGCCGAGCTCCTCTACACCGCCAACATCTCGCTCCAGACCGGTGACCGCGGCCTGCTCGACATGGGTGAAGTACTCGAGGACCGCTACGGCGTCGTCTGGGCGAAGGTCTTCCTCATCGGTTTCTGGGCGTCGTCGTTCTCCTCGCTGCTGGGCGTCTGGCACGGCGTCAGCCTGATGTTCGCCGACTTCTGGGCCAACTTCCGCAAGAAGGCCGACGACCTCTCCGACGACGACGCCCCCGGTGCCACCAGCAAGCCGGCCCGTGCCTACATGCTGTGGCTGACGGTCCCGCCGATGCTGCTGCTGCTCATCGGACGCCCGTTCTTCCTGATCCTGCTCTACGGGGTCCTCGGCTCCCTCTTCATGCCGTTCCTCGCCATCACGCTGCTCGTCCTGCTGAACAGCACCCGTCTCGCACGACAGTGGCGGAACAAGTGGCTGTCCAACGTGTTCCTCGCCATCACGACCGTCGTGTTCCTCGTCCTCGGCGCGAACGAACTCGTCAAGGCGGTTGCCGGAGGCTGACCCCCGGCGGGAGCGCGTGCCAGACTGGGACCATGCTCGTAGCCTTCAGTGTCGCCCCGTCCGGTTCCTCCGACCTCTCCCGCGAGAATCCCGACGGGTCGGTGCACGACGCCGTGGCCGCCGCCGTCGCCGTCGTCCGTGAATCGGGTCTGCCGAACTCCACCGACTCCATGTTCACCACCATCGAGGGCGAGTGGGACGAGGTGATGGCCGTGGTCAAGAACGCCACCGAGGCCGTGGGCCGCTACGGCAGCCGCGTATCGCTCGTCCTGAAGGCGGACATCCGGCCGGGGCGGACGGGCGAGCTGACAGGGAAGGTCGAGCGCCTCGAAGCGGCCCTCGCCGAGCAGGAGCAGTTCGAGGGCCACTCCTGACGCATCGGCTCCTCCCTCGGTAGCCTGGGGCCACTAAACTGGAGCGGTGACACAGCCCCTGCTGACGCTTCCCTATCTGATCCGGCCGGCCACGGTGGACGACGCCGAGGCCTACGCGCGGACCCACGTGGCAGGACTGCACGAGACGTACGAGCAGATCATGCCGCGGGAGTACCACGAGTTCTACGACGCCGAGTTGCCCGCGATGATCGAGCGGCAGCGCAGGGCGTTCCAGGAGGCGGAACGCGACCCCGGCAGCGCGCGGAGCTGGCTGGCGTTCGACGACGACGGCGGACCGGTCGCGATCGCGACGTCCGGTCCGGGACGCGACGAGGACCGCCCCGACTTCGAACTGCACCACATCTACACCCTCCGCTCCACCCACGGGACGGGGCTCGGGCAGCGCCTCATGGACATCGCGATCGGCACACGGGCTGCCTACCTCTGGATCCTGAACGACAACCCGCGGGCCGAGCGCTTCTACCGCCGCAACGGCTTCGAACCCGACGGCACCTCGATGCTGTGCGGGCCCACCTGGCACCATCGGCCCATGTTCCGCATGCACCGGCCGGACCAGCGATGAGAGCGTGCACCTGATGGCGAAACCCTCGGGCGCACGCCCCGAGATCGGCGAGTTCCCTATCGACACCGGGACCTGCGAGCTCGAACCTGATCCGTACACCACGAACGGCTGGGTGCTGCGCATCAACGGCGTACCCAGCTCCCACATCGACCTGGCCGATCCGCTGCAGCTCGACTTCGAGTACATGCGCTGGATCGCCTCGCTCGTCGACTCGCGCTGGGCGTCCACGGACAGGCTCCGCGTGCTCCACCTCGGCGGGGGAGCGTGCTCGCTCGCACGCCGTTTCGCCGCCTCCCACCCGCAGTCGCGCCAGGTCGTCGTCGAACTCGACGGGCGGCTGGCCGAACTGGTGCGCCAGTGGTTCGACCTGCCCCGGGCGCCGCTCGTGCGCATCCGCGTCGGTGAGGCCCGCGCCGTGACGGAGTCGCTCAGCGAGGACAGCCGCGACCTCGTCATCCGGGATGTCTTCGCGGGCGCCGTGACCCCGGTGCCCCTGACGACGCGGGACTTCACCCGGGCCGCGAAGCGCGTCCTCGCAGCCGACGGCGTCTATGTGGTGAACTGCGGCGACAGCTCGAACCTCGCGATGGCGAAGCGTGAGGCCGCGACGATCGGAGCTGAATTCGCGCATACCGTGATCATCGCCGATCCGGCCATGCTGAAGGGCAGGCGCTACGGCAACGTGATCATCGCGGGGAGCGATGCGCCCCTCGGCGAGGACCCGGGGCTGGCCCGGGAACTGCTGGGCGGGGGAGTGCCGGCCCACCTCTGGCAGGACGCACGGGTGCGGACGTTCTCGGCCGGCGCGCAGCTCCTCGCGGACTGATCGCCCGCGGAGGTCCGCGCGGCCTGCTGCATGCATCGCGTCCGCCACATCGCAGCGATGCGGACCTCCTGTGCGGTCGCCCGGGCTCGCTGTCCGATCGAGCGCCGTAACGCCCGCAGCGCCTCCCGGGAAGAGGGGGCAGCCGCTCCGTGCACGACCCTCGGACGCAGCCCGTCCACACTAGGCTGGCAGCGTGGAACTGGGACTGCTGGGCATCATCGGGATCGCCGTCCTCGTGGCGGTCGCGGTGCTCTCCAGGCGCGTGGGCGTCGCAGCCCCGCTCATCCTCGTGGTCGTCGGCATCGCGCTCTCCTTCGTGCCCGGCGTGCCGAGCTTCAGCATCCCCGACGAGTGGATCCTGACGGGCATCCTGCCGCCCCTGCTCTACGCCGCGGCGATCAAGACGCCCGTCACGGACTTCCGCCGGAACGTCACCCCGATCGCCAGCCTCTCCGTCGCGCTCGTCGTCGTCTCCGCCTTCGCCACCGGCCTCCTCCTCCACGCGCTGCTGCCTGGTCTGGGCTTCGCCGCCGCGGTCGCGCTCGGCGCGGTGATCAGCCCGCCCGACGCCGTCGCCGCCACCTCGATCGGCCGCCGGCTGGGCCTCCCGCCCCGGCTGCTCACGGTGCTCGAGGGCGAGGGCCTGGTCAACGACGCGACGGCGCTGGTGCTCCTGCGCAGCGCCATCGCGGCGTCCGCCGGGGCGTTGAGCGGCTTCGGAGCGGCCCTCGGCGACTTCGCGTACGCCGTCGTCGTCGCCGTGGTGGTCGGCTACACGGTGGGCGTGGTCACGGTCTTCCTCCGGTCCAAGCTGGACGATCCGGTGCTGGACACGTCACTGTCCCTCGCCGTACCGTTCGTCGCCTTCCTCCCCGCCGAGGAGCTCGGCGCGTCCGGGGTGCTGGCCGTGGTGGTCGCCGGGATCTACACCGGTCACCGCAGCGCGAGCCGGTTCGACGCCCGGGCCCGCATCAGCGACAACGTGAACTGGCGGACCGTGCAGTTCCTGCTGGAGAACGGCGTGTTCCTCCTCATCGGGCTCGAGATCCGGACCCTGCTGCAGAACATCGACGAGTCCCTGCTGACAGTGGGGCAGACGGTGCTGATCGGGCTCCTCGCGACGCTCGCCCTGATCCTCCTGCGGTTCCTCTGGGTGTTCCCGCTCGTCCTGCTGATGCGGAGACTCCCGAGCCGGGCGGAACGGCGGACGCTGCAGCTGCGCCGCGGTCTCGGCCGCCTCAGGAAACAGCCGACGCTCGACGCACGGCAGGAACGCCGTATGCAGGCCCTCACGAGGCTGTACGAGCGACGCCGGGCCGACCTCGAGCTCGAACGGCGGAAGGGGTTCGGCTGGAGGGGTGCTGCAGTGCTCGGCTGGTCGGGGATGCGCGGGGTGGTCACCCTGGCGGCCGCGCAGTCCCTGCCGGAGTCGTTCGCCTACCGGGAACAGCTCGTGCTGATCGCGTTCACCGTCGCCGTCACCACCCTGCTGGTGCAGGGCAGCACCCTGCCCGCACTCATCCGCGTCCTGAGGATCGAAGGCATCGACGTGGATACCGACCGCGAGGAATCCGCTACCCTCTTCGACGAACTGCGCACCGAGGGACTGCGGATCCTGGACGACCCGCAGCAGATTGTGGGCGAGGACGTACAGGTGGACGAGGACGTGCTGGAGCGGGTGCGGACCGACACCGGCATGCGGTCGGAGTTCGAGTGGGAGAAGGCGCGCCTGCCGGAGCAGAAGCTGGTGCGCTCACCGCACCGCCAGTACCGGGACCTCCGGCTCGCCGTGCTCGAGGCGGAACGGCAGGCGCTCCTGACGGCACGGGCACGCGGAACCTACTCGTCGCGCGTGCTGGCGAAGGCGCAGCGCATCCTGGACGTCGAGGAGACCCGGCTGCGTCCGCGGGGCGGATCGTCCTAGCGCCGTCCGGGCGCTGCCCCGACGCGTGCACGGCCCGCAGCGCACCTGCCGGCGACGACGATCACACCCCGCCCGACCGGCCCAGCAACTGCGGTTCCAGCGCCTGCGTCCCCTCCCGCAACGCCTCCACCACGGCCGCGACGGCGGGCTGCCGCAGCGCGTCGGGACGCACCACGAGCCAGTAGTCCAGCCGCTCGGCGACCAGTCCGGGCAGGAGCCGGACGAGGTCCGGATGCCGGTCCGCCATGAAGCACGGCAGGAGGCCGAGGCCCGCACCGGTCCGCGTGGCCTCGACATGGACGAACACGTTGGTGGAGCTCAGCGCATCGCGCATGGCGGGCAGCAGGCGCCGCGGCGCGTCGAGGCTGTCGACCTGCAGCATGGAGTCGATGAAGTACACGAGCGGATGGGTGACCACGGCCGCGAGGTCCGACGGCGTACCGTGCTCCTCCAGGTAGTCCCGGGAGGCGTAGAGCCCGAGCACGTAGGCGCCGAGCCGCGTGGCCTCGGCCCGATGCACCTGCGGTTCGCCGACCACCACCTCGAAGTCGAGCCCGGTCCGCGTCTGGGAGGCCCTGCGGGTGGCGGCGACGATCTCGATGCTCAGTCGCGGGTTGCGGGCACGGAGCCGCGCGAAGGCCGGGGCGGCGACGAACGCGCTGAAGCCGTCCGTGGCACTCATGCGGACGACGCCGGTGAGCGCGCCGCCGTCGTCGTCGGCCAGTTGCGCGACGGCCGCGGCGACCCCCGCCGCGGCGTCCGCTGCCCGCCTGCCCAGGTCCGTGAGCTCCCAGCCGCCCGTGCCGCGGGACAGGACGTGCCCGCCGAGGGCCTTCTCGAGGGCTGCGATCCGTCGGGAGACGGTGGTGTGGTTGAGGCCGAGGGTGTCCGCCGCCGTGGTGAAACGACCGGTCTGCGCTACGGCCCGGAGGACGAGGAGATCCTGTGCGTTCGGGGCGGCCATGTGTGCAGTATCGCAGGGTAGGGGTGCCGAAGTGGTCATTGGTCCCACTCCGTGGTGCAGGAATACTCAGGAGGTGTGCGGGGAGCGGCCCCGCCGAGCATGCGTGGAAGGAAAGCCATGAGCCTCGACGAAGCGGCGGCGACGTCCTACATCGGACCCGGGGGCAGGGCCGGCACGCAGCCCGCCGGGCGCACCGAGGGCAGTCTCGGCGGTCGGAGGGCCGTCATCACCGGCGGCGCCAGCGGCATCGGTGCCGCCTGCGCGCGCAGCCTCGCCGCCCGCGGCGCTTCCGTGGTCGTCGCCGACCGCGACGGGCAGGGCGCCGCGGCACTGGCGGAGGACCTCGAGGGGGAGGCCTGGGCCGTCGACCTGCTCGACACCGCGGCCCTCGAGGACCTGACCCTCGACGCCGACATCCTGGTCAACAACGCCGGCATCCAGACGGTCAGCGCCATCCAGGATTTCCGCCCCGACGACTTCCGCCGGATCCAGAAGCTGATGGTCGAGGTGCCGTTCCTGCTGATCCGCGCGGCGCTGCCGGGGATGTACGGACGGGGTTTCGGGCGGATCATCAACATCTCCTCCGTCCACGGCCTGCGCGCCTCGCCGTTCAAGTCGGCCTACGTCACGGCGAAGCACGGGCTGGAGGGCCTGTCCAAGGTCACGGCACTGGAAGGCGGGGAGCACGGCGTCACGAGCAACTGCGTCAATCCCGGCTACGTGCGGACGCCGCTGGTCGAGAACCAGCTCGCGGACCAGGCACGCCTGCACGGCATCAGCGAGGACGAGGTGCTCTCGAAGATCCTGCTCACGGAATCGGCGATCAAGCGCCTCGTCGAACCCGAGGAGGTGGCATCGCTGGTCGCATGGCTCGCGGACGACGACGCCGGGATGGTCACGGGCTCGTCCTACGTCATGGACGGCGGCTGGTCCGCGCGCTGAGCCGAGCACCGACCTGCGGCCATCCGCCCCGATCAGATGCCGAGGACTTCCTCGATGGGGCCGATGCCGAAGAAGACCACGAAGGCCGCGGCCACGGCCCACATCAGCGGGTGCACCTCGCGGCCACGCCCCTGGATGGCGCGGATCAGCACGAAGGCGATGAAACCGGCGCCGAGGCCGTTCGCGATCGAGTAGGTGAACGGCATGAGCGTGAAGGTGAGGAATGCCGGGATCGCGATGCCCCAGTCCTCGAAGTCGATGCGGCCCACCTGCGCCACCATCATGAAGCCGACCACCACGAGCGCGGGTGCCACGGCTTCGAACGGCACGAGGCTGATGAGGGGCGTGAAGAACATCGCGAGGAGGAAGAGCAGCCCCGTGACGACGTTCGCGAGTCCCGTGCGGGCACCCTCGCCGATACCCGCACCCGATTCCACGTAGATCTGGTTGGACGAGACCGAACCGGCACCACCGGCGACCGCGCCGAGCGCGTCGATCACGAGCACGCGATCGACCCCCGGGATGTTGCCCTTGGCGTCGACGAGCTTGGCCTCGTTGGCGAGCCCCACCATGGTGCCCATCGCGTCGAAGAAGATGCTGAGCAGGATCGTGAAGGTCAGCAGGACGGCGGCGGTGCCGCCGAGGTGCCCGAACGCCCCGAACAGGCTCACGTTGCCCACGAGGCTGAGGTCGGGCACGCCGATCCATGTGCCGGAGGGCAGTTCCGGGACCACGAGGGACCAGCCCGCAGGGTTCGGTTCCTGGCCGGGGGAGACGCTGGCGCCGACGTCGAACAGGGCTTCGAGGATCACGGCGAGCACCGTCGCGGCGAGGACGCCGATCAGGATGGCGCCGCGCACCTTCCGTACCACGAGGGCGATGGTCAGGATGAGGCCGAAGACGAAGACCAGGGTGGGCCAGCCGATCAGCACTCCGCCGAAGCCGAGGCCCACCGGCACCGTGGTGTTGGCGACGTCGGGGACGCGGCGAACGAAGCCCGCATTGACCAGGCCGATCAGCGCGATGAACAGGCCGATTCCCACCACGATCGCGGTCTTGAGGCTCTCCGGGACGGCGTTGAAGACGGCCGTCCGGAACCCGGTCAGCACCAGGACGAGCATCGTGAGGCCCGCGAGCATGACGAGTCCCATGATGTCCGGCCAGGTGAGGCCCGGGTTGGTCGCGACGGTGATCGCCACGAACGCGTTGACGCCGAGCCCGGTGGCCAGCGCGAACGGATCCTTGGCCCAGGCGCCCATCAGGATGGTCAGGATGCCGGCGACGAGGGCGGTCACGGCGGCGACGCGTTCGAAACCGAGCTCGCCGCCCGAGGAGTCGGCGCCCGCGAGGATGAGCGGATTCAGCACCACGATGTAGCTCATGGCGAAGAAGGTGGCGAGGCCGCCGCGGATCTCACGGGAGAACGTCGACCCCCGCTGCGTGATGTCGAAATAGCGATCCAGCGCGGAACCAGTTTTGAGCATGGGGGATCCTAGGGCGGAAGGGTCGGGGGGCAATCGCGATACATTCTATCGCGGGCATGCCTGGAGCCGGCGTCCGTTACGACCCGCTCCGACGGGCCGGTGGCAGGTTCCCCAGCGCTCCCACAGGGTCTCCGCGTAGGGTTGGAGCATGGTTGCCCCCCTCCTCCCGCCCGCTCAGCACCCGGCCACCCCGCGGCTGGGGCGTCGTCCCCTCCCCGCGGCCGCCGGGCTCGTCTCCGCCGTGCTGCTGGCACTCGCCATGCTGCTCGGTGCCGGTGGCACTGCGAGCGCGCACGACGAACTGACCGGTACCGACCCCGCGGAGGGAACGACCCTCGACGTCCTGCCCCCCAGCCTGGAACTCAGCTTCTCCAACGTGCCCTCGGGGATCGGCGCCCAGGTGCAGGTCCTCGACGAGTCCGGCGTGGACTGGGCGGACGGGCCCGTGCAGATCGTCGACCGGACGGCGACCCAGCCCCTGCGCACCGGCGCACCGGCCGGGAGCTACACCGTCAACTGGCGCGTGGTGAGCTCGGATTCGCACCCCATCGAGGGCACGTTCGCCTTCAGCGCGCTGCAGGGTTCGACGACGGTGCCGGACGCGGCGAGCACCGCCGGCCCCGTGGACACGGAGGAGGCGCCGGCCGGCGAGACGCAGACGGCCGGCGTCAGCGACTTCCCCTGGAGCATCATCCTGATGATCGCGGCCCTCCTGGCGATCGCCGTCGCGCTCGCGGTCACGGCACGCAAGCGCCTCGGCGCCGGCAGGTAGGTCGGGTCGGCAGACAGGCCGGCGCAGGGAAGGGCTATGCCCCCAGCGGCGAGACGGCTGCGAGAGGCGGCGCGATCCGGTTGAGGACGGCCGGTCCCTGGGCCACGATGGCGTCGCTGACGAGCTTCGCCTGGCGGACGATCTCCCGCGTGGTGGGCGTCAGCAGTTCACCCACGCCCACGAGATGCAGGCCGATCGCGCGCAGGGCCGCCTTGAAGTCCCTGCCGATCGCGATCCCCATGGAGCGGAGGAACTTCCGCAGTTCGTTCTGGGGGTACTTGGTGAGAACCACGTGGTCGGCGAGGAGCACGCCGTCGGCGGTCTGCACCGCCCACTTCTTGCGGCCCACGGGACCCTGGATGAGTTTCGGGTGCCCGATGATGCTGAGGTTCTCCGCCACGGTGGTCTGCCGGACATCGAGCTGGTGGGCCGCCGCATAGCCGCGGAGGAGCCGCATGAGTTCGGTGCGTTCCGACAGGGAGAAGGAGTCCGTCATGACCGTCCGCATGGCGCCGGAGTCGAAGCATTCGAGGCTCTCGACGACGATCGAATCGATGCCGCGGCGGCTCAGCTCGCTCGCGACCGCGAGGCCCGATAGCCCCGAGCCGATGACCACGGTGCTCGTATGCTCTGCGGACGTGGGCATCACGGACGCGGACCGGACCGGGTCGAGCGGCAAGGAATCCACCGGTTACCTCCATTGGAAAGCAATGGTCCCGTACGGCCCGGCGCCTCTTCCGGGCCGTACGGACTCTTGGCTGCGAACGGGTCATCCAAGAGCACTTCGCGCGGTCCGACAAGGGCTCGGAAGCCCTCCTCCGCGACGGGTCTTCGAAGCCTATATAACTTTTCAGACCGTGGATAGACCGATGATCTGCGGTGCGCTACAAATGGTGGACCGGCCGCTTCGGGCGGCGGAACACGCGACCGAGGGAGGCCTGCCGTGGGCAGCGAGCACACAGAGGGTTTGTCGCAGGGGCTGGCGCAGCACGGGATAGTCGTCGGCGTCGATGGTTCGGACCAGAGTACGTGCGCCCTGCTGTGGGCCGCCCAGGAGGCCGAGCGCCGCAGGGCTCCGCTCTACGTCGTGACCGCCTACACCGTCCCGGTGTTCGCCGCCTCCAGCATGGACGCGGGCTATGCCACCGTGGATGACGACGTGATCCGGGCCAGCGCGCAGTCCGTGCTGGACGACTCGCTCGGGCACCTCGGTGGCATTACGGTGGACGTGCATCCGCGGATCGAGACGGGTGACGCCGCCGGCGTCCTGCTCGACCTCTCCGAGGAAGCGGAACTGATGGTCGTGGGATCCCGCGGGCGTGGCGGCTTCGTCGGCCGCCTCCTGGGGTCCGTCAGCAGCGCCCTGCCTGCGCATGCGAAATGTCCGACGGCGGTGATCCCGGTCTGCACGGGAGCCCGGCTCGGGCATCCGGAACTGGGCCGGAAGTCCGGCAAGGACAAGCCCCCCGCCGTGGTGGAACCCGTCGTCGTGGTCGGTGTCGACGGTTCCGAACAGGCGCGCATGGCGTCTCTCGCCGCGGCCGAGGAAGCGCGGTCGCGGGGGCTCGCCCTCCGGGTCGTCTGCTCCGTCGCGCCCTTCAACGGCTCCCTCGCCTGGGTGCCCGCGCCCGTCGACCGGGAAGCGCTCCATGCCGACCTCGCCGTGCAGCTCGCTGCCGGACGGAACTGGCTCCAGAGCCACTACCCCGATGTGGATATCCGGGTGGACCTCGTGGACGGGCCGCCGGCCGAGGTCCTCATCGAAGCCTCGGCGACGTCGGAACTGCTCGTGGTCGGCACCCGGGGCCGCGGCGGCTTCGCGGGCATGCTCATGGGGTCGACGAGCCAGGGTGTCCTGCATCACGCCCGGGGCCCGGTGCTGATCGTCCCCGACAAGGCGGACCCGCGACTCGAGGACCGGAGCTCGTTCGGGCCGATGATCGCGCCGACCCGGTAGCGCGCCGGGTCGTCACCGACCGGCATCCACGGGATGCCGCGCCTCAGCCCCAGCCCAGTTCGTGGAGCCGATCGTCGTCGATGCCGAAGTGGTGCGCCACCTCGTGCACCACCGTCACCAGGATCTCCTCCACCAGTTCCTCGCGGGATCCGCACAATCGCATGAGGGGTCCGCGGAAGATGCTGATGCGGTCCGGCAGCGACCCCGCCTCCCACCACGAATCGCGTTCCGTGAGCGGTGTTCCCTCGTAGAGTCCCAGCAGTTCCGTGTCGGCAGGTTCGCCCGGCCGGGGCTCATACTCCTCCACGACGAAGATGGCGACGTTGTCCATGGCGCGGGCGAGGTCGTCGGGGATCCGATCGATGGCGTCGTCGACGGCTTCCTCGAACTCTTTGAGTGGGATCTCGAACGGCACGACCCGATCGTACAGAACACATGCCTACGCCCCGGGCGGGCACCGAGGGGCCAGGGTGACACCGCCGAGGCGCCGATTTTGTGTAATCGGGGAACTGCCCCTATAGTTTTATAGGTCCACGACAGGGAATGATCCGCCGGAAGAGCTAGTGTTCCGGAAGGTCGCAGGAACCCGGACTGTGGTTCTGGCCCCCATCGTCTAGTGGCCTAGGACACCGCCCTTTCACGGCGGCGACACGGGTTCGAATCCCGTTGGGGGTACGCATGAGATGCCCTCACGGGCGGTCAACCGCACTGAAAAGTGCTGGTAGGCTGGAACTCTTGCACAACGGCAAGGAAAGATAGCAAGGCCCTGTAGCGCAGTTGGTTAGCGCGCCGCCCTGTCACGGCGGAGGTCGCGGGTTCAAGTCCCGTCAGGGTCGCTCAGGCGGCTGGATCCCTTCGGGGAGTCCGGTCGGGCTGGATACGGTGATCATCGCGAAGATGGTCGCAAGGCTCTGTAGCTCAGTTGGTAGAGCGTTCGACTGAAAATCGAAAGGTCACCGGATCGACGCCGGTCGGAGCCACCACTGAAAACCCCGCAGTTCCCCACGGAACGCGGGGTTTTTTCTGCGCCGGATCTTCCCAGCCAACGCCGTGGTTCGAGCCGTAGCATCACGGCGGATGCCGGCAGCGGAAACGGCCGGCCGGCATGCCCGACACATCCGGACCGGTCGAGGGCCGATCCGGCGCCCTGCGGTTGCCCGGGAGAACCACCTGGGATATTTGTAAAGGTTCCAAGCGTTGAACCCCCGGCAACCCCTTCCCCGAGACGAAAGGGCTTTCGTGAGACTCCTGCATGCGGTGGCCGGGCTGGCATTCGCCATGGCCCTGACCGGGTGCAGCCAGGGGGCAACGGGCCCCGCCGAGACCATGCTCACCATGCCCGCCAGCCCGTCCCCCGGGCCGACTCTCCTCTCCCTGCCACCCCAGGAGTCTGATCCTGCCGTGTCCGGGGAGGGTGCGACGCGCGGCGCGGGAACGGGGCCGGCGGTGGACCCGGACCCGTCGGAGCACTGCGTCATCGTGGCGGGCGGGGTCACCACGGCCATGCTCGCGCCGCTGAGCCTCCGCTCCAACTCCGACCCGGAGGAACTCGTCGCCCTCGAGCAGCAGATCCTCGACCTGCGGGAGAAGGTGCCGGCGGACCTGCACGACGACTTCACCACCCTCGCCTATTCCGTCGAGGCCCCGCCGGAGGGGTCGGGCACGTTCGACGAGAAGGCCTTCCGGCGTGCCATGGTGCCGGTGCAGGACTGGCTGGGTCGGCACTGCACCCACTCCTGACCGCGTCCCGTCGGCGGCGCCGGTCCTCGCGGGGCACGCCGGGTTCCTGCCCCGCAGGCCGTGCCGTGGCTTAGGCTGGGCACAAGCGAAAGGGGTCGACGTCGATGATCGAGCAACCTCCAGGGCGGCCGCTGCCGGCCCTGCCGGACGCACCTGCCGGACGGACCGTGATCGGTGACGCAGCCGCGGTGAAGATCGCAGCCATCGCCGCCCGGGCCGTTCCGGGAGTCCACGCCCTGGGGCCCGGTGCCGGACGGGCGCTCGGAGCCATCCGGGACGCCGTCGGGGCGAACGATCCGGCGCACGGCGTGAAAGTGGAGGTGGGCCAGACCCAGCTCGCCGTGGACATCAGCCTCGTCGCCGACTACGGCTATGCCCTCAATGCCCTGGCAGATGCCGTCCGCGTCGCCGTCTACGATGCGCTGACCGATCTGGTGGGACTCGAAGTCATCGAGGTCAACGTCGAAGTCCTCGACGTGCACCTGCAGCCTCCGGCCGAGACCAAGACGGGCGAGCGCGTCCGCCCGACGGGTTCCACCCAGCTGAAGCAACCGGTCGAGTGAGGCAGTCGTGACTCCCACCATCATCGGCATGGCCACCGGAGCCGTCCTGGCTTTCGCCGCCCTCATCTTCGGGTTCTGGGGCTTCGTGCTGACCCTCGTGCTGGTCCTCGCCGGTGCCGTCCTCGGGCGCATCATCGAGGGCAGGCTCGACCTGCGCGGTGTCCTCGACGCCCTGTCCGGCCGACGCTCGTCCTCGTGACCACCGAGCCACTCCACGCCGCGACCACCCGTTCCATGGCCTCCCTCTCCGCGCCGCGGCACCGCGCGTCGCCCGCGGGGCACAACCGCATCACGACCCAGGCCCTGACGAGCACCGCACAGGCCGCCGCGGCGGAAGTGCTCGGAGTGCAGCCCGCGCAGGTCCGGGCATCGTTCACCGACGACCATGGCCTGCTCGCCCTCCTCCTGGCGCTACCGCTGCCCGTGCCACCCCTGGCCCGCGTGCTGGACGATCCCGGCGTCGTGGAGTCGTTCGGCGGCCCCCTGTGGGCGCGGGTGGAAGCGGCCCGCACGCCGATCCGGGAGCGCGTCGAGTCACTCACCGGGGCACGCCTGAGCCGCGTCGACGTCCGCGTCATCGGCAGCACCGTCGCCAAGGGGGCGAGGGTGCTGTGAGGGCGGATCCGCTCGACCGCTCGACACCTGCATCCACCGCCCGCCTCGTGCGCAGGGAACTCCATTCCTCGCGGGCCGTCGCCTCCGTGGTGACGGCGGTCCTGCTGATCGTGGCACTCCTCGTCCTGCTGTTCGAGGCGCTGCTGAAGGCGGTGGGGGACGAGCCGTTCCTCGTGGACCTCGAGGCCGCGGCAGCACGGGTCGGGGTACTGCCCGGTGCAGCGCCCGCCTCCCTGCTCGGCGCCGGATCCGCCCTGCTGCTCGTGCTCGGAACACTCCTCCTCCTGCTCGCCGTGCTGCCCGGCCGCAGGCCCCGGTACACCATCCCCAACGAGCGGGCCGCCGTGGTCGTCGACGCCGAGGTGGTGGCGTCGTCGCTCGCCCGCAGGGCACGGACGGCGGCAGGGGTGGGGCCCGAGCAGGTGCTCGTGACCGTGGGCCGGACGACCGTCACCGTGCAGGTCCGGCCGACGTCCGGTGTCCCCGTGGACGCCGATGCGGTGCGGGTGGCGGTCGCCGACGACCTCCGTCGCTCGAGCGTGGCGCCCGAACCCCGCATCACCGTCGTCGTCGCCGAGTCGGGGGTGATCGGGCAGTGAACACCACGCCGCGCGTGCTCAACCGTCTCGTGCTCGCCGTCGTCGGGCTCCTCGCCCTCGCCGCCGGGACCTTCGGCCTCGCGCTCCTCACCGTTCCCGCCGTCGCCTCCTGGTGGCGCGGCACCGCTCCGCGCATCGGGGAGAGCATCGACGGCGTCCGCAGGCGGACCACGCTCGAGGGGCAGGAGGACACCTGGCTGTGGGGCGCACTCGCAGCCGTGCTCCTCGCGCTGGTCGTCCTGCTCGCGCTGTGGATCGCCGCGCAGGGGAGGGGGCGCACCGGGGTGTTCGCCGCCGTCGGCGGGCGGGACGGGTCCTCACCGCGTCCGGACGGCGGGACCGCGGGATCGGTGACGATCACGGCGGCGGCCGCCGAGCAGGCGCTCAAGGCAGCGCTGCTCGAGCGTCCGGACCTCGCCGGCGCCTCCGTGAGCACGTGGGAGCTCCGGGGAGTCCCGGGCCTGCGCGTCCGGGTGTTCCCGAGGAAAGGGGTCCCGCCCTACACCGTCGCGGTCGAGGTCTCCCGCCTGGTCGAGGCCCTCGACCAGGTGACGGGTTACCGGACTCCCGTGCTCATCAGCATCAGTTCAGGGGCGCGCGTCCGCTTCACCAGGGCCGAGCGCGTCAGCTGACCCCTGTGAATCAGGTCACGATTCCGTATCGAAGCCGTGAGGGTTCCCCAGCGAGTTGTCGGCCGCTTTGTAAGCGCTTACGCTGACTCTCATCATTCAGTGAGGCGGCACAGCCCCGGCGCTCGGCCTTCGTGGCCGTCAGCCAGGTTCACGGAGTACCGCAAGACAAAGGAGTCTGTTTCCATGGCGAACATTCGCTCACGAAAGTACCTGCTGCCCACGGCAGCACTCAGCGTCTCCCTCTTCGCACTCGCCGGGTGCGGTTCCGGAGGATCCGACAGCGCCGGTTCGGGCGACGCGGACTGTACCGCCTACGAGTCCTACGGGACGTTCGAGGACGCCGAGGTCAGCGTCTACTCGACCATCGTCGACGTGGAGGCCGAACTGCTCGAGAACTCCTGGGCCGACTTCTCGGAGTGCACGGGGATCGACGTGGCCTACGAGGGCTCCAAGGAGTTCGAGACCCAGGTCGGCGTCCGCGCACAGGGCGGCACTGCTCCCGACCTCGCGATCTTCCCGCAGCCCGGCCTGCTCGCCGCGCAGGCCGGCAACCTGAAGCCCGCCCCGCAGGCCGTCTCGGACCTCGTGGACGAGGGCTGGTCCCCCGACTGGAAGAAGTACGGCACCGTGGACGGCACCTTCTACGGCGCTCCGATGCTCGCGAACATCAAGGGCTACGTCTGGTACGTCCCCGCGACCTTCGAGGAGAAGGGCTGGGAGGTCCCGACCACGTGGGACGAGATGACCGAGCTGACGGAGAAGATCGCCAGCGAGGAAGAGGAGATGAAGCCCTGGTGCGCAGGCTTCGAGTCCGGCGAGGCGACCGGCTGGCCGGGAACCGACTGGATCGAGGACGCGGTGCTCCGCGACCACGGCCCCGAGGTCTACGACCAGTGGGTGGCCCACGAGATCCCCTTCGACGATCCGCGGATCGTCGAGTCCTTCGACCGCGTCGGTGAGATCCTCAAGAACGACGACTACGTCAACGGCGGCTTCGGCGACTCGCGCTCCATCCTGTCGACGGCGTTCGCCGAGGCGGGCCAGCCGGTCCTCGACGGCCAGTGCGCCATGCACCACCAGGCCTCGTTCCAGGCGGCCAACTGGCCCGAAGGGACCAATGTCGCCGAGGACGGCGACGTGTGGGCCTTCATGACCCTTCCCGTCGATCCAGCCGCAGGAACAGCGATCACCGGTGGTGGCGAGATGATCGGCGCCTACGCGGATCGTCCCGAGGTCGTCGCCCTGCAGACCTATCTCGCGACTGCCGAGTTCGCCAACGCCCGGGTGTCCCAGGGTGGAGCGATCAGTGCCAACAAGGGACTGGACCCGGAACTCGCAGGATCGGACCTCGACCGCCAGTCGATCGAACTGCTGCAGGACCCCAACACGGTGTTCCGCTTCGACGCCTCCGACCTGATGCCGGGTGCCGTCGGCTCCAACTCCTTCTGGAGCGGCATCGTGAACTGGATCAACGGCTCCTCCACGGAGGAAGTGACGCAGTCCGTCGAGGACAGCTGGCCGGCGTCCTGATGCGCTGACGGCCGGCACCGGCACCCGAGGAGGTGCCGGTGCCGGCCGTCGTCGGCTGCCCAGGCTCCACCGCTCCGGGCGGTGGAGCCTGCCAGGCCGCACTTTCCCAAGATCACTTTCATCACGCGCACCAAGGAGGCTGGGCTGTGGAAGATTTCGCTGACAAAGGTTTACAGGTGGTGGTGGGACTCGCCATCTTCGCGGCCATCATCGGCCTCATCATGCTGGTCGTGGATCGGGCTCCGAAGTCCGGACGCGAGAAGCTCCAGGTCGCAGGGTTCCTGGCGCCGGCCCTGATCCTGCTGGCCGTCGGGCTCGTCTTCCCGGCACTCCAGACCTCGTACCTGTCCTTCACGGATCGCAACGGGGACTTCGTCGGGCTGGACAACTTCGTGTGGATGTTCACGCAGCCCGAGGCCCTGGTGACCCTGAGGAACACCCTGATCTGGGTCGTCCTCGTCCCGTTGCTCGCGTCCTCGATCGGCCTGGCCTACGCGGTGTTCATCGACCGCGCCCGCGGCGAGAAGGCCCTGAAGGCCCTGGTCTTCATGCCCATGGCCATCTCCTTCGTCGGAGCCGGCGTGATCTGGCGCTTCGTCTACGCCTACAAGGGCGCCGAGCAGGACCAGATCGGACTCCTGAACCAGATCCTCGTATGGCTGGGCCAGGAACCCAAGCAGTTCCTGCTCGACGCCCCGGAGAACACGTTCTTCCTGATCGCCGTCATGATCTGGATCCAGACGGGCTTCGCGATGGTGGTCCTGTCCGCCGCCATCAAGGGCATCCCCACGGAGATCGTCGAGGCGGCGAGGCTCGACGGCGCCAGTGCGTGGCAGCAGTTCCGCAACGTCACCATCCCCACCATCCGCGGCTCCCTGATCGTCGTGATCACGACGATCACGATCGGAACCCTCAAGGTCTTCGACATTGTCCGGACCATGACCGCAGGCCAGTACGAGACCTCGGTGGTCGCCAACGAGATGTACACCCAGGCGTTCAGGGCGGGTGAGCCCGGACGGGGCGCCGCACTGGCACTGGTCCTGTTCCTGATGGTGCTGCCCGTGGTGGTCTACAACGCCCGGCTGCTCCGCAAGCAGAAGGAAATCCGATGAGCACCGTGCCCCTGCACAACGACAAAGAGCTCCTGCCGGACGTCAAGGACGACGCCACCACCGGCACCCCGACCATGCAGAAGCGCGTCCGGCAGCGGCTGACGTCGCGCGGGGCGACCGCCGCCGCGATCATCATCGCCGTGATCTGGACCGTCCCCACCTTCGGGCTCCTGATCTCGTCCTTCCGCCCCGAGGACAACATCAAGGGCAACGGCTGGTGGAACGCCATCATCGACCGCCAGTTCACCCTGGAGAACTACGCCGACGTCCTCAGCCCCGGGGGCAGCCAGTCACCGAACCTGCTCTCCTACTTCGTGAACTCCCTGGCGATCGTCATACCCGGCACCGTGTTCACGCTGGTCCTGGGCGCCATGGCGGCCTACATGTTCGCGTGGGGCCGGTTCCGGGGGAAGGACGGCCTCTTCATCTTCGTCTTCGCCCTGCAGATCGTCCCCCTCCAGATGGCGCTGATTCCGCTGCTCCAGCTCTTCACGCAGGTCCTGAAGTTCGGCGACTTCCAGGTGCTGCCGAGTGGCACGTACGCGCAGCTCTGGGTGGCCCACACCATCTTCGGACTGCCGCTGGCCATCTTCCTCCTGCACAACTTCATCGCGGAGATCCCCGGTGAGGTCATCGAGGCGGCCCGCGTGGACGGGGCAGGCCACAGCACCATCTTCTGGCGCATCATCGTCCCGCTGGCCACGCCGGCGCTGGCCTCCTTCGGGATCTTCCAGTTCCTCTGGCTGTGGAACGACCTCCTCGTGGCACTGGTGTTCTCCGGCGGCGGCGCGGACGTCGCGCCGATCACCCAGCGCCTGGCCGAGATCCAGGGCTCCCGCGGTGGCGAGTGGCAGCGGCTGACGGCAGGCGCGTTCGTGTCCATCATCGTCCCGCTCGCGGTGTTCTTCGGGCTCCAGCGCTACTTCGTGCGCGGCCTCCTCGCCGGCGGCCTCAAGGGCTGAGCTCGTGACCAGCATCGACGACGTCGCGGCGTCCCTCGGCGTCTCCACGGCCACGGTGTCCCGCGCCCTGCGCGGGCTGCCGGGAGTGGCCGAGAAGACGCGCGCACGGGTCAACTCGACGGCGAAGGAGCTGGGGTACGTGCCGTCGTCGTCGGCGTCCGGACTCGCGTCCGGACGCACGATGGCGATGGGCGTCCTGGTCCCGGTGATCGACCGCTGGTTCTTCTCGGCCGTCCTCGAGGGCATCGACCGACAGCTGCGGGCGGCCGGGTACGACCTCGTGCTGTTCAGCCTCGGCGGGGACGGGGTGAACCGCGACCGCGTGTTCCACCGCTCCATCCTGCGACGGCGCATCGATGCCCTGCTGGTCATGTCCATGCACCTGACGGCGGAGGAGCGGAAGGCGGTCCAGCAGCTGGAGTACCCGAACGTCGTGATCGGCGGTGCGGTCGAGGGCGTACGCCATGTCGGGATCGATGACGCGCAGGCTGCCCGAGACGCCGTGGAGCACCTGATCGGGCTCGGCCACACGCGGATCGCCCACATGCGGGGCGGCGGGTCCTTCGACATCGACTTCGAGGTGCCTCGACTCAGGGAGCAGGCCTACCAGGACGCCATGACCGACCACGGGCTGGCGGTGCGGGAGGACTGGACGGCCTTCGGTGACTTCCGCTTCGTCACCTCACGCACGTCGGCGCTGGCGATGCTCGCCGATCCCCGGGACCGGCCGACGGCGGTGTTCTGCTCCTCGGACGAGATGGCGTTCGGCGTGCTGAAGGCTGCGGCGGAGCTGGGCATCGACGTCCCCCGCGACCTGTCGGTCATCGGTATCGACGACCACGAGTTCGCCGAGCCGATGGGCCTGACCACCATCCGGCAGGACCCCGCAGGGCAGGGTGCCTATGCGGCCGATCTCCTGCTCGGCGAGCTGCTGCGCAACGAACCGGCGGACTACCCGCCGTCCCGGCCGCACGCACTCGTCGTTCGGCAGTCGACGGGACCGGCCCCGTCCTGAGCGCTCCGCGTCCTCAGGACGCGCGGGCGAGCTGCCGGATCGGGATCCAGCGGGATGCGAGCCGCCGGTAGGACGCAGCGGCACCCATCATGTCCGCCTCGGCGAGGCTCTCGATGCCCAGGCGGACATCCATCGGCGAATCGTCCGGGAACACGCGGTCCGCCACGGGGCCGTAGTCCACCTCCACCACGGCGTCGCGCCGGAACACCTCGAGCCACTCGACGATCTCCGTGAGTTCGTCGAGCAGGTCCATCTCCGGAGCGCCGATGGCGAGCTGCGCGACCGAACGGCGCCCGCGGTCGATACAGTCACCGATCCTCGCCGTGATCCGCACCGTCGTGACGCGGCCGTCGTCCTCCACGACCTCCGTGAGGTCGTCCTCGTGGATCAGCGCGAACCAGGCGAAGGGCACGCCCCACGTCGCCGAGCGGGTATGGAGCTTCGCCACGGAATCGGCGAACGTGTCGGGGTCCAGCCTGGCCTGGTGCGCTTCGCGTGCGACGTCGGGAACGAGGACGTCGATCAGCGGACCCCGCAGGCTCTGGTCGAGGGACTCCGCGGCGAGCGTGGTCCGGACGGCCAGCTGGTTCGGGCAGTAGTAGGGCGCCGTCGTGCCGTTCAGGCTCGGGAAGTGCGTCACCCGGACGAGGTCCGCCTCGTGGTGCGGGAACGGGTCCGACACACTGCGCAGGATGCGCCGCAGGGACTGCTCGTGCTCGATCGACTCGGTCAGTTCACGCTCGCGCGCCCGCTGTTCCAGGATGGCCAGCTGCTGGGCGTCGGAGAAGGCGTCGAGTGGTTCGTAGACGCGGAGGTAGGAGACGTACGGGAACGGTCGGGCGCCGCCCATGGGGCTCACGCTCCGTCGAGTTCCACGACGACGGGAGCATGGTCGGAGGCGCCCTTGCCCTTGCGCTCCTCGCGGTCCACGAAGGCGTTGGTGGCGCGCGCAGCCAGGGCGGGGGAGCCGAGGACGAAATCGATGCGCATGCCTTCCTTCTTGGGGAACCGTAGCTGCTTGTAGTCCCAGTAGGTGTAGAGACCGGGTCCGGGCGTGTACGGCCGGGCGAGATCGGCGAAACCGGAGTCGAGGAAGGACTGGAAGGCAGCGCGTTCGGGCGGGCTGACGTGGGTGTAGCCGCCGTCGACGAAGAGGTCGATATCCCAGACGTCCTCGTCCCGTGGGGCGATGTTCCAATCACCCATCAGGGCGATCTGGGCCTGCGGGTCCTCGGTGATCCAGCGCTCCGCATGGCCCCGGAGGGTGTCCAGCCAGTCGATCTTGTAGGGCATGTGCGGGTCGTCGAGCGCACGGCCGTTCGGCACGTACAGGCTCCACACGCGCACTCCGCCGCACGTCGCGGCGATGGCCCGCGCCTCCTGCACCGCCTCGGTGCCCGGCTTGCCGAAGGTTGGCTGGTCGGGGAAGGTGCGCTCGACGTCGTCGAGCCCAACGCGTGAGGCGATGGCGACGCCGTTCCACTGGCTGAGGCCGAAGTGCGCCACCTCGAAGCCGCTGTTCTCGAACAGCTCCCAGGGGAAGTTGTCGTCCTTGCACTTGGTCTCCTGGATGGCCAGGACGTCGACGTCGGACCTGTCCAGCCAGGCTTCCACGCGGTCTGCGCGGGCACGGAGGGAATTGACGTTCCAGGTGGCGATCTTCACGGACCCTACGTTACCAACGGCGGTGTTTACTCCCGCCACCATGAATCGAAGAGGGTCACGGGCACCGTGCGCTTGTGCCGTGTGAGCCAGTAGCGGTGCTCGATCGACTTCGCGGCGTCGGGATCGATCTCGCGCCCCTCGAGGTAGTCGTCGATCTGCTCGTAGGTGAGGCCGAGTTCGTGCTCGTCGGCCCGCCCGGGGAGGTCGTCGAGGAGATCCGCCGTCGGGATCTTGTCGTACAGCGCAGCGGGCGCGCCGAGCTCCTTGAGGAGGGCGCGGTTCTGGCGCTTGTTGAGTCCGAAGAGCGGCAGGATGTCCGCTCCGCCGTCGCCGAACTTCGTGAAGAACCCGGTGACGGATTCCGCGCCGTGGTCCGTGCCGATCACGAGCAGGTTGTGCTGGCCGGCCATCGCGTACTGGGCGACCATGCGGGCGCGGGCCTTCGTGTTGCCCTTGGTGAAGTCCGAGATGCGCTCGCCGGTGGTGTCCGCGTACTCCTGCTGGATGCCGTCGACGGCGGGGGCCACGTTGAACACCCGGGACGTGCGGGGCTGGATGAAGTCGAGGGCCGCCTGGGCGTCCGCCTCGTCCTGCTGGACGTTGTAGGGCAGGCGCACCGCGAGGAAATCGGCGTCGACACCCTCGGACCGCAGCTCGTCGACGGCGAGCTGGGCGAGCTTGCCGGCGAGCGTGGAATCGAGCCCGCCGCTGATCCCGAGGACGAACCCGCGGGTGCCCGTGGACCTGACGTAGTCCTTCAGGAAGGCGACCCGGCTGCGGATCTCCGCGGCCGGGTCGATGGTGGGCTTGACACCCATTTCCTCGATGATCTGTGCCTGGAGTTCGCGCATGCTCCCAAGGCTACTCCCGTCGGGTTTCGGCAGCGTTACGGCGTGCGCCGGCCCGGGACCGGGCCGGCGGACACACTGCCGGTCAGGAGCCGGGCCTCAGGCCGGCACCCCGGCTGGCAGGGCGGCATCGCTCGGATAGCGCAGGCCGATCTGGCGGCGTGCCTCGTCGAGCACCTCCATCATCCGCACGGACTCGGCGGGCGTCATGAACGGGCTCTCGGTGAGCCCGGCCTGCAGGCAGCGCGTCACCTCGCGGAGCTCGTGGCCGAAGCCGTTGCCGAAGGCCTCGAAGCGCTCCGTGCGGAGAGTGCCCCGGCGGGGCTGGACGACGAGTTCTCCCGGGTTGAACAGGGGAGCTGACGAGCGCAGCCAGCCCTCCGTCCCGCTGATCGTGACCACGCTCGGGCTCTCGGCCCCGATCGACGTCGTCAGCTGGGCGTGCGCCCCGTCGTCGTACGTCAGGGTCAGTGCGTTCTGCAGGTCCACGCCCTCGGGAGTGAGGGTGCCGCGGGCGGCGACGGCGCCGGGTTCGCCGAGCGCCCCGAGCGCCCAGGTGAGCGGGTACACGGCGAGGTCGAGCAGGGCACCCCCGCCGGCGGCCGGGTCCCGGAGCCGGGACGCCGGATCGACCGGCGCGGTGAAGCCGAGGTCCGCCTGGACCCAGCGCACGGTGCCGATCTCGCCGGACCGCACGATCTGCAGGGCGCGACGGAAGCTGGGCAGGAAGCGGGTCCAGACCGCCTCCATCAGGAACAGGCCACGCTCCCGCGCGAGGTCGGCGAGTTCGCGGGCCTGCTCTGCGCCCATGGTGATGGGCTTCTCGCAGAGCACGTGCTTGCCAGCGTGGAGCGCGGCGAGGGCGACGGCGTGGTGCTGGGTGTGCGGTGTGGCGATGTACACCACGTCGACGGCGGGGTCCGCGAGGAGCCGAGCGTAGCCGGTCGCGCCGGCGGCGTCCCAGTAGGAGGTGGTGAAGCCGAAGCGCAGTGCGAAGGCCCGGGCGGAGGCTTCGCTGCGGGAACTCACGGCGTGCAGGACGGCGTCGTCGAGCAGGGCGAGGTCCTGCACCACGCGGGCGGCGATGGAGCCGGTGGCGACCACGCCCCAGCGGATCGGGCGGCCCGTCGCGGTGGACGGGGAGATGGTGCTGACAGGAGCTGGAAGCATTGGGTGGGCCTTTCGGGAACGGGGCGGCGGCGTGCAGGAGGGCACGCGGACGCGAGGGGTGCGCTCGGAGAACCGGGCGCGAGGATCCGGGACGGGCGCCCGGGATGCGGGACGGGCGCCCGGGATGTGGGCACGGGGGCGGGTGCGGGGGCGGGTCGGGGTCAGACGGAATCGCGGACGACGAGCGAGGTGGGCATCCTCGTCACGCGCTCCGTCGGCTTCCCCTCGATGAGGTTCACCAGCGTCTCGGCCATCTTCTTGCCGAGTTCGATGATCGGGTGGTGCACGGTGGTCAGCGCCGGCGTCACCGAGGTGGCGAAGGAGTCGTCGTCGAACCCGACGACGGCGATGTCCTCCGGAATGCGCAGCCCCCGGCCCTGGATGGCTGTGTAGGCGCCGGCCGCCATCTGGTCGTTGCCGACGAAGACTGCGTCGATCGGCGTGCCACGGTCGAGGAGGCGGTGCATGGCGCGGGCCCCGGAGGCGAGGGTGAAGTCCCCCACCTCCACGAGGCCCTCGGCCAGGCCCGCCTCCCGGACCGCCGTCCGCCAGCCCGCGAGGCGGTCGATGCCCGGAGGCATGTCCTGCGGTCCGGCGATCGTGGCCACGTGCCGCCGGCCGCTGTCGGTCAGCTGCCGGGTGGCACTGTAGGCCGCCTGCTCGTTGTCGACCTCCACGTAGTAGCTCTCCCTGCCGCCCACCAGGGGGCGTCCGGCGAAGACCATGGGCAGCGACCCGGAGAGGTGCGTCCAGGAGTGGTCCCCGCTGTGGTGCGAGACCACGAGGACACCGTCCACGTTCCCGCCGAGGAGGAAGCTGCGCGTCTTCTCCGGCTTCGACTCCGAGGAGATCACCATGTTGAGCGTGTACTCCGTGTCGGTGAGGAAGAGCGCGATCCCCTGCACCACGGAGGCGAAGAACGGATCCGCGAAGACCTTCGACGTCGACTCCGGCACGATCAGCGTGACGGCGTTCGCCCGGCGCTTGGCCAGCGAACGCGCCGCGCGGTTCGGCGTGTAGTCGAGCGCGAGGATGGCCTTCTTCACGGACTGCGCGAGCTCCGGGTCGACGCTCGGCGAATCGTTGACGACGCGGGAGACGGTCGCCCGCGACACCCCGGCCAGGGCGGCCACCATCTCCAGGGTGGGGACCGGCCGGGGGCCGCCTGCGTCCTGCGTCATCGTCATCTCCGAAGCCTCGACAGTATGGCTGAAGCCTACGTCAGGCGCTCGCCCTGGTGAGACGCGGGGCGTTGGCAGCGGAGATCACACCCGCGTAGGCCACGCCGCTGTCCTTCACCGTCCGCTCGAACGAGTCGTAGTCCACCCGGACGATCCCGAAGCGCTTCCCGTAGCCCCAGGACCACTCGAAGTTGTCGAGGAGGGACCAGACGAAGTAACCGCGCACGTCCGCACCCTGGTCGATGGCCTGCCCGACCGACGCGATGTGGTCGAGGATGAACTTCGTGCGTTCGGCGTCGTGCACCGCGCCGTCCGGGCTCACGACGTCGTCGTACGCCGCACCGTTCTCCGTGATGTACAGCGGAGGCAGCGTGGCGTACTCCTCGCCGAGGCGTACCAGGAGCTTCCGCAGGCCGTCGGGGTTGACCTCCCAGTTCATGGCGGTGCGCGGCAGGCCGCGGCTCGGGAAGGCGATGTCCTCCGAACCGATCCAGCACGACGACGTCGGGCGGGTGGCGCCCCCCGAGTGGCCGTCGCCGCCCTCGTCGTCCCGGTGTCCGCTGATGAGGTCGTCGTGGTAGTGGTTCACGCCGAGGAAGTCGATCGGGGCCCCGATGATCTCGAGGTCCCCGGGCCGGATGACGTCCCGGATGCCGAACTGCTCGAGGTCGGCGAGCGTGTCCTCGGGGTACGCCCCGCGGAGGATCGGATCGAGGAAGATCCGGTTCTGCAGCGAGTCGAACCGGCGCGCCGCGTCGAGGTCGATCGGATCCGCCGGGTCGCGCGGGATCGAGTTGCTGAGGTTGAGGGTGATCCCGAGGTGCTGGGCACCCCGGGTCCGGAGCTCGTTGACCACCAGTCCGTGGGCGAGGTGCTGGTGGTGGATCGCGGCGACGGCCGCCGTCGGATCCTGCCGTCCGGGGGCGTGGACGCCCGCCGCGTAGCCCAGCAGCGACGAGCAGAACGGCTCGTTGAACGTCGTCCAGTGCTCCACGCGGTCGCCGAGGGCCGAGTAGACGTCGTCGGCGTAGTCCACGAAGCGGTAGGCGGTGTCGCGGTTCGCCCAGCCGCCCTTCTCCTCCAGCGCCTGCGGCAGGTCCCAGTGGTAGAGCGTCAGCCAGGGCAGGATCCCGGCCTCGAGGAGCTCGTCCACGAGGCGGGAGTAGAAGTCCAGGCCCTCCGCGTTGGGTCCACGGTCGCCGGGCCGGACCCGGGACCAGCTCGTCGAGAAACGGTAGGAGCCCAGGCCGAGCTCCTTCATGATCCGGACGTCCTCGGGCATGCGGTGGTAGTGCTGCACGGCGTCGGTCAGGGTGTCGCCGTGCGCGATCGCGCCGGGCACCCGGGCGAAGGCGTCCCAGACGGAGTCCTCCTTGCCGCCCTCGTGGCTGGCGCCCTCGACCTGCGCCGCCGCGGTGGCGGAGCCCCAGAGGAAGCCCTCGGGCCAGGTCCTGGCGACGGCTGGGTCGGAGGACGGGTGGGACGGGTGGGATGTTGCGTCGAGTGGCATTAGCCCTTCACTGCTCCTTGCATGATTCCGGAAATGAGTTGACGGCCCGCGGCGACGAAGAGCACCAGCAGCGGGAGGGTTGCCAGGACGGCGCCGGCGAGGACGATCGAGTAGTCCACGTACCGCGCCGACTGCAGCTGGCTGAGAGCTGTCTGCAGGGTGGGGTTGCCGGGACCGAGCACCAGCAGCGGCCAGAGGAAGTCGGTCCACGCGGTCATGAACGTGAACAGGCCCAGGATCGCCATGGCGGGACGGGCGGCGGGAAGAGCGACGTGCCAGAAGGTCGAGATCATGGATGCTCCGTCCATGCGGGCCGACTCGATGAGCTCGTCGGGGATGACGTCCACGAGGTACTGGCGCATGAAGAAGACACCGAACGCCGTCACGAGCGTGGGGATGATGACGGCGCCGATCTCACCGGTCCAGCCGAGCGTGCGCATCATCATGAACAGCGGGATGATGCCGAGCTGGGTCGGGATGGCCATGGTGGCGATCACCGCGACCATGAGGCCCGTGCGTCCCCGGAAGCGGAGCTTAGCGAACGAATACCCGGCCAGGGTCGAGAATCCGACGACCGACAGCGTGATGATCCCCGAGATCAGGACGCTGTTGCCGAGGGCGAGCCAGAAGGGGATGGTGTCGAAGACCTCGCCGACGTTCGTCCAGAAATTGCCGCCCGGGAACAGGGGTGGCCAGGTCTGGCCGAGGGCCTCGTTGGACCGGCTGCCGATGATGAGCGACCACCAGAGCGGATAGGCGGAGGCGAGGAAGAAGGCGAACAGCAGGCCGTAGGTCAGGAACCCCGGCCGTCGCCCGTTGCCGAACAAGCCTTGTCGGAGGGAACGGCTCCGGTCGGTCGGGATGCGGGTTCGCTGCGGCCTCGTCTCGGTGACGGTCATTGCCCACTCCTCGGTGTCGTGTCTGCTGGGGTGCCTGCCTGTTCCGCAGCCAGGTCGGGTGCCGGTTCGGCGGCGGGTGCCGGCGGCTGGGGGCCCACTGCGGGCAGGACGACGGCGGGCGCTGGGGAGCGTTTGCGCCGGCGCCCGCCGGCACCCCTGCCCGTTCCGCGCCCGTCGCCGGTGGTGGCGATCCGCTGTGAGATCAGGTAGTTCACGAGGCCGAACAGCACGATGATGAGGAACAGGAGCCACGCGATGGTGGACGCCTTGCCGAAGTTCTGCCGCTGGAAGGCCATCTCGTAGAGGTAGAGCACGGTGGTCTGGAACTGGGCCGCAGTCCCCCCATACGTCCGCGGGTCGAAGAGACGGGGCTCGGTGAAGATCTGCAGCCCGCCGATCGTCGCGGTGATGACCACGAAGATCATGGTGGGCCGGATGCTCGGCAGCGTGATGCTGAAGAAGCGGCGGAAGACTCCGGCGCCGTCGATCGCAGCGGATTCGTAGATGTCGCGGGGTACGGACTGCATGGCTGCGAGCAGGATCAGGGCGTTGTAGCCGGTCCAGCGCCAGTTCACCATGGTGGCGATCGCGATGTGGCTCGGCAGGGTCTCGTTCGTCCACAGGATCCGGTCGAACCCGAAGCTCTCCAGGATGTTGTTGATCAGCCCGTACTGCTCACCGAACAGGTTCGAGAAGATCAGGGCGACGGCGACGGGGGTCACGATGTAGGGGAGCAGGACGCTCATGCGCCAGAACGTCCTGGCGCGGAGGTTCTGGTCCAGCACGGCCGCTATGGCCGTGGCGACGATCAGCTGCGGGATGGTCGAGAGCAGGAAGATGCTCATCGTGTTGAACAGCGAGTTCCAGAAGAAGCGGTCCTGGAGGACTTCCTGGAAGTTCCGCAGGCCCACGAACTCGCCCTGCCCCTTGAGCAGGTGCCAGTCGAAGAGCGAGACGAAGAAGGTGTAGCCGAGGGGGAACAGGCCTACCAGGGCGAAGAGGAGAAAGAACGGTGAGATGTAGAGGTAGGGCGAGGCCTTCATGTCGAAGACGTTCAGTCGCTGACGGAAGGTGAGGGCGGGTTTCGCAGGGGCAGGGCTGCTGGCTGCCGGGCGGTTCAGTGTCGTGGTCATGAGGTTCCAGACTCCAGGGGGGCCTCCGGTGCTGCCGGAGGCCCCGCGGCCGGTGCTGCTAGTTGTTCACGACGCGGTCGTTGAGGAGCTGGATGGCTTCGCTCCAGGCCTCGTCGGCTGTGCCTTCACCGGAGTCGAGGATCTTCAGGGCCGGCGCGAAGACGTTCTCCTGGATCTCCGAGTCCTGCGGGCCCTTGAACTGGGCCACGACGCCTTCGGCGCGCGATGCGAAGATCTCGCCGTACGGAGCGTCGTTGAAGAGCTCGTTCGGGACGGCTGCCTCGACGATCTCCGCCTGGGCGTCCAGGGTGCTCGGGAAGTTGTTCGCGGCTGCGGACTGCTTGACCATCTGTTCGGGGTCGGTCAGCCACTGGGCGAGCTTGGCGGCCTCGGCGGGGTGCTCGGAACTCTCGGGGACGGAGAGGAAGGCTCCTCCCCAGTTGGATGCTCCGCCCGGGAAGACATCGGCGACGTCCCATCCGGTCTCGGGGCCGCCACCGGCGGCTTCCAGCTGCTCCTTGATGGTGCCGAGCATCCAGGCGGGGCAGACGTGGACTGCGAAGGAGCCGTCCACGAAGGCCTTGCCCTTGCCCCAGTCGAACTGCTTCTGGTTGGCGGACAGGCCGTCGGCGGTGCCGGCGGCGAGGAGGTCGAACTGGGCGCGCATCGCCTCGTTGCCCTCGATGTTCAGCTCGCCGTCGGCGGTGTAGTAGCCCTCGTCCATCTGGTTCACCATGGAGTTCCAGACGAAGGCGGACTGGTCGTACCAGGCCTTGCCCGTGGTCTCGTGGTACTGGCGGCCGAGGTCGAAGTAGGTCTCCCAGGTGGCGTCGTCGCCTCCGAAGAGTTCGGCGACCTCCTTCCGATCGGTGGGCAGTCCCGCTGCCTCGAAGAGCTCCTGGTTGTAGCACAGCGCCTGGGGCCCGATATCCGTACCGAGACCGATCACGCGGCCCTCGGGATCGGTGCCCTGCTCGAACTTCCAGTCCACCCAGTTGTCCTTGATGTCCGCGGCGCCGTACTCGTTGAGGTCCACGAACTGGTCGGACACCTCCATGATGGAGCCGAGCCAGCCCTCCTCGACGGCCACGACGTCGCTCAGCCCGGAACCGGCCGCGAGCTTGGTGAACGCGTCGACGCGTGCGTTGGCGCTGCCGTCGATGTTGGTCGCCTCGATGGTTACGCCGGGGTTCTGCTCTTCGTATTCGGCGTACAGATCGTCGTAGCCGAACTGTCCGAAGGTGGTGACGGTGAGGTTGACGGGGTTGTCGGCACTGGCCGGCTCGTCACTCCCGCCTCCGCTGCAACCCGAGGCCACGATGGCCAGGGAGGCGACGCCGGCGAGGGCTGTGATTTTCCTGAGTCGCGAGAATTCCACGATCACTCCTTTGTGTGTGTGAGCGATGTACGCCGACCGGCGAGAGAGCGCTCTCTGGGATGTGGAACCACTGTATGTGCGGAAGGTCACACCGTCAAGAGAGCGCTCTCTCGAGTCTCGACCAATGAGACTTACCGAGGACGACGGGGTTTTGCCGGCGCGGCGGCCCCCCCCCGCACGACTCTGCCCACCCCGGTAGGCATCGGGGTGGGCAGAGAAGAAAGGACTGCGGCTGAGGGCGAGGAGTCCCTACTGGCTGAAAGCGGCGTCGAAGGAGGTCTCCGACGGTGCGAAATCGAAGCGCTTCAGGAAGGCGAGGGCCTCCGGTGCCCCCTGCAACCGGTCCATGCCGGCGTCCTCCCATTCCACGGAGATGGGGCCGGTGTATCCGATGGCCGTCAGGGCGCGGAAGCTGTCCTCCCAGGGCACGTCACCGCGGCCCGTCGAGACGAAGTCCCAGCCGCGACGGGGGTCGCCCCAGGCGAGGTGCGAGGAGAGGATGCCGTTGCGGCCTCCGCCCATGCGCATCTTGGTGTCCTTGCAGTCCACGTGGTAGATCCGGTCCTTGAAGTCCGAGATGAAGGCCACCGGATCGATCTGCTGCCACAGGAAATGGCTCGGATCCCAGTTCAGGCCGAAGGCGGGGCGATGCCCGATGGCCTCGAGGGTGCGCTGCGTGGACCAGTAGTCGTAGGCGATCTCGGAGGGGTGGACCTCGTGGGCGAAGCGGACCCCGCACTCGTCGAAGACGTCGAGGATCGGGTTCCAGCGGTCCGCGAAGTCCTGGTAGCCGGCGTCGATCGTGGCCGCGGGGACCGGTGGGAACATGGCCACGTACTGCCAGATCGAGGAGCCGGTGAAGCCGACGACGGTGTCCACGCCGAGCTTCCTCGCGAGCCGCGCCGTCAACTTCATCTCCTCCGCTGCCCGACGGCGCACACCCTCCGGGTCGCCGTCGCCCCAGACCTTCGGGCCGATGATCGCCTGGTGGCGGAAGTCGATCGGGTCGTCGCAGACGGCCTGGCCCTTGAGGTGGTTCGAGATGGCCCAGACCTTCAGCCCGTTGCGCTCGAGGATGTCGAGCCGGTCCTGGATGTAGGCGTCGTCGTCCCAGCGCCAGGCGTCGAGATGGTCGCCCGAGACGGCGATCTCGAGTCCGTCGTAGCCCCACCGGCCGGCGAGCTCGGCGACCTTCTCGAACGGGAGGTCGGCCCATTGGCCGGTGAACAGGGTGAAGTTGCGGGTCATGCAGGCTCCTTGGCTGGGTGGTCCGGTGGGTGTGGTGGCGGTAGGGCGGCGGACCGCGGTGGGGTCGGTGCGGTCAGGGTCGGACGACGGCGCTCGCGCTCGCCGCGCTCGCCTCCAGCGCACCGAGGACCTGCTGCACCCTCAGGCCGTCCTCGAACGAGGGCGAGGGGGCGCGGTTGCTGCGGACGGCGTCGAGGAAGTCGGCGGCCTGGCTGGTGAACGAGGAGTCCCACCCGAGGGTGTGCCCCGCCGGCCACCACGCGGCGAGGTAGGGGTGCTGCGGCTCGGTCACGAGGACGCGGGTGAAGCCCTGCTCCGTGCCGGGGGCGTCGGAGGCGAAGTACTCGAGCTCGTTGAGCCGTTCGAGGTCGAACCGGAGCGCTCCGCGGGAGCCGTACACCTCGATCTGCAGGGCGTTCTTCCGCCCGGCGGCGAAGCGCGAGACCTCCAGGCTGACGATGGCGCCCGATGCCGTGTGCAGGGTGGCCCACGCGGCGTCGTCGACCGTGACGGGTTCCGGCCCGTCCGGGCCCGGCCGTTCCGTCACGAAGGTGTTCACGGTGCCGGAGACCCCGACCACCTGCGCGTCGAGGAGGAAGTGGACCTGGTCGACGGCGTGGGAGGCGAGGTCGCCGAGCGCGCCCGAGCCGGCGGTCTCCTTCCGGAGGCGCCAGGTCATCGGTGCCCGTTCGTCCGCGAGCCAGTCCTGCAGGTAGCTGATGCGGACCTGCCGCACGTCACCCAGACGGCCGTCGGCGATCATCGCCCGTGCCTGCGCGAGGGCGGGCAGCCTGCGGTAGTTGAAGGCGACCATCGACTGGACACCGCGTTCGCGGGCGGCCGCGGCGACGGCCGCGAGTTCCTCCGCCTCCGCGACGGTGTTGGCCAGGGGTTTCTCGAGCAGCACGTGCTTTCCGGCCTGCAGCGCCGCGATGGCCTGTTCGGCGTGGAGGTGGCCGGGCGTGCAGATGTCGACGATGTGGATGTCGTCCCGCTCCAGGACGGAGCGCCAGTCCGTCGTGCTCTCCTGCCACCCGTACCGGCGTGCGGCTTCCTCCACCTGCGCCGCGTCCCGTCCCACGATGACCTTCTGCTCGATCGCGGGCGAGTCGTAGAAGGAGCCGACGTTCCGCCAGGCGTTCGAGTGGGCCTTCCCCATGAAGGAGTAGCCGAGGACGGCGACGCCCAGGGTGTCGGTCCGGGAACCTGCGGCGTCGGAGGGAGCCGGCACGGTGGTCGTCATGGTGTTTCTCCTTGATGGGCCAGGGCGGCCCGGGACTGGGATGGATCGGTGCGGCGGAGGAAGGCCAGGCCCCCCTCCGCCAACTGGTCCTGCGACGGCGCCAGGGGGCGCCAGACGGCTGCGGCCGTGGCGATGCTCGCGTTGTGCGCGGTGAAGCTCTCGATGTTCAGCGGTCCGCGGTACTGCACATCGTCGAGGGCGGCGAACACGCCCGGCCAATCCGTCTGGTCCCCGCCGGGTGCACCGCGGTCGTTGCCGCAGACCTGGAGGTGGACCAGGTGCGGTCCGGCTGCCCGGATGGCATCGGCGGACGACCTTTCCTCGATATTCAGATGATAGGTGTCGAGCGCGAGTCCCACGCCCCGCCCGAGCAGCGGCTGCAATATCTCGAGGGCCTGCTCCACCGTGTTGACGAGCGAGGTCTCGTACCGGTTCAGCGGCTCGATGCCGAGGACCACGCCGGCCTCGACCGCGCGGTCGGCCACGGGGGCGAGGTTGTCCCGCAGCTCGGCGCAGGCGGCGGCGCGTCCGTCGTCGTCCATCCGCCAGAGCCGGCCCGTGTGCGCGTAGAAGGGGCCGCACACGCTCGCGGCACCGACGGCGGCGGCGAGGTCGATGCAGTCCTGGAGGTAGCGCTGGGTCGACCGGATGGTGGCCTCCGGGGCGCCCACCAGCTCCCGGCCGGGTGCCATGGCCCCGACGATCGTGGGTACCAGGCCGGTCTCGGCCAGGATGTCGCGCAGCACCGGGGCGGTGAGGTCCCCCGCGTTCTCGAGGGGGACCTCCACGCCGTCGAAACCCATTCCGGCGATCCGCCGCAGGAGGGGAGGCAGGTCCGCGTCCGTCAGCGGGGATGTCCAGACCCACGTGTTGATCCCGAGGGTGCGGGCGATGCCGTCGTCCACGGTCCTGCCTCCTTCCGTTCCGTCCCCTGGTGATGCGGCGGGCGTCAGGGGATCTGGCGGTCCTGCCAGACCTCCGGGTAGCCGGGGAGGTCCTCTCCGCCGAACTTGGCGTAGTGGCCGTCCGGCATGCCCTCGTTGGCGGTCAGGAACTCACCGCGTTGGTCCTCGGTGATCGGCGACTGGGGCAGGACCCATTCCGCGGGGACCTCTTCGCCGGCGAAGATCTTCTCCAGCGCGAGCAGCGGGGTGCGCCACTGGAAGTTCGAGTACACCGGTGCCAGCGCGTCGATGCCCGTCTCGTCCCACTTGCGCAGGAAGCTCATCTCGTCCTCGCCCGTCATGACCGGGAGATCGGCTCCGGCGTCCTCGAACGCCTCGATCGCGGCGACGGCGCCGTCACCGGCGTCCATCCAGACGCCCTGCACGTCACCGGTGGCGAGTTCGTCCGAGATGATCGACTTGATCTCCACCGGATCGGCGCCGGTGAAGTAGTCCACCGCTTCGATGCCGTTCTCCTCGAAGATGCGCTCGGCCGCGGCCCAGCGCTGTTCCAGGACGTCGACGCCCGGCAGGATCCGCAGGGCCACCACCTTGTCGCCCTCACCGAGGCGCTCGCTGAGGAACTCCGCCGTGTCGATACCCCAGGCGAAGCCGCCGATCGGGTGGATGAAGGTCACGGCGCAGTCGGTCTGGACGCCACGGTCGAACACGATCACGGGCTTGCCGGTCTCGCACGCGCGCTCGACGGCGGGCGTCATGGCTGCCGTCGAGTTCGGGGAGATGATGAAGGCGTCGCAGTTCCCCTCGGCGATGAAGTAGTCGATGTCCGCGATCTGGGTGTTGTCGTCGTCCTGCGCGTCGCGCGTCTCCATCTCGGAGATGACGCCGGAGTCCTGCAGCACCTGGAGCTGCTGGTTCATGGTGATCCAGCCCGTCTGCCGCCACGGGTTCGAGATCGACGCGTTGGAGAAGCAGGCCTTCTGCGGTCCCTCGGCCGCGAAGGCGGAGGTGTCCTTCATCTCGCCGTCGATGTACTGCAGGTACGGCTGCTCGGGGTCGCCCTCGAAGGTGGCCGAGCGCTGCTGGTCCTGCTCGTCGTAGACGGCCTGGTCGAACCATTCCGTGCTGTCCTCGCTGGGTTGGGCGGCGGCGGTCTCCTCGGCGACCGCGCTCTCCTCCGCGGCCGGCGGATTCTCGATGGACGAGTCGGTGGTGCAGGCGGTCAGGGCGAGCAGCGACGTCGCTGCGATCACCGTGACCTTGCCCAGGATGCTTCCACGCATCATGTTCCTCCCTCATTGGTGCCCGGTGCGGGCTGCGGTGCTGTTATCGGACGGTGCTGGTCATGGGCCTGGGTGCTGGCGCCCCTGCGCTTGCGCTGCCAGTTCCGGGACGCCGCGGCGACGGCGACGATGATGATGGCGCCCTGCACGCTGTCGCGCCAGGTGGATTCGACGCCGAGGAAGTTCAGGAGCGTGAAGAGCAGTTCGAGGGCGAACGCGCCGGCGGCAGCGGACAGGACCCAGCCACGACCGCCGCCCAGCACCACGCCGCCGAGGACGACGGCGGTGATCGCGGTGAATTCGTAGCCCTGGCCCACCGACGGGTGGACTCCCGCATAGCCCACGAGGATCACGCCCGCCACGGTGGCCGCGAGGGAGGACAGCATGAAGGCCCGGGTCCGGACCCACCACACCGGCGCGCCGGTCAATGTGGCGGCGCGGTCGTTGTCGCCGACGGCGACGAGGGTGCGCCCGTAGGGCCGGCGCATGAGCCAGAAGGCGGCGGCCGCGGTGGCGGCGAGGATGATCACGGGGTAGGGGAGGATCTCGAGGACGGGGATGTCCCGGATACCGCCGCGGCCGATCTGCCGGAAGCTGTCGGCCGGGTTGCCGGTCGCGGCGCCGCCGGTCCAGTACAGCACCAGACCGAGCAGTGCGAGCATGGTCCCGAGGGTCACGATGAAACTCGGCACCTTCAGCAGGGTGGTGACGAGGCCGTTCACCAGCCCCACGAACGCCCCGAACGCGACCATCAGGAGCAGGACGGGGAGGGTGCGCGACTCGTCCTCGCCGACCAGGTTGCCGGCGATGATCACCTGGGCGGTGACCACCGATCCCATGGAGAGGTCGAACTCGCCGGAGACGATCACGAAGTACTGCCCGATCGCCGCGATGGCGATGGGGGCCGTACGGCCGATGAAGCGGATCAGGGAGCCCGGTTCGCCGAACGAGGGATTCGCCGCCAGGACGGCCGCCAGGAGGACGGCGACGAGGACGAAGATCGCCCCGCTCGGTGTGCGCAGCGCGCGGAGGACGCGCTCGCCGCGGGGGGAGCGGTTCTGCTGGAGGACGGCGCGTCCTGTGGCCACGCTCATGCCGGTACCTCGTTCCGCATGCCCGGTCCTTCGCCCTTCGACGAGCCGTCCGGCCCTCCGGGCCTGCGCCGTGGTGTTCCGGGGCCCGCCGGCGTCCGGTCCTCGCCCTGGCGGACAGGGCCGCGGCCGAACCGGGCGGGGCGGTGGACGGTCCTGCGCCGCGCGTACACGGCCACGGACACGACGATCACGATGCCGCGGACCACGTCCTTGAGGAAGGGGTTGATCTGCAGCACGCTCATGATGTTGTCCAGCATGGCGAAGATGAGGACGCCGCCCAGCGTGCCGATGAGCGAGCCCTTGCCGCCCGCGAGCAGTGTCCCGCCGAGGACGACGGCTGCGATCGACAGCAGGTCGTAGCCACCCTGCGAGCCGATGGTGGGGCTGCCGACGCCGAGGCGTGCCGCCAGCAGCAGGCCGGCGAGCCCTGCCAGGGTGGAGCAGATGACGTGCGCCGCGAGCACGGGTGTCCGGGTCCTGACGCCGGACATCCTCGCGACGGAGGCATCGCCCCCGACGGCGTAGATGGCGTGCCCGAGCCTCGTGCTGTTGAGCATGACGAGCACGACGGCGGCACACGCGAGCATGATGAGCGTGGAGACGGGGACGGGGCCGATGCCCGTGGCCCCGATGAGGCGGAACGCGAGCGGTGCCTGGCCCGAGCTGCCCTGGTAGGTGGACCCGAGGTAGCCGCTGACGATCAGACCCATGCCCAGGGTGGCGATGAAGCCGTGCACCTTCAGCCCGGCCACCACGACACCGTTGGCCAGGCCGATCAGGGCGGAGACGAGGAGCGCCACGATCACGGCGGGCAGGATGTTCGCCGGCTGATTCGCCATGATTCCGGCACCGATGAGGCTCGACAGGCTGATCACGTAGGGGACCGAGAGATCGAGGCTTCCCACGAGGATGACGAGTGTCTGCCCGATGGCGATGAACCCGAGGATGCTCGTCCCGGTCAGGATGTCCGAGATGTTGCCGGTGCTGAAGAAGCTCCGGCCGGTGGAACCCACGAGGACGATTCCCGCGACGACGGTCACCAGGGCCACGAGGTAGACGATGTTCGTCGAGCTCAGGCGCCTCATGACCGCACCTCGCGGGCACCGGTGGCGAGACGCAGCACCTGTTCCTCCGATGCTCCGGGCGGTAGCTCCCCTGCGATGCGCCCGTCCCGCAGCACGATCACGCGGTCGGACATCCCGAGTACCTCGGGCAGTTCGCTCGAGACCATGAGGATGGCCCTGCCTTCCCGCGCCAGCTGGCGCATCAGGGAGTAGACGGCGACCTTCGCGCCGACGTCGATCCCGCGCGTCGGCTCGTCGAGCAGGACGACCAGGGGATCGATCGCCAGCCATTTGGCGAGCACGACTTTCTGCTGGTTGCCGCCGGAGAGGAACTGCACTTCCTGGTCGAGGTCGCGGGCGACGACCTCAAGGGACGAGAACACCCCCGGTGCATTCCGGCGGGCCGCAGCGGTGCGGCGGGGATGGACCGAGCGCACCACGCTGAGCGCGTTGTCGAGGATGGACTGGTTGAGGCTGAGCCCCTGTGCCTTGCGGTCCTCGGTGATGAGCGCGACGCGGTGGCGGATGGCGTCCCTCGGCGAGCGCGGCCGGTAGGTCCTGCCCCCGATCGTCATCGCGCCGCGCGTGAAGCCCTCCGCGCCGAAGATCGCCTCGACCAGCTCCGTCCGACCCGATCCCTGGAGACCTGCGACTCCGACGATCTCCCCGGCGCGGAGGGACAGGTCGACGTCGTCGAGCTGGTCGTTGCCGCCACCGCTGATCTTCAGCAGGGGTTCCCCGACGGCGGTGCCCGGCAGTGCCTCGGGGAAGTAGGCCGAGATGGGCCGGCCCACCATGGCGCGGACCAGTGAGGCGTCGTCGAGCTCGGCCGCGGGGGACGAGGTGACGATTCGCCCGTCCTTGAGCACCGTGATGGTGTCACACAGGTCGAAGATCTCCTTCAACCGGTGGGACACGTAGAGGATGGCCGTGCCCCGCTTCCGCAGGCGATCGATGATGCCGTAGAGGAGCTCGACCTCCGGTCCTGCGAGAGCGGCGGTGGGTTCGTCCATCGAGATGATCCTGGCGTCGTAGCTCACGGCCTTCGCGATCTCGACGATCTGCTGCTGCGCCACCGAGAGGGAGCTGACCGACGCCGTCGGCCGGATGGTCGTGATGCCGAGGTCCTCCAGCAGTTCCGTGGTGCGCTGGTTCATGGCCCGGCGATCGACGAGGAGGCCCTTCCGGGGTTCCCGGCCGAGGTAGATGTTCTGCGCGACGGTCCGCTCGGGCAGCAGGTTGAACTCCTGGAAGACCGTGGACAGCCCGGCGTGGTGTGCCTGCACGGGATGCGTGAAGTCGACCGGCTTCCCGTCGAGTTCGATGCGTCCCGAATCCCGGACGTACACGCCTGCGAGCAGCTTCATGAGCGTCGATTTCCCGGCGCCGTTCTCGCCCACCAGTCCGTGGACCTCGCCGGGGAAGAGCTCGAGGGCTGCGTCCTGGAGGACGGGTACCCCGAAGAAACTCTTCGAGAGTCCCGACACGTGCAGGATCGGTGCTGGTGCCCCGCTGGTGCTGACGTCGTCGTCCACGCGCCTACTGTGACACGGCTGCCCCACTTCTGTCGAGGGACATGCAAAAGATGTGTGCAGACTCGGTAAAGGTGCGCGTGCTTTACTGGAAAGGTGTCCTCTCCTCAGCACCCCGTGGCGCTGACGAGCCATGGCGGGCCCCGTCAGCGGCTCCTCGGCCCTCCTCCCACGGGAGCCAGTGAGATCTTCCAGGTGCTGAGGGACGGCAGGCCGCGCACCAGGGCCGAACTCGCGGAGGTCACCGGACTGGCGCGCTCCACGGTCGCCGCGCGGGTGGACACCCTCATGGCGCTGGGCCTCGTGTCCCCGACCGGTGGAGCGGTGTCCACGGGAGGCCGGCCGCCATCGCTGTTCGCACTCAATCCGGCCGCCCGCGTCGTCGTCGGGGCGGACCTCGGGGCGACCCACGCCATCGTCATCCTCACGGATCTCGCGGGCACGGAACTGGGCCGGGAACGCCAGGACCTCAGTATCGCCGAAGGACCGGTCGCCGTCCTGGGCTGGCTGATCTCGGCCGTCGGGCGGCTCCTCCGAGGGGCGGACCGCACGCCCGCGGAGCTCGCAGCCATCGGGATCGGCCTGCCGGGTCCGGTGGAACACGACACGGGCCGGCCCATCAACCCCCCGATCATGCCGGGCTGGGACCGGTTCGACGTGCCCGGGATGGTACAGGGCAGCTTCGACGTCCCGGTGCTCGTGGACAACGACGTCAACATCATGGCGCTGGGCGAGCAGAGCACCAACTGGCCCGACACCACCGACCTGATGTTCATCAAGGTGGCCACCGGCATCGGCGCCGGGATCATCTCCGGCGGTGTCCTCCAGCGGGGGGCGCAGGGCACCGCGGGCGATCTCGGCCACGTCCGCGTCCCGAGGGCGAGCGACCGGCTCTGCAGGTGCGGCAACACCGGGTGCCTCGAGGCCCTGGCCGGCGGGCCCGCGCTCGCCGCAGCCCTCAACGAGTCGGCACAGGTGCCCCTCACGGGAAGCCGGGACGTCATCGACCGGGTCCGCTCCGGTGACGCCACCGCGCTGCAGGCGATCCGGCAGGCCGGACGGGACATCGGGGATGTCCTGGCGACCTGCGTCAACCTGATCAATCCGTCGGTGGTCGTCATCGGTGGATCCCTCGCCCAGGCCGGCGAACACCTGTTGGCAGGTGTCCGCGAGATCGTCTACAAGCGCTCGCTGCCGCTGGCGACGGAGCACCTGCGGATCGTCCCCTCGGTGTCCGGGCAGAGCGCCGGCGTGGCGGGCGCCGCGGTGCTGGCGATCTCCCATGTGCTTTCCCCGGAGGCGATCGACGCCGCCAGCGCACGCCTGGCGGGATGACCGGCCCGACTCCCTCGGTCCGCCGCCTGCCCCACCGGGCAGAACCGGGTCGTGGCGGGTGGAGCTGTGTCGCTGCGCGGCGCAACGGGGTGACGGGCACGCCCCCTGCCTCTCGATAGACTGGCCGCATGACCGCCGAGACCTCCGCGCAGACCACCGACCGCACCAGGCTCCTCGAGCTCATCCGGGAACTCGCCGTGGTGCACGAGCGCGTCACGCTCTCCAGCGGCGTCGAGGCCGACTACTACATCGACCTCCGCCGGATCACGCTGCACCACGAGGCAGCCGTCCTCGTGGGCCGCGTCATGCTCCAGTTGCTCGACGACGCCGGCATCGCCTTCGAGGCCGCCGGCGGCCTCACGATGGGCGCCGACCCCGTCGGCACCGCCGTGATGCACGCGGCAGCGCAGACAGGCCGGCCGATCGACGCATTCGTGGTGCGCAAGGCCCAGAAGACGCACGGCATGGGTCGCCAGGTGGAGGGGCCCGACGTGTCCGGGCGCCCCGTCGTCGTCCTGGAGGACACCTCCACCACCGGCGGCTCCGCGCTGACCGCCGTCGAAGGGGTCCGGCGGGCCGGTGGCGACGTCCGGGCCGTCGCCGTCATCGTGGACCGCAGTACGGGATCGAAGGAGCGCATCGAGTCCGAGGCAGGGGTGCCCTACCTCTTCGCGTTCGGCAAGGACGAACTGGGCCTCGCCTGACGGGGACCATCGACGGCGACCACGGCACGGAGCGGCGCATGGAGCACGACGGCGTCGGGGCAGCCCTGCGCGGTGCACGGGACTTCCGCGAGTCCTCCCGGCGGTCCTTCCTCATCGGGTCGGCCGCTGCGGCGGTAGCGACCGCCGACCTCGCCTTCACCCGCGTCATCCAGTCCCAGCGCGAGCTGACCCGCATCCTGCCACTCGACGACGACGCTGCACGCGCGCGTTTCCCGGACGACCGCTGGGTCCTCTTCCCCGGGTACAAGACGAGCTGGGAGGAAGGGCTCTGGATCCTCAACTCGCTGCGTCCGGTCCTGTCGCGGCGCGCGCAGATGGCCGTGATGGGCTATTCCAACCGCGGGCTCGACATCAACAACATCGTCGCCACGATGAACCGCTACGTGGAGAACTTCCGGCTCGAGAGGCTCTACTTCTACGGCCACAGCTTCGGCGGCATGGTGGCGGTCGAGGTGGCCGCCCGCCTGCGTGACCGCGGCATCCCGGTGGAGCTCGTGCTGCTGGACTCCTCGCCGTCGAGCCGCTTCGACGTCCAGGACCAGCGCATGTTCGACGGCGTGGTGCTGCTGTACGAGGCGGGGGTGCGTGTGCCTATCAGCGTGCGGGGCACCTACGAACTCGGCGAGCGGATCGTCCACAAGAACGAGCGCACGTGGAGCCAGATCGTGGACCAGACGCTCGAGCAGCTCTCGCCCCTGGCGCCCAGCAGCGAGCTCATCCAGTCCGAGTCCCCCTACATCTACCACTTCGACGTCTCCCGGTTCCGGCTCTCCCTCGGGGAGACGAAGGTGGTGTTCACCGGGAACCCGAACGACGGCGTCGTCGACTACGCACGTGCCCGGGCCGGGTGGGCACGTGGGCTGCCCGACAACCTGGTCTCCGCGGATCACGTGACGGACGGCGCGCTGCCGGCGCACGCGAGTCCGCAGTGGAATCCGGGCATCTACCAGGGGATCGTCTCCGCCGTGCAGCGCGAGTACGTCCCGGTACCGCGCGGCGGCGGCCTGAAACGGATCTTCTAGGCTGCTTCCTACACCTGGTCGATCAGGTCCGCCACCGACTCGCAGATCTGCGCGGGCCGGAACGGGAACGCCTCGATGTCCTCCGGCTGCGTGATGCCGCTGAGCACCAGGACGGTGTGCAGGCCCGCTTCCATCCCGGCAATGATGTCGGTGTCCATGCGGTCTCCGATCATCGCCGTCGTCTCCGAGTGCGCGTCGATCTGGTTCATCGCCGAGCGGAACATCATGGGGTTCGGCTTGCCCACGACGTAGGGGTCCCGGCTCGTCGCTGCCGTGATCATGGCGGCGATGGCGCCCGTCGCCGGCAGCGGCCCCTCCTTCGAGGGCCCCGTGACGTCCGGGTTCGTGGCGATGAAGCGGGCCCCGTCGAGGATCAGGCGCACCGCCTTGGTGATCGCCTCGAAGGAGTAGGTGCGGGTCTCGCCGAGCACCACGTAGTCGGGGTTCGTGTCGGTGAGCACGAAGCCCGCCTCGTGCAGGGCCGTCGTCAGTCCCGCCTCACCGATCACGTACGCCCGTCCGCCCGGGAGCTGGTCACGGAGGAACTGGGCTGTGGCCAGCGCCGAGGTCCAGAGGTTCTCCTCGGGGATCTCGAGCCCGGATGCCTTCAGCCGCGCGGCGAGGTCGCGGGGCGTGTAGATCGAGTTGTTGGTCAGGACGAGGAACCGCTTCGAGGTGGCCACCCATCGCTCGATCAGCTCGGCCGCACCCGGGATGGCGGAGTTCTCGTGCACGAGCACACCGTCCATGTCGGTGAGCCAGCACTCGATGTGTTCGTTCTCGCGCATGGGCGTCCTTCCAAGAGGGGGCGTTCGGGGACCTGCCTGTGCCAGTCTTCCATCTTTCGCGCCGACTACGCTGGGACGGTGACAGAACCCCTTGCTGAGCCCGCCGACAACGCCGAGACCGCGGACGGAGCCCCGGGTGGTCCCGTCGGCGTCGGTCCGTGGGAGGGCGAGTGGCCCGACGGCGACCACTGGGACAGCGACCTGCTGGCGGGCGGGGACACCCGCAACGTCGTCGATGCGTACCGGTACTGGAAGCACGAGGCAATCGTGGCGGACCTCGACGAGCGCCGCCACGGCTTCCACGTCGCGATCGAGAACTGGCAGCACGACCTCAACATCGGCTCCGTCGTGCGCACCGCCAACGCGTTCCTCGCCAGGGAGGTCCACATCATCGGGCGACGGCGGTGGAACCGGCGCGGCGCCATGGTCACCGACCGCTACCAGCACGTGCGCCACCACCCCACGGTGGCCGACTTCACGGCGTGGGCCTCAGCCGAGGGACTGGCGGTGATCGGGATCGACAACTTCCCCGACTCGGTACCGCTCGAGACCTACGACCTGCCCGAGAACTGCGTGCTCGTGTTCGGGCAGGAGGGGCCGGGCCTGACGCCGGAGGTGCACGAGGCCGCCGAGGCGACGCTCTCCATCGCCCAGTTCGGGTCCACACGCTCCATCAACGCATCGGCGGCCGCCGCGATCGCCATGCACGGCTGGGTGCGGCGGCACGTGTTCGGGCAGCACGTCTGACCGGGCGGCCACCCCCGCCGGTGGCGGCGCCACCCCGTCGCCCGCCGGGCCCACGACGCCGTGGTGCCGTCACTGCGGTCCCGGTTCCGGCGTCACGCCCGGCCCCGGGACGCCGTCATCCGGCGTCGAGATCCCCTGCGCCCGGCAGGTCCGCTCGCTAGGATGAAGCAAGCACTTCCCACCACTAAGGAGTCCTCAGCATGCCTATTGCCACACCTGATGTTTACGCCGAGATGATCGACCGCGCGAAGGCGGGCGGTTTCGCATTCCCGGCTGTGAACGTGACGTCCTCCCAGACGCTCAACGCGGCCATGCGCGGCTTCGCGGAGGCAGGGTCCGACGGCATCGTGCAGGTCTCCACGGGCGGTGCCGCCTACTGGTCCGGCGCGAGCGTCAAGGACATGGTCGCCGGTTCGCTCGGTTTCGCGGCCTTCGCGAAGGAAGTGGCGAAGAAGTACGACGTCAACATCGCGCTGCACACGGACCACTGCCCCAAGGACAAGCTCGACGACTTCGTGCTGCCCCTGCTCGCCGCGTCCGAGGACGCCGTGAAGAACGGCCGCGACCCGATCTTCAACTCGCACATGTGGGACGGCTCGGCCGAGACCCTCGAGGAGAACCTGCGGATCGCCCGCGAGCTCCTGCCGCGCGCGGCAGCGGCGAAGATCATCCTCGAAGTGGAGATCGGCACCGTGGGCGGCGAGGAGGACGGCGTCGAGAACGCCATCAACGACAAGCTCTACACCACGGTCGACGACGCCCTGGCCACCATCGACGCCCTCGGCGCCGGGGAGCACGGCCGCTACATCACGGCGCTCACCTTCGGCAACGTGCACGGGGTCTACAAGCCCGGCGGCGTGAAGCTGCGTCCCGAGATCCTCAAGGACATCCAGGACCAGGTGGGCCGGAAGATCGGCAAGGACAAGCCCTTCGATCTCGTGTTCCACGGCGGTTCGGGATCCTCCGACCAGGAGATCGCCGACGCCGTCTCCTACGGCGTCATCAAGATGAACATCGATACCGACACCCAGTACGCGTTCACCCGCCCGGTCGCCGACCACATGCTCCGCAACTACGACGGCGTCCTGAAGGTCGACGGCGAGGTCGGCAACAAGAAGACGTACGATCCCCGCGTCTGGGGCGCCTCGGCCGAGGCCGGCCTCGCAGCCCGCGTCGTCGAGGCCGCCGCGTCGCTCGGCTCGGCCGGGAAGAAGCTCTAGTGTCCGACGAGTTCCGGAAGAACCTCATGGGCCCCGAGCCCACGCTCCTGCCGGAGGAGCCCGCCGTCGTCGAGCGCCTCGCGGCCGGTGACGAGGCCGTGGACCTTGCGGCCAAGCATCCGACGTCGTCGCTCGTCTGGGCGATCCTCGCGGACGAGGCGTACGCCGAGGGGCCGGACGATCGAGTCCTACGCCTACGCCCGCACCGGGTACCACCGCGGCCTCGACGCACTGCGACGCAGCGGCTGGCGCGGCGCCGGCCCCATCCCGTACTCGCACGAGCCGAACCGTGGCTTCCTCCGTGCCCTCTACGCGCTGGGCCGTGCTGCTGCGTCCATCGGCGAGATCGAGGAAGCCGAGCGGATCGCGGTGTTCCTCAAGGAGTCGGACCCGGAGGCCAGCGCGCAGCTCGCGAACTGAGGCCCGGTCCGGGACCACGGGAAGAACGGGATCCGCCGTGGCGGGCCCGTTCTTCCTGTCTCCACCGGTAGGGAGCCTCCGCCCGGGCACCCCGGAACCCGGCTACTCGTTAATCGGATCCGGTTAACAAGTAGTCCGATTCCTTGTGCAGAAGTGGCGCACGCGACCAGAGTTAAAAAGCTCCACATACCGTGGAGAGGCGAATGGAAGTGGGGCTGGAATGTCCACAAGCGTGAGTACGGGTCATTTGTACACGGTCGCGGAGGTCGCTGCCATGATGCGGGTCTCCAAGATGACGGTCTACCGCCTGGTGCAGGCGGGAACGATCAACAGCATCCGGTTCGGCCGGTCCTATCGTGTGCCGCAGAACGCGGTGCGGGACTACCTCGACGCGACGAATCCGGGCTCGGACTACTCGATCTGACGGCGCGTTCGCGGGCCGTCCGCGGCCCCCGGCCTGTTGCGGCCGGGGTCTCCGGTATGACCCGCGACGTCGCGGCGGGACGCGTACCGATCGATCGTGCTGATTGTGCTATCTATCGGTTAACGATAGCTTTGTGCTGACAAACAGTACAAGGGAGTCGTCATGGGAAGAATCGCCGTCCTCGCTCTGCGGGTCGTGCTGTGCCTGATGTTCGCAGGGTCCGTCGTCATCCAGGTGGTGATGCTCTCGCTCCTGGGCATCGACCTCGACGGAGCCGACCCCGACGTGGCCCTGATCCGGACGCCGCTCGTGGTCCTGACGGTGCTCGGGATCCTCGCGCTCCAGGTGGCCGTGGTCTGCGTCTGGGGCCTGCTGACGATGGTCCGGCGGGGGACGGTGTTCTCCCCGGACGCCTTCCGGCTCGTGAACATCGTCATCGGTGCCTTCGCGGCCGCGAGCCTGCTCGCGGTGGGGCTGGGGATCGCACTCGCGCCCGGTGAGGCCGTGGCGCCCGGCGTCGTGCTGCTCATCGGGGGAGTGGCCGTCATGATCGCTGCCGTGGCGCTGATCGTGCTCGTGCTGCGGGCTCTGCTCGCGCAGGCGGTGGCACGCGACACCGAGGCGCGGCAGCTGCGCATCGAACTCGACGAGGTCATCTGATGCCGATCGTGGTGCGGATCGACGTCGAACTCGCCCGGAGGAAGATGAGCGTGGGCGAGTTCGCGGAGCGTGTCGGATTGACACCCGCCAACGTCGCCGTTCTCAAGAACGGACGGGCCAAGGCCGTCCGCTTCAGCACGCTCGAGGCGATGTGCAGGGTACTGCAGTGCCAGCCCGGGGACCTGCTCGAGTGGGTCGAGGACGAGTCGGGGGCGGATGCGGGGGCCGCGATGGCGGCGCCCGGAAAGGGCGATGCATGAGGGGACCCGGCAGGTTCTTCCCCGCCGCGCCCGGGCCGGGCGTGCCGGGCGACGCCGGTCTGTTCGGTCCGGAGTCGACCGCGTGGCGGATCGCGCGGGAGCGGACCGTCGTGGCCGGCGGGCCGGCTGCGCTCCTGCTGCAGATCGCGCATCCCCTCGTCGCGGAAGGCGTCCGTGCCCACAGCGCATTCGCGACCGATCCCCTCCAGCGCCTCCGAGGCACCCTCGACGCCGTCCTGACCGTCACGTTCGGCGACGACGCGCAGGTCCGTGCCGCTGCCGCGCACGTGGCCAGGCGGCACGGACCCGTCGAGGGCACACTGCCCACTCCCAGTTCCTCGCTGCCCGCCGGGACCCGGTACAGCGCGAACGACCCGGACCTGGCCCTCTGGGTGTTCTCCACCCTGGTGTGGACCGCGATCGAGGTCACGGAGGTCTTCCTCCGGCCCGTCGGGCCCGAGGAGCGGGATGCGTACTACCGGGACATGACACGGCTGGGACATGTGTTCGGCGTCCCGGACGCGCTCCTCCCCGACGACTACCGCGGTCTCGCGAGCTACGTCGACCACCAGGTCCGCACCACCCTCGACGTCGGCGGTGCCGCCCGCTCGATCGCACAGCAGATCCTCGCTCCGGATCCGCCGATCGTGCCGCCTCCGCTCCGCCCGGTGCCCGCCGTGCTCGCCGCCGGGATCCTTCCGCCTGCGCTGCGTGAGGCCTACGGACTGTCGTGGCGGCGTCGGGACCGGATCGCCTTCGCGGCCGTCCGCCGGGCCGTCCGGCATGCGGCACCCCTGCTGCCTGCCGGGCTCCGGTACTGGCCCCACTACGGCGTGGCATGCCGCCGCCTGACCGCGGACGGCGTCCCGCTGTAGCGGGCGGGTCGTCCGAGAACCGGTGACGTGTTTCGATGGGGTGCCTGCTCCGGGTCTCCGGCGGTCAGCGCTCCGGGTGGCGGATCGTCGTCGTGACCGACACCAGTTGCGGGCGCGGCGGGGCGGAGCTGAAGCCGAAGCGCACCGGGGGGCTCACGGGGCCGAGGGGGCCGAGATCCGCGTCCCGCCAGGTCGCCGTCGCCCCGGAGACGGCCCGCGCGGAGGTCACGCCGTAGTACTCGGTGCGCCCGTGTCCCGCCGAGCCGGCCGTGGCGATCCCCTTCACCAGGAGCGACGCCACGGGATTGATGAGCGCGAGCCAGCGTGGATGCGTCGCCAGGCGCCGTGGGACGATCCCCAGCAGGCGTCCGAGCAGCGTGACCGCGCCGATTCCGGCGACCACCCGCAGATCGCCGGCCTCGACGACGAGCCGGTCCGCCGTCAGGGGTCGAGGTGACCGGCGAGAGCACGACGTCGTCGAACGTGTAGGTCGCGCCGACGTAGTCGGCGATCTCCCGCGTCGGCGCGATCAGCGTGCGGTGTCCCGCGGCGTCCTCCAGCATGACGTCGGTGAAGGCTCCGAAGGGGGAGGTGTCCCACCGGCCGATCACCAGCCGGCTGCCCGAGGCGGTACCGATGCCGGCGATATGTCCTTCGAAGCGGTCCATGGCCCTATTGTGCACGCGGACGCCCACGGGCCGGCGGATGGGGTGGGCCTCGCGGAGCTCCCGCGCGCGTCACGCCCGGCATTTTTCGGCACCCCCGGAGCCGCTCGGCTAAACTCGGACGGTAAGAGCCCCAGTGGCCGCACGTCGTGCGGCCGGTTGGGGCGTTCTGATGCACGGCGTGCTTGCCGCGGTTGCGCGGGGAGGGCCCGTACCGAATGGGGGAGGATCCCATGCCAGCAATCGTCATTGTCGGAGCCCAGTGGGGCGACGAGGGTAAGGGCAAGGCCACTGACCTGCTGGGCGGCCGGGTCGACTACGTCGTGAAGCCGAACGGCGGCAACAACGCCGGCCACACCGTCGTCGTCGGCGGCGAGAAGTACGAGCTGAAGCTCCTTCCCGCCGGCATCCTCAGCCCCAACGCCATCCCGATCATCGGCAACGGCTGCGTCATCAACCTGGAAGCCCTCTTCCAGGAGATCGACGGGCTCTCCGCCCGCGGCGCCGACACCTCCCAAGCTGCGGGTGTCCGCCAACGCCCACCTCGTGGCGCCCTACCACCAGGTGCTGGACAAGGTGACCGAACGCTTCCTCGGCAAGCGTGCCATCGGCACCACCGGGCGCGGCATCGGTCCTGCCTACATGGACAAGGTGGCCCGGCTCGGCCTGCGCGTGCAGGACGTGTTCGACGAGTCGATCCTGCGCCAGAAGGTGGAGGGCTCCCTCAAGCAGAAGAACGAACTCCTCGTGAAGGTCTACAACCGGCGCGACGTCGAGGTCGAGGAGGTGGTGGAGTACTTCCTGTCCTTCGCCGAGCGGCTCAAGCCCCTCGTCATCGACTCCACCTTCGTGCTCAACGAGGCACTCGACGCCGGCAAGGTGGTCCTCATGGAGGGCGGCCAGGCGACCTTCCTCGACGTCGACCACGGCACCTACCCGTTCGTGACGTCCTCGAATCCCACGGCCGGCGGGGCGTCCGTCGGGTCCGGCATCGGTCCCACGCGCATCTCCCGCTCGATCGGCATCATCAAGGCCTACACCACGCGTGTCGGGGCCGGCCCGTTCCCCACGGAGCTCTTCGACGAGATGGGCCTGTACCTGCAGAAGACCGGCGGCGAGTTCGGCGTCAACACCGGCCGTCCGCGCCGGTGCGGCTGGTACGACGCCGTGCTGGCCCGCCACGCGTCGCGCGTCAACGGCTTCACCGACTACTTCGTCACCAAGCTCGACGTCCTCACGGGCATCGAGAGCATCCCGGTGTGCGTCGCGTACGACGTCGACGGCGTCCGCCACGACGAGATGCCCATGACCCAGACCGAGTTCCACCACGCGAAGCCGATCTTCGAGTACTTCGACGGCTGGACCGAGGACATCACGGGCGCACGGACCATCGAGGACCTGCCGGACAATGCGCAGACCTACGTGCGGGCGCTCGAGAAGCTGTCCGGCACCCGCTTCTCCGCGATCGGCGTCGGCCCGGACCGTGACCAGACCATCGTGATCAACGACCTGATCGGCGCCTGATCCGCCTGGTCGCGGACCGCCCGGAGACCGGGGTCAAGGGGTTGACGCCTAGAGGTTGACGGTGATGTCGGCGCCTTCGCGCAGTCGCACGATGAGTGCCTGTGCGGCCTCGGAGATCCTGCCACCCGACAGCTGCTGGATGATCTGTTCGCGGACGTCCTCGAGCGGTGGGATCGGTGTCGCGGTATCGCCCCCGGCCTCCTGCTGCGCCTTCGCCGCGTCGTAGGCCTCCTGGATCTCCTGGTCGGTCGGCGTCGTGTCGCCGGCTTCCTCGGCCAGGAGCGTGTCGAGCTTCACCTGGTCCGTCAGCTGCTCGTCGAATTCGGCGTCGTCGATCCCCTGGTCGGTGAAAGCGGCCCTGAGCTCCCCCTCGGAGGCGAGCCCGCTCGCCTGCAGCAGCTCGTCGATGGCCGCCGCTCGTCCTTCGGGCGTCGCCGTGATGCCCCGCCGGTCGGCCTCCTGCCGCAGCAGTTCGGAGCTGACGAGGTTGTCCGCGACGGTCGTCCTCAGCAGGTCCTGATCGACCTCCTGGCCCGCAGCCCGTGCCTGGGCGGCCGCCTGCGCGAACTGGCCCTCGTACGTGTCGGTGAAGAGGTCCCGGCCGATCTCGGTGCCGTTGACGACGGCGACGATCTCGGGGATGCCCTCGAGATCCGGTTCGGGTCGCGCCTCGGCCGGCGCTGCCGATTCGGAAGCGGACGCCGATGGACCTGTGCCGTCGGGCTCGCCCTCCGAACCGGTGCAGCCGCCGAGCACCAGGATCGAGCTGATGAAAGCGGTGGCCAGCAGCAGCCGCCTGCCCGCACTGGTCGTCCGGATGGTGCTCATCGCCGTTGCTCTCCTGCAGAGCCGTCAGGAAGAGCATGCGACCCCGACCGCATGCTCTTCCACTGACGGTGCGCGGCCCGGGGAGGCAGCCAGGACGGGGTGCGCGGCGCTACCATCCCCAGGTCCCCTCACCGCCCTTGAAGGGTCCCACGATGGCGGCGGTGATCCAGCCGCCGTAGAAGTCGCCCTCCTGGGCCCGCACCTCCTCGCCGTCCACCGAGCAGGAGTCCATCCGGAACGGGTAGACGGCGACCCGAGTGGCGAGGTCCTCGTAGCCACGGACCGGCGTCGGATAGGTCCACGCGCCGCGCGAGCTGCGCGCGCTGCCGGCGACGACGTCGAAATAGCTGGCCGCACCCTTGAACTCGCAGGAGGTGGTGCCCTCCACGGGGACCAGCACGCCGGGCGCGAAGTCCGCGATCGGCAGGTAGTAGACAGGCGGGTGGCTCGTCTCGAGGACCCGCACCGCGTCGACCGTGGAGACGATCAGCTGCCCGCCGAAGCGCACCTCGATGCCCGCCGGTGTCCGTTCCACCCGCGGAGGCCGCGGATAGTCCCAGACGGACTCCTGCCCGGGCCCGGGTGGAACGCGCCTGCTCTTCAAGGGGATACTCATGCCGAAAGGGTACTCCGGCTCGCCGGCCCGGAGTCTGTACGCTGGGTGGACGGCGGCACACACGGTTAGGGCGGCAACATGAAGGTCAGCGTCGGTCAGTTCAGGCCGGGTGGGGACGTCCCGGCGAACCTCGCCGTGATGCGGGAACTCGCGGCGGAGGCCCGGGGCGAAGGCGCGGAGCTGATCGTCTTCCCCGAGGAATCGATGATCGCCATCGGCAAGGTCGACGGCGCCCTCCACGAAGCCGTCGAGGCGAACTGGACCACCTTCGTGCAGCAGCTGTCCTTTCTCGCCGCCGACCACGGCATCGCCGTGGTGGCCGGCGGGTACGAGCCCAGCGGCGAGGAGCGGCCCTTCAACACCCTCGTCCTGATCGACGCGACCGGCCGCATCGTGGACACCTACCGCAAGCTGCACCTCTACGACGCCTTCAGCTACTCCGAGTCCACGGCCATCAGGCCGGGGGACGGCGGCATCAAGATCGCCGAGGTCGGCGACATCCGGGTGGGGCTCATGACGTGCTACGACGTCCGGTTCCCCGAACTTGCACGCGCGCTCGCCGACGCCGGGGCCGACCTCATCTGCGTGCCGGCCTCCTGGTTCAAGGGCGAGCACAAGATCGAGCACTGGGAGACGCTGCTGAAGGCGCGGGCTATCGAGAACACCCTGTGGGTGGCGGCGGCCGGCACCTCGAGCAGCCACACGATCGGCCATTCGGCCATCATCGACCCGATGGGCGTCCCGCAGGCGCACCTCGAGGACGAGGAACGGGGCATCGTGACCACGGACGTCACACGCCGCAGGGTCGACGACGTCCGGGAGTTCCTGCCGGTGCTCCGGAACCGGCGCTTCGCCCGGAACGACACCATTGTCGACCCCCACTGACGCGGCGGATCCGGGCACCGCGGCGGAACGCCGGAACCGGCCCGGCGAGCCTGCGCGTGCCGCGAACATCAGGGACGTGGCCCGTCGCGCGGGGGTCTCGCACCAGACGGTCTCCCGCGTCCTCAATGATCACCCGAGTCTGCGGGCCGAGACGCGGGACCGCGTGCTGGCCGCGATGGCAGAGCTCAGCTTCCGCCCCAACCGTGCCGCACGGGCGCTCGTGACCAGCAGGTCCACCACCATCGGCGTGCTCGTGGGCAAGGGTTTCGAGTACGGGCCCGCGGCGAGCCTGCAGGCCATCGACAGCGCCGCCCGCGAAGCCGGGTACGCTGTCGACATCGCGCACCTCGACGACCTGGACGGCGGCTCCATCCGGTCGGCCCTCGACCGGCTGCTGGCGCACGGCGTGGACGGGCTCGTCATCCTGGCCCCGCAGACACAGACCCTCGGCGAGATCGAGCGCCTGTCCATCACCCTGCCGTTCGTGACGGTCCACTCGGCGCAGGCACAGGACGATCACCGCTTGTCGGTGGACCAGTCGGGAGGCGCCGCCCTCGCGACGCGCCACCTGCTCGAGCTCGGACACCGGCGCGTCGCGCATGTCGCGGGGCCGGACGGCTGGTTCGAGACGGAGGCGCGCGTGCGGGGGTACCGCGGTGAGATGGAGGCCTGGGGTCGGTCACCGGAGGTGCTCCGCTCCGGCGACTGGACGGCCGAGTCCGGGTACCGGGCGGGGCAGTCCATCGCGGCGGACAGGGGAATCACCGCGGTCTTCTCGTCCAACGACCAGATGGCGCTCGGGCTGCTCCATGCCTTCCGGGAAGGTGGGCGTCGGGTGCCCGAGGACGTCAGCGTCGTAGGGTTCGACGACGTCCCCGAGGCGGCGCACTACTGCCCGCCCCTGACGACGGTGCGGCAGGACTTCCCCGAGCTGGGGCGGCGTTGCGTGGCGAGGCTGCTGGCGCTCATCGGCTCGGAGGGAGCGGAAGCGGCCGGCGAGGCGGGGGCGGCCCCGGACGTGGTGCCGGAACTCGTGGTCCGGGCGTCGACCGCCGCACCGGCCGACTGACGGCCTCCTCCGCCATTGACACGCCCCACCGCTCGGGCCCTACACTGGAGACCGCAATGTGAACGGTCACATAATTGGCACATTGCATCGACGATCCATCAGGACACTGCATCGCGGTCTCCCGAGAAGAACAAAGAGGTCCTTCCCTTGAGTGACTCCATCCCGGGCGCAGGCCCGGCCACAGGAGCGGCCGGCAGGCCCACCTACGTCATCGGTGTCGACTACGGCACCCTCTCCGGACGCGCCGTCGTCGTCCGTGTCTCCGACGGTGCGGAACTCGGGGCCTCGACGCTCGAGTACCCGCACGCCGTCATGGACTCGACGCTCGCAGCCACGGGCGAGCAGCTCCCGCCCGAATGGGCCCTGCAGGTGCCGTCCGACTACGTCGACGTCCTCCGCACCGCCGTGCCGGCAGCCGTGCAGGAGGCGGGCATCGATCCGCAGGACGTCATCGGCATCGCCACCGACTTCACCGCCTGCACCATGGTGCCCACCCTCGCCGACGGGACGCCCCTCAACGAGGTGCCCGGCTACGAGGGCCGGCCCCACGCCTACGTGAAGCTGTGGAAGCACCACGCGGCGCAGGGCCAGGCGAACCGCATCAACGACCTCGCTGCAGAGCGCGGGGAGGCGTGGCTGCCCCGCTACGGCGGACTGATCTCGAGCGAATGGGAATTCGCCAAGGGCCTCCAGCTGCTCGAGGAGGACCCCGAGCTGTACGACCTCATGGACCACTGGGTCGAGGCCGCCGACTGGATCGTCTGGCAGCTCACGGGGGAGTACGTGCGCAACGCGTGCACCGCCGGCTACAAGGGCATCTACCAGGACGGCGCCTATCCGTCCGAGGACTTCCTCGCCGCGCTGAATCCCGGGTTCGCAGGCTTCGCCCGGGAGAAGGTGGAGCACACGATCGGCGCACTCGCCTCGAGGGCGGGCTCGCTCTCCGAGGAGGCCGCCGGTTGGACCGGCCTGCCGGCAGGGATCGCCGTCGCCGTCGGGAACGTCGACGCCCACGTCACGGCCCCTGCGGCTCAGGCCACGGACCCCGGCCAGATGGTGGCCATCATGGGCACCTCCACCTGCCACGTCCTGAACTCGGACCGGCTGAGCGAGGTGCCGGGCATGTGCGGCGTCGTCGACGGCGGGATCGTCGAGGGCTTCTACGGCTACGAGGCCGGGCAGTCCGGCGTCGGGGACATCTTCGCGTGGTTCGTCGCGAATCAGGTGCCGGGCGAGATCCGGGACGCGGCGGCTGCGCAGGGCCTGAGCGTGCACGAGTACCTGACGGAACAGGCGCAGTCCGAGCCTGTCGGGGCGCACGGCCTGGTGGCTCTGGACTGGCATTCCGGGAACCGCTCGGTCCTCGTGGACCACGAGCTCTCCGGCACCATCGTGGGCCTGACCCTCGCCACCAAGCCCCACGAGGTCTACCGCGCCCTGCTGGAATCCACGGCGTTCGGCACGCGGAAGATCGTCGAGACCTTCAACGCCTCCGGCGTGCCCGTCACCGAGTTCGTGGCCGCCGGCGGCCTCATCCGGAACCCGTTCCTCATGCAGGTGTACGCCGACGTGCTGAACATGCCGCTCTCGGTCATCGGCAGCTCCCAGGGGCCGGCCCTCGGCTCGGCGATCCACGCCGCGGTGGCCGCCGGCGCCTACGCGGACATCCACGCCGCAGCCGCTGCGATGGGCCACCTGGACCGTGCCGCCTACACCCCCGACCCGGAGCGTGCCGCCGCCTACGACGCCCTGTACCACGAGTACACCGAGCTGCACGATTACTTCGGGCGCGGCACCAACGACGTCATGCACCGGCTCAAGGCCATGCGCCGCGCGGCCCGCACCCCGCAGGCGGTGTCGGTATGAGCGCCGTGTCCGCGGGCTCCTTCAGCCCCGAGGTCGAGGCCGCGATCGATGCCGTCCGGAAGGACGTCGCTGCCCTGCACGCCGAACTCGTGCGCTACGGACTCGTCGTCTGGACGGGCGGGAACGTCTCCGGCCGCGTTCCGGGCGCCGACCTGTTCGTCATCAAGCCCTCCGGCGTCAGTTACGACGAGCTGACGCCGGAGAACCAGATCCTGTGCGACCTCGACGGGAACGTCATCGAGGGCACCCCCGGATCGGAGCGGTCGCCGTCCAGCGACACCGCGGCGCACGCCTACGTGTACCGCAACATGCCCGACGTCGGCGGTGTGGTGCACACGCACTCCACCTACGCCGTCGCGTGGGCCGCACGCGGAGAGCCGATCCCCTGTGTGATCACCGCCATGGCCGACGAGTTCGGCGGCGAGATCCCCGTGGGCCCGTTCGCCATCATCGGTGACGACTCGATCGGCCGCGGCATCGTCGAGACGCTCACCGGCCACCGCTCCCGCGGCGTCCTCATGAAGAGCCATGGACCCTTCACCATCGGCAAGGACGCGAAGGACGCCGTCAAGGCCGCCGTGATGCTCGAGGACGTCGCCCGCACCGTCCACATCTCCCGGCAGCTCGGCGCCCCGGCGGGCATCCAGCCGGAGCACGTCGACTCACTCTTCGACCGCTACCAGAACGTGTACGGTCAGCCCTCGAACCCAGGAGCCCCCGCATGAGCCCCCTCAGCACGACCCTCGAGACCTACGAAGTCTGGTTCCTGACCGGCAGCCAGGACCTGTACGGGGAGGAGACCCTGCAGCAGGTCGCGGAGCAGTCGCAGGAGATCGTCCGGATCCTCGGGGACTCGGGGCTGCCCGTGAAGGTGGTCTGGAAGCCGACCCTCAAGGACTCCGCCTCGATCCGGCGGATGGCACTGGAGGTCAACGCGGCCGACAACGCCATCGGGGTCATCACCTGGATGCATACGTTCAGCCCGGCGAAGATGTGGATCGCAGGCCTCGACGCACTCCGGAAGCCGCTGCTGCACCTGCACACCCAGATCAACGTGGCGCTGCCCTGGGACGAGATCGACTTCGACTTCATGAACCTGAACCAGGCCGCCCACGGCGACCGCGAGTTCGGGTACATCCAGTCCCGCCTCGGTGTGCCGCGCAAGACCGTCGTCGGGCACGTCTCCAACCCCGGCGTCTGCGCGAAGGTCGCCTCGTGGCAGCGTGCCGCCGCCGGCTGGGCCGCCGTCCACGAGCTCAAGGTGGCACGCTTCGGCGACAACATGCGCAACGTCGCCGTCACGGAAGGCGACAAGACCGAGGCCGAGCTGCGCTTCGGCGTCTCGATCAACACGTGGGGCGTCAACGACCTCGTCGCCGCCGTGGACGCCCAGGCGGAGGCCGACGTCGACGCCCTCGTGGCCGAGTACGAGGAGACGTACGACGTCGTCCCCGAGCTCCGGCGCGGTGGGGAACGGCACGAGGCGCTGCGGTACGGAGCCCGCCAGGAGCTCGGCCTGCTGTCCTTCCTCGAGGAGGGCGGATTTGGTGCCTTCACCACCAACTTCGAGGACCTCGGGGCCCTCCGCCAGCTGCCCGGTCTCGCCGTCCAGCGGCTCATGGCCCGCGGCTACGGGTTCGGCGCCGAGGGCGACTGGAAGACCGCCGTCCTCGTGCGGGCGGCCAAGGTCATGGGGCCGGGGCTGCCCGGCGGCGCGTCCCTCATGGAGGACTACACCTACCACCTGGTGCCGGGGGAGGAGAAGATCCTCGGTGCGCACATGCTCGAGATCTGCCCCACCCTGACCACGTCGAAGCCCACCCTGGAGGTCCACCCGCTGGGCATCGGCGGCAAGGAGGACCCCGTGCGCCTCGTGTTCGACACCGACGCCGGGTCCGGCGTGGTCGTCGCGATGTCCGACATGCGGGACCGCTTCCGCCTGACGGCCAACGCCGTCGAGGTGGTCCTGCCCGACGCCCCGCTCCCCAACCTGCCGGTCGCGCGCGCAGTGTGGAAGCCGGAGCCGAGCCTCGAGACCTCCGCAGCGGCCTGGCTGAGCGCCGGCGCCGCCCACCACACCGTCCTCACCACCGCGGTGGGCCTCGAGGTCTTCGAGGACTTCGCGGACATCGCGGAGGTCGAACTGCTGCGCATCGACGCCGACACGAAGCTGCGGGACTTCCAGCGTGAGCTGCGCTGGAACGCCGCGTACTATCGCCTGGCGCAGAAACTCTAGAAGCCACTCCCCGAAAGCCGGCACTGTCGCCGGGAACTCCACACAAGAAAGTTCCACCATGAATCGGAAATACCTGGCCGGCATCGCGGCCGCCAGCATCCTGACCCTCAGCCTCACCGCATGCGGTGGAAGCCGGGGCGGCGGGGACGATGCCGCAGCAGAGGGCGGCTCCAACGAGGGCGCCAAGATCGGCGTCGCCATGCCGACGCAGCAGTCCGAGCGCTGGATCGCCGACGGCGAGAACGTCAAGAGCCAGCTGGAGGACCTCGGCTACGAGGTGGACCTCCAGTACGCGAACGACGACATCCCCACGCAGGTCAGCCAGATCGAGAACATGATCAACGGCGGCGTGAAGGCCCTCGTCATCGCCTCGATCGACGGCACCACGCTCACGAGCGTGCTCGACCAGGCCGAGTCGCAGGACATCCCCGTCATCGCCTACGACCGCCTGATCAACGAGTCGGACACCGTGGACTACTACACGACCTTCGACAACGAGGAGGTCGGCGTGCAGCAGGCCACCTCGCTCCTCACCGGGCTGGGAATCCTCGACGCCGAGGGCAAGGAGACGGGCGAGGAGGGGCCGTTCGACGTCGAGCTCTTCGCCGGCAGCCCGGACGACAACAACGCCACGTTCTTCTGGGACGGCGCCATGAAGACGCTGCAGCCCTACCTGGACAGCGGCGTGCTCCGCGTCCCCAGCGGCCAGACCGAGTTCGAGCAGGCGGCGATCCTCCGCTGGCTCCCCGACACCGCGCAGGACCGCATGGAGGACCTCCTCACCGTCGGTGGCGGCGAGCAGCTCGAGGGTGTCCTGTCGCCGTACGACGGCCTGTCCATCGGCATCATCTCGGCCCTGACCTCCGGCGGCTACTCCGCTGACGAGCTCCCCGTCGTCACCGGCCAGGACGCCGAGGTGGGCTCCGTGAAGTCGATCGTCGCCGGCGAGCAGTACTCGACGATCTTCAAGGACGTCCGTGAGCTCGGCAAGCAGGCCGTCACCATGGTGGACGCCCTCATGAAGGGCGAGGAGCCCGAGGTCAACGACACGGAGACGTACGACAACAAGGCGAAGATCGTCCCGGCCTACCTGCTGGAGTCGCAGATCGTCACGGTCGACAACTACGAGGCCGCGCTCGTGGAGACCGGCTACTACACCGAGGACGAGCTCAAGTAGTCGTCCCGCAGCACCCGTAGCACCCCTCAGCCTGTGGCTCCGTACCTTCCCGGTCCGGAGCCACAGGTGCTGTACCTCGCCCGGCCGATGCCGGGACTTCCACTCAAGTAAGCGAGGCTCGACCATGGCGGAGAACATCCTCCGGATGCGCCGCATCACCAAGACCTTCCCTGGCGTGAAGGCACTGCAGGACGTCAACCTCGACGTCGCGCGTGGAGAAGTCCATGCCATCTGCGGAGAGAACGGGGCCGGGAAATCGACCCTCATGAAAGTGCTGTCCGGCGTCTATCCGCACGGGACGTACGACGGCGAGATCGAGTTCGAGGGCTCCGTCGCGGAGTTCAAGGACATCCGCGACAGCGAGCACGACGGCATCGTCATCATCCACCAGGAGCTCGCCCTCTCGCCCTTCCTGTCCGTCGCGGAGAACATCTTCCTCGGGAACGAGCGCGGGAAGCGCGGTTTCATCGACTGGAACGAGACCAACGTGGAGGCGGCCAAGCTCCTCCGCCGCGTGGGGCTGGACCTCAACCCGGTGGTCCGGGCCGGTGACATCGGCGTGGGCAAGCAGCAGCTGGTGGAGATCGCCAAAGCGCTGTCGAAGAACGTGAAGCTGCTGATCCTCGACGAGCCCACCGCCGCCCTGAACGACGAGGACTCCGCGCACCTCCTCGGGCTCGTGAAGGGACTCCGCGCCGAGGGCATCACGTGCATCATCATCAGCCACAAGCTCAACGAGATCCGCGAGATCGCCGATTCGGTGACGATCCTCCGGGACGGGCGCACCATCGAGACGCTCAGCCTCCACGACGGCTCCGTCACGGAGGAGCGCATCATCAAGGGGATGGTGGGCCGGGACATGGAGAGCCGCTACCCGGACCGCACCCCGTCCATCGGCGAGGAAGTGCTCCGCGTGGAGGACTGGACGGTGCACCACCCCCAGGAGAGCGGACGGGTGATCGTCGATGCGGCGAACCTCGCCGTCCGTGCCGGCGAGGTGGTCGGTATCGCGGGCCTCATGGGTGCCGGCCGGACCGAACTGGCCATGAGCATCTTCGGCCGGAGCTACGGCTCCAACATCACCGGCACCCTCTACAAGAACGGTGCGCCGATCACGGCCAGGACCGTCGCGGAGGCGATCCGGCACGGCATCGCCTACGCCACGGAGGACCGCAAGAAGTACGGGCTCAACCTGATCGACGACATCAAGCGCAACGTCTCCGGAGCCGCCCCTCGGCAAGCTGGCGAAGCGCGGCTGGGTCGACAGCGGCCGCGAGGCCGTCGTCGCGGGCGACTACCGGCGGTCCATGAACATCAAGGCCCCGACCGTCACGGCCATCACCGACAAGCTCTCCGGCGGGAACCAGCAGAAGGTGGTGCTCTCCAAGTGGATGTTCTCGGACCCCGACGTCCTGATCCTCGACGAACCCACCCGCGGGATCGACGTCGGCGCCAAGTACGAGATCTACACGATCATCAACCGCCTGGCAGCCGAGGGGAAGGCCGTCATCGTCATCTCCTCGGAACTCCCCGAACTGCTCGGCATCTGCGACCGCATCTACACGCTCGCCGAAGGCCGCATCACGGCCGAAGTGCCGATCGACCAGGCAACCCCGGAACTCCTCATGCAGCACATGACCAAGGAAAAGGACTGATTCCATGGCAACCACCGTCAAGGACCCCGACGTCGTGACGACGCCGTCCTCCGTCAAAGGATGGGTTCTCCTTCCTGACCAGCAGGCTGCGGCAGATCGGTATCTTCGTAGCACTCCTCGTGATCGTCACGCTGTTCCAGGTGCTGACCGGCGGCGCACTGCTGCAGCCGGACAACGTCTCGAACATCATCGTGCAGAACAGCTATATCCTGCTCCTGGCCATCGGCATGGTCATGATCATCGTCGCCGGACACATCGACCTGTCGGTCGGCTCGGTGGCGGCCTTCGTCGGCGCGATGTCCGGCATCATGGTGCAGGACTGGAACTTCCCCTGGTGGGTGGCCTTCCTCGCCTCACTGATCATCGGCGGACTGGTGGGGGCCTGGCAGGGCTTCTGGGTGGCCTATGTCGGCATCCCGGCCTTCATCGTCACCCTCGCCGGCATGCTCGTGTTCCGCGGGCTGACGCAGATCGTCCTCGAGAACCAGCGCATCACCGGCTTCCCCGAGGAGTACCGCCAGCTCGGCGGCGGCTTCCTGTTCCCGGGTCTCTTCCCGGCGGAGACGAACATCCTGGACTGGACCACCGTCGGGCTCGGCGTTCTCGCCGTCGTCCTGCTGGTCATCACCCAGCTCCGCGGACGGGCGACCCGCGCCCGGCTGAACCTCGAGGACGAGCCTGCCGCCTGGTTCTTCACCAAGCTCGCGTTCATCGCCTTCATCATCCTCGGGCTGACCTACCTGCTGGCCGGCTCCCGCAGTGGCACGCCGATCGTCCTCGTGGTCCTCGGCATCCTGATCGTGGCGTACAGCGCGGTGATGAGCAACAGCGTCTTCGGCCGCCACATCTATGCACGCGGTGGCAACCTCCAGGCGGCCCAGCTGTCCGGCGTCAACACCAAGCGCATCGACTTCATGCTCTTCGTCAACATGGGTGTGCTCGCCGCACTCGCCGGTCTCATCTTCACGGGCCGCCTGAACTCGGCCGGGCCGGGCGCAGGCAACCTGTTCGAACTGGACGCCATCGCGGCGGCGTTCATCGGCGGTGCGGCCGTGACCGGCGGCGTCGGAACGGTGATCGGAGCCATCACGGGCGGCCTCATCATGGGCGTGCTCAACAACGGCATGTCCCTGCTCGGCGTCGGCATCGATGTCCAGCAGTTCATCAAGGGCATGGTGCTCCTGCTCGCCGTCGGCTTCGACGTCTTCAACAAGCGTCGGGCCTCCAACGCCCTGAAGTAGGCCGGAGGAGAAGAGTCGGGTCGGGCGGAACTCTCCCGCCCCGCCCCTCGATCCCCCTGTGCACGCGCCGCACCGAGACCTGTCCCCGCCAGGTCTCGGTGCGGCCTTTTCTTGCTGCGGCCCGTGAGGGCCTACGCCCACGGGCGGAGGGCGATGGTCACGATGGTGTCGCCGTCCCGCCCGAACAACACTCCGTGGCCGCACCCCTGCCGGATGACGCGCTCCGCCGCGCTCAAGCAGGGCGCGGAGATCCTGGGGACGTCGGCCGGGGCCAGGCCGACGCCGTCGAACCGGGGATCGGCACCTCCGACGCTGTCGTTCCGGTGGACCCCGTAACCGACGTGATCACGCCGGCCGTGGTCCCGCCCGTCGCCGAGGTCGGGACGCCGGCTACGAGGTGATCTGCCGCTTCGACGAGATGACGCCGGTGTTGAAGCCGGCCAGGTTGAGCCCGCCGTGGAAGCGCGCGTGCTCGATCTTGATGCAGCGGTCCATCACGACGTCCAGGCCGGCAGCCTCCGCCTCCCGGGCCACGTCCTCGTGCCACGAGCCCAGCTGCAGCCACAGGGTCCTCGCTCCGACGGCGAGCGTCTCCTGCAGCACGGAGGGCAGGTCGTCGTGCTTGCGGAACACGTCGACGACGTCGGGCACCTCCGGGAGGTCCTCGAGCGACGCGTAGGCGGGCTGCCCGAGGATCTCCTTGGCCACCGGGTTCACGAAGTACAGCCGGTACGGCGAGGAGGACTGCAGGTAGGTGGCCACGAAGTAGGACGCCCTCGAGGGCTTGTCCGATGCGCCGACGATCGCCACCGACCGCGCATTCCGCAGCAGATTGAGGCGTTCGGGGGCCGAGGGCCCTTCCCAGGTCCGCTCCGGTGCGTTGCTGCTCATGCTCCCACTCCTACTGCCCGCGTTGCCGACGGGTCGTCGTCGTTCTCCCCGGCGGATTCCTGCGGGAGCTCGTCGAACTCCGCGTCGGAGGAATCCGCGGCGATGGCGAGGGCCTGGTCCAGGTCCCACAGGATGTCGTCGAGGTCCTCCAGGCCCACCGAGATGCGCACGAGGTCCTCGGGGACGCCCGCCGCCACCAGCTGCTCGGCGGAGAGCTGCTGGTGGGTCGTCGAGCCCGGATGGATCACGAGGGTGCGCGCGTCGCCCACGTTCGCGAGGTGCGAGGCGAGCTGCAGCGACTCGATGAACTTCTGGCCCGCCTTGCGGCCACCCTTGATGCCGAAGCTGAAGACGGAGCCGGGGCCCTGCGGCAGGTACGTCCTCGCACGCTCATGGTGTACGTGGGTGGGAAGACCGGCGTAGTTGACGTACTCGACGCGCGGATCGGCCTGCAGCCATTCCGCGACGGCCTGCGCGTTCCCGAGGTGTTCGTCGAGCCGCTGCGCGAGGGTCTCGACGCCCTGCAGGAGCTGGAACGCCGACGACGGCGACAGCGACGGCCCGATGTCGCGCAACTGCTCCGTGCGGAGCTTCGTGAGGAAGCCGTACTCGCCGAAGTTCGCCCACCACTGGATGTTGCCGTAGGAGGGGACCGGCTCGGTCATCATGGGGAACTTGCCGTTGCCCCAGTCGAACCGGCCGCTCTCCACGATGACGCCGCCCAGGGTGGTGCCGTGCCCGCCGATGAACTTGGTGGCCGAGTGGATCACGATGTCCGCGCCGTGCTCGATGGGCCGCACCAGGTAGGGCGTGCTGAGCGTGGAGTCGACGATGAAGGGGATCCCCGCGTCGTGCGCCACCTTCGCCAGGCCTGCGAGGTCCGCGATCTCACCCGAGGGATTCGCGATGACCTCGGCGTAGACGGCCTTGGTGTTCCCGCGGATGGCGGCCGCGTAGTCCGCGGGGTCGGTCCCGGGGACGAAGGTGGTCTCGATGCCGAAGCGGCGCAGCGTGACATCGAGTTGGGTGACCGTCCCGCCGTACAGCTGCGACGCGGCCACGATGTGGTCGCCCGCCTGGCAGAGGGCGGCGAAGGTGATGAACTCGGCGCTCATGCCGGACGCCGTCGCCACCGCCCCGATGCCGCCCTCGAGGGAGGCGATACGTTCCTCGAACGCCGCGACGGTGGGATTGCCGATGCGCGAGTAGATGTTGCCGTACTTCTGCAGCGCGAACAGGTTGGCGGCGTCGTTGGTGTCCTTGAAGACGAAGGACGTCGTCTGGTAGATCGGGACGGCGCGCGCGCCGTGGGTGGCATCGGGAGTGCCGCCGGCGTGGAGTGCGCGCGTACGGAAACCGAAGGAACGTTCTGCCATCAGACACCTGCCTTGCTGGGGACGGCGAGGATGCCGTCCGGATCGAATTCCACTCCCGCGGCGCGGGCGGCATCGGCCTCGAGTTCACGCACGATCGGGAGGACGTCCGTGCCGAACGCCGCTACCTCCTCCTGGAAGTGGAGGTAGCAGGTGAGGAGGAGGTTCACGCCGATCTTCTTGTACTCGACGATGCGCTCGGCGATCTGCTCGGGCGTGCCGATGAGCTGGGTCTTGAAGCCGTCGTTGTACTGCACGAGGTCCTCGAACGTCGAGTCGGCCCACATGCCCTTGCCGTCCTTCGTGGACGGTCCGGCTTCCTGGACGGCGTCGCGGAATCCCTCGACGGCGGGGCGATGGGCCTTCTCGACGATCTCGCGGAGCGTGTCGCGGGCCTCCTTCTCGGAATCGCGGGCGATCACGAATCCGTTCAGCCCGAAGCGGGGACGGCGGCCGGCCTGCTCGGCGGATGCCCGGACGCCGGCGATGTTGTCCTTGAAGCCCTCGAGGTCCTTCCCGTTCGAGAAGTACCAGTCCGCCACCCGGCCGGCCGTGGCCTGGGCCGCCGTCGAGTTCCCGCCGAAGAAGATCTCGGGTTGGGGGCGACCCGGCACGGCGACCGGGGCCGGGCTCAGCGTGAAGTCGTTGATGGTGTAGTACTTGCCGGCCTGGCTGTAGCCCTCCTCCGTCCACAGTCCGCGCAGCACGCGGATGAACTCCTCGGTGCGCACGTAGCGCTCGTCGTGCTCGAGCCAGTCGAGGCCGAAGTCGATGAACTCGTCCTTCAGCCAGCCGGAGACGATGTTGACGGCTGCGCGGCCGTTCGAGACGTGGTCGGCGGTGATGATGTACTTCGCGAGCACCCCGGGGTGCCACATGCCCGGGTGGACGGCGGCGATGACCTTCAGCTTCTCGGTCGCGGCCAGCAGGGCGAGGGAGAAGCTCGTCGCCTCATGCTGCTTGTCGGCACCGTAGGACGCGGCGTAGCGGGTCTGCGACAGTGCATATTCGAACCCGGCGTCCTCGGCGATGCGCGCGAGTTTCTTGTTGTAGTCGAAGTCCCAGCTGGTCCGCTGCTCGATGGTCGAGACCACCAGGCCACCGCTGACGTTGGGGACCCAGTAGGCGAACTTCAGGGGGGTGGAAAGGTCGGCGACGCTCATGGTTTCCTCCATCGGTCTGGCAGTAGCACCCTAATGTCGCCGCGGGGACGCGGAGGCCAGGGTTGCTGCGGCGTCAGTGAGCCAGATCTCTCAGCCGCTCGGGATGGTCACGACGAGTGTGACACCAGAGGCGCCGCAGCTCCAAACAATGTGTCCCCGGATGGAGAGGCCCTTCACAGCGCGCCCGTACGGCGGTACGGACCGGAGCGTCCGTGGCCGGTGGGTCGCGCCTGCTCTCCGGGCTACGCTGAAGGGATGGACAGCTGGAAGTCCGCGGGCCGCCTGCGGGAACGGATGCTCTGGAGCACGCTTTCCTGGGTCGGTCTCGTCCTGACCGTCACCCTGGTCACCAGCATCGCGCTGGTCGCGGGCGGCGAGGGTGCGGCCGTGAGCCGCTGGTTCTACCTGCAGCAGATCGTCCTGCTCGCGTTCAGCGCGGGCGGCACGCTCGCCGCCGTCCGTCGCTGGTGGTCGTTCCGCACCGGAGCGTAGGGTACGCGCCGTTACGGAAATGTGACAAACCGGAGGAGCACTGGGTATCGTCATCGGGTGCCTCCGCCAGAGTGAGGCGCTCCCGGACGGATTGCCGAGCCCTGCCGCCGATCGGGATTCGTTCGCAAACACCGAGGCGGGGACGGGGGAACCACAGTTCCACCGGGCGTGCGGCCCTCCTGCCGGCGTCCTCGGGGTTAAGTCGCTGAATATCGCCGAATACGGCGCTGGTCGCGGCCGGGTGACTCCCATCCGAACCCGACAGCTCACCCCGCAGGCATGGGAGAGGTATTCATCCATGTTCCGAAAGATTTCCCCGGCGCGCCACCGTGCCGCAGTCGACGGCAACCTCGCGCTGCAGGGCCTGTCGCAGGCAGCCAAGGCGCACGCCACCACCGTCGGCCGCCCCGTCGCCGTCGTCGCCATCACCTCGGGCCTCGCGCTCAGCGCCGTCGGCACAGCGCACGCCAGCTCCTACACCGAGCAGGGTTCGACCGCCCCCGCGCCCGTCGCAGCACCTGCAGCGGCGCCTGCCGCAGCAGTCGCTCCCGCAGCAGTCGCTCCCGCAGCGGTCGCTCCCGCGGCCGGTGCGACCCACACCGTCGTGGCCGGTGACACCCTCGGTGGCATCGCAGCGAGCTACGGCGTGGACCTGACGGCCGTCCTCGCGGCCAACGGGCTCTCCCTCGCCTCGATCATCTTCCCCGGCGACACCGTGGCGATCCCCACGGGCGGTGCCGCGCAGGCTCCTGCCCAGGCCGTGTCGGTGCCCGTGGCCGTCGCTCCGGCGGCGGAGGTCCAGCAGGCAGCCGTCGTCGCTCCGGCGCCGGCCGTGTCGGCCGCGCCCGCTTCGGGCGTGTACCTCGCCTCGGCAGACATCACGCCGGTGGCGTCCAGCGGCGTCGCCGGGACCCTCGTGGCCTCCGCCCAGGCGCAGCTGCAGGCCGGCGCGATCCAGGACTGCACCGTCCTGGTCGAGAACGCCCTGCGTGCAGCGGGCATCTCCGTGGGTGACCTCGGTCCCTCGCAGTTCTTCCAGTTCGGTTCCACGGTGGCGACCCCTGCTGCCGGCGACATCGTCATCACGGCGGGCCACGTGGCCATCTACGTCGGCGGTGGCCAGGTCATCAGCAGCGGCATGAACGGGTCGAACCTCACCATGCAGCACCCTCTCTCGGACCTGCCGGGAGCATCCTTCGTCCGGGTTGCCGGCTAGCAACCCGACGGACCACACACGGGAAGCGGCAGGTGCTTGGACGGGGCCCTGCCGCTTCCTCTCTTTAACCCTCGACCCTCGGCTGCCTTCGACGGCGACCGACGTGGGGACTCAGCCCCGCGCGGCCAGGGCGGCCTGGATGCCGGGGATGCAGCCCTCGTTCTGCAGGGACGTCGTGTCCCCGAGAGCCGAGCCCTCATGGAGCTGGGTGAGCAGGCGCCGCATGATCTTCCCTGAGCGCGTCTTGGGCACATCGGGGACGACGACGACGGACGAGGGGCGGGCGATGGGCCCGATGGCGCCGGCCACATGGGAGCGCAGGGCCGCGGTGACGTCGCCGGACGTGTCCGCTCCTGCCGAGAGCACCACGAACGCGGCGATCGCGTGGCCCGTCAGCGGGTCCGCCACAGGACAGACGCCGGCCTCCGTCACCAGGGGGTGGGCCACCAGTGCGGACTCGATCTCGATGGTGGACAGCCGGTGGCCCGACACGTTGATGACGTCGTCCACGCGCCCGAGGATCCACGTGTCGCCGTCGTCGTCGTACCGCGCGCCGTCGCCCGCGAGGAACCAGCCCTGCGCGGCGAACTTCCGCCAGTAGGAATCGAGGTAGCGCTGGGGATCGCCCCAGACGGTGCGGGCCATGGCAGGGCCGTGGCGATCCACCACGATCAGGCCCTGCACGCCGGGAGGCACCGGCCGGCCCTCGTCGTCGACGATGCGCGTGCTGACCCCGGGAAGGGCACGCGCGGCGCAGCCGGGCTTGAAGGCGGTGTCCAGGGGGCTGGGGGAGAGGACGGTGGCGCCGGTCTCGGACTGCCACCAGGTGTCGACGACGGGAACCTCGTCGCGGCCGAGGTTCCGGCGGAACCAGCGCCACGCCTCGGGGTTGACCGCCTCGCCGACGGTGCCCAGCACGCGGATGCTCGAGAGGTCGTAGCCGGCCGGGACGCCGTCGGGGAACCAGCCCATCAGCGACCGGACGAGCGTCGGCGCCGTGTAGTAGCTCGTGACGCCGTAGCGTTCGATGATCTCGAAGTGGCGGCCCGGGTGAGGCGTGTTCGGCGTGCCTTCGAAGAGGACCTGCGTGGCCCCGTTGGACAGCGGCCCGTACAACTCGTAGGTGTGGGCCGTGACCCAGGCGAGGTCCGCCGTGCACCAGTGGACATCGCGGTCCCGCGCCGAGGGATCGGGGTTGCTGAAGAGGTGCTCGAAGCTCCACGACGCCTGGGTGAGATAGCCGCCCGAGGTGTGCACGAGGCCCTTCGGCTTTCCCGTGGTCCCCGACGTGTACATGATGAACAGCGGCGTCTCGGCGTCGAAGGCCTCCGGGTCGTGGTGGGGCGAGGCCGTGTCCACGACATCGTGCCACCAGACGTCCCGCCCGTCCGTCCATCCGACCTCCGACCCGGTCCGGCGGACCACGAGGACGTGCTCGATGCTGTTCTCACCCGACACCGCGGCGTCCGCGTTGTCCTTCACGGCGACGGCGGTACCACGGCGGAACTGCCCGTCGGTGGTGACGAGCAGCTTCGCGCCCGTGTCCTCGACGCGGAAGCGGAGCGCCTCGGCCGAGAACCCGCCGAACACGAGGGAGTGCACGGCGCCGATGCGTGCACATGCGAGGGTGATCACGACCGTCTCGACCAGGACCGGCAGGTAGATGACCACGCGGTCGCCCGCGCCGATGCCGAGGGCCAGCAGGGCATTGGCCGCCCGCGACACCTCGTCCTGCAGCTGCGCGTAGGTGACGGTTCGGCGGTCGCCGGGCTCGCCCTCGAAGTGCAGCGCCACCGTGTCGCCGCGCCCGGCACGGACGTGGCGGTCCACGCAGTTGGCCGCGACATTGAGGGTGCCGCCGGCGAACCACTCGAGAACGGGCACGCTGAGCGTGCCGTCCTCCTGCGGTGTCGCCTTCTCGAAGGTGTGCAGGGTATGCCAGGGCGTGGTCCATTCGAGCCGCGCGGCCTGGTCGGCCCAGAACGCGAGCCGGTCCGCCTCGGTCTGCAGATCCACCCGGCCTGCCGTCGTCGTGCCTACGCCCACTTGCGCACCGCCCGACGTTCGGCGATGCCCAGCAGGGCGTCGGTGGTCTTGCCGATCACGGCCAGCAGGATGATCGCGAGGATGATCCGGTCGACCCGGCCGTTCTGCTGCGAGTCCGTGAGGAGGAATCCGAGCCCCATCGACGACGCGATGAGTTCGGCCGCGACGAGGAACAGCCAGGACTGCGCGAGTGCGAGCCGGAGCCCCGAGAAGAGCGCGGGGACGACGGCCGGAAGCTGCACCGTGGTGAGCAGCCGGACGCCGTTCAGCCCGAAGGCGCGCGCCGCCTCGACGAGGTTGCGGTCCACGTGCCGCAGCCCGAGGTAGAGCGTGGTGAACACGGGGAAGAAGGCGCCGATCGTGATCAGGGTGACCTTCGAGTCCTCGTTGATGCCGATCCAGAGGACCAGCAGCGGTACCCAGGCCAGCGACGGAACGGCCCGGAGCGCACCGACGGTCGGAGTCAGCAGGACGTCGGCCACGCGGGAGAGTCCCAGCAGGGCGCCGGCCAGGACCCCGAGCAGGGATCCGAGGAGGAACCCGAGGAGCACGCGCTGGGTCGAGATCAGGATGTGGTCCCCGAGTTGCCCGCGCTCCACGAGGTCGACCGCGGCCGCGAGGACCGACGCCGGGGACGGCAGCTGCGACGGCCGGAAGTAGCCCGACGCCGTGCTCACATGCCAGGCGACCAGGATCAGGGCGGGGACGATCAGGCCGAGCAGGACGACACCCGTGCGCCGTCCGGCCGCACCCCGTGTCCCGATCGCCTTCGCCGAGCCGCCACCCGTGGCGGGGGAGCCCGTCGCCGCCGGACCCTCCGTGCTGAGGGGGGCGGCGGTGCGCCCCGGAAGGTACTCCGCACTCATGAGCCGGAACCGATCGAGGCCGGATCGGCCTGCTCCACGAGCGATGCGTCGAAGAGGGAAGCGAGCGCCTCGTCGATCTGCTCCTGGGTCTGGACGTCACCGGTCTCCACGAAGACGGGGCCGATCTTCTCGAGGACGCTGCGCTGCGCATCGCCCGGGCCGGGGTCGACGTCGAGGTTGGTGCGCTCGAGGATCACGGAGTCCGCGACCGCCTGGTCGATCCCGGCGACCTCGGCGAGGATCGACGCCGTCTCCTCGGGGTTCTCCTTGGCCCATGCGCGTGCCTTCTCGTAGGCGTTCACGACGGTCTGTGCGACGTCGGGCTTCTCGGCCAGGAAGTCCTCGGTGGCGTTGAGGAAGCCGTAGGTGTTGAAGTCGATGTCCCGGAAGAACAGCTGGGCGCCGTCCTGCTCGGCGGCAGCCATGATCGGGTCCAGCCCGGACCACGCGTCGACGGCTCCGCTGGCCAGCGCCGCGCGTCCGTCGGCGTGCTGCAGGTTCTCGATGGTCACGTCGGACTGCGCCACGCCGGCGGCTTCGAGCGCCTGCAGCAGGAAGAAGTAGGGGTCGGTACCGCGGGTGGCGGCCACGGACCTGCCACGCAGGTCCTCCACGCCGGTGATGCCGGACTCGGGGAGCGTCACGAGGGCCGCCCACTCCGGCTGCGAGTAGATGTCGATGGCCTTGATGGGCGAGCCGTTCGACCGCGCGAGCAGCGCAGCGGATCCGGCGGTGGAACCGACGTCGATCGCCCCGGCGCGCAGCGCCTCGTTGGCCTTGTTCGACCCGGCGGACTGCACCCAGTTGACGGTGATGTCCTGGTCGGCGAGTTCGTCCTCGAGCCAACCCTGTTCCTTGATGACGAGGCTCAGCGGGTTGTAGGTGGCGAAGTCGATGTTGAGCGTGCCGCCCTGCGTGGAAGTGCCTGCCGCGGCCTCCGTCTCGGAGGCGTTCTCGCCGGCGAGGCAGCCGCTGAGGCTGAGGGAGAGTGCGGTGGCGAGCGCGAGGGTGGGCAGGAGGGCGCGGCGGTTCATGGTGGTCCTTCGAGTGGATGGTGCGAACAAGGGAAGACAGGAGGGCGGCGGGAGGTGCCGCCGGGGAAGCGCGGGAACGCGCTCTAGTGCCCGGTGACGCCGAGGAGGGAGAGCAGCGAACTGCGCAGCGCCCCGAGGTCGGCCGCATTGCGGTCCCTCGGGCGTGCCCCGGGCACGGCGATGAGTTCCGCGACGGTCGAGCCCGCCGCCTCGTCGTCACCGCGGCCGAGGACGAGGATCCGGTCAGCGAGCTGGAGGGCCTCGTCGACGTCGTGCGTGACGAGCAGCACGGTGGTGGGCTGGGCCCGGTGGATGTCGAGCAGGAGGTCCTGCATCTTGATGCGCGTGAGGGCGTCGAGGGCACCGAAGGGTTCGTCGAGCAGGAGCACCCCGGGATTGCGCGCGAGCGCGCGGGCCAGCGACGTGCGCTGGGCCATGCCGCCGGACACCTCGCGCGGCCGGTGCTTCGCGAAGCTGTCCAGGCCCACGAGTTTCAGCAGTTCGAGGACCTTGGCCTTGCCCGCGCTCGCACTGGAGGACTTGGGCAGGCCGATCGCCACGTTCGCCTGCAGGGAGTGCCAGGGCAGGAGCCGTGGTTCCTGGAACGCGACGGCGCACCGCTCGTCGATGCCGGTCACGGGGGTCCCGTCGATCAGGACCTCGCCGCTGTCGGGGATGTCGAGTCCGGCGGCGGCGCGCAGCAGCGTGGACTTGCCGCATCCGCTGGTGCCGAGGATGGCGAGGATCTCCCCGGGCTCCACCTCCACGGTGACGTCCCTGAGCACGACCCGCCGGTCGTTCGAGGAGCCGAAACTGCGCCCCAGCCCGGAGAATCGAACCCCGAGGGCCTGCTTGGAGTGGGTATGGGTGCTGCCGGGTGCCAGAACTGCGGTCATGGTGTCTCCATCGGTCCTGGCGGTAGCACCCTACGGAGCGAGCCTTGGCCACCGCGCGCGGTGGTTCCCGTGGCTCGAACCTCGTTATCGTCCGTCACCAGGGGGATGCGGACGACCAGGGTTGCTGCGGCTTCACTGATCCAGGTCTCTCGGCCGCTCGGGATGGTCACTCCTATGAAACGCCCGCCGCCCATCAGGAGCAAAATAGGGCATGTAACAAAGGCTGTAACAATGCATGGAGAAACGGGAGGCAGCGTGGCACACCAGAACGATCCGCAGGTGATCCGGAGGTTGCTGAGCGAGCACGGCCGTTGGGCGGTGGTCGGACTGTCGGACAATCCGCGGCGGGCCGCCGTGGGCGTCTCGCGCTTCCTTCTGGATCGCCTCGGCATGGAGATCGTCCCGGTGAGCCTCAAGGGCGACGACGTCCACGGGCAGAAGGGTTACCGGCGCCTCGCGGACGTCCCGGGGACGATCGACGTCGTGGACTGCTTCGTCAACTCGTCCCGCGTGGGCGCGGTGGTCGACCAGGCCATCGCCGTCGGGGCGAGGGCGGTATGGCTCCAGCTCGGCGTCATCGACGAGGACGCGGCGCGGCGCGCTGCCGATGCCGGGCTCGACGTCGTCATGGACACCTGCCCCGCGATGGAGGCTCCGGCGCTCGGGCTCTAGCCCTCACATGCGCTGGTACTTCGAGCGCACCACCATGAACACGCCGTAGGCCATCAGGCCCAGCGCCACGGCACCGAGGAGCCAGACGCCGAAGGGCTGTTCGCGCAGGGCCTTGAGTGCGCCGTCGATCCCCGTGGACTGTTCCGGGTTGTTCGTCACGGTGGCGACGATCACGAGGATGCCGAGGACCCCGAGGGCGAACCCCTTGGCGATGTAGCCCACGGTCCCGAACAGGACGACGGCGCTGCCGGCCCGTCCCGGCGGGAGGCCGGAGAGCTTCTGCCGGAACCGCCGTGTGGCGCCGCTGTAGATGAAGTAGCCGCCCACCACCAGGATGCCCACGCCGATCGCGAGGAGGAGTGCGGCCCCGGCCGGATGGGACATCAGGGAGGCACTGAGGGAACTGGTGGTGCTGCTGCTGTCACTGGAGCCGCCCATCGCGAAGCGCCCGAACGTGACACCGATCGTCGCGTAGACCACCGCCTGGCCGCCGCTCTTCAGCCGGAAGCCGAGCTTCTCCTTGTCCGGGACGGCCTTCGCACCGAGGAACACCTCGCTGAGCTGGAACAGGGCGAGGGCGATGCAGCCGATGAAGCAGAACCAGAGGAGGAACGACCCTCCCGGAGTGCCGGCGAGCTGGCCGATGGCCCCGCTCTGGTCCGCGCTGCCGGAGCCGCCACCCGCCAGGCGGAGGGCGATGAATCCGATCAGGAAGTGCAGGATGCCGGCAGCGATATAGCCGGCGCGGGCCGCGAGTTCGAAGCCCTTCGAATTGACGGCGTCCTCGGCCGCATCGGACGCCCTGTCGGCAACGTCCTTGCCGGTGGGGGAGTGCCCCGCCTTCTTCGAGTACTTGTCGGATGCCGTGCCTGGTGCCATGGGAATTCCACCTCCTCACCGGATCGGCGGGCGTCGCTGCTGCGGTCCCGGGCCGGCCCGGACCTCCATCCTGCCACTGCTCCGCCCGCCCTGGGCGGTTCCCGGTCCACTAGGTTGGAGCGGAAGGCTTTCGGGCAGTGCCGACGGGTGCTCGGGCTGCCGCACAGCGACGGGGAGGGCACGGATGGAGCAGTTCACGTACGGGGAACGGGGGGCCACCGACAGGCCCTTTCCCGAGCCGCTCGGTGGCGGGTGGCCCAGCGGGTACACGGTGATGGTGGAGTCCCACGGGATCGCGACGGAGGATCCGTCTGCCGCCTTCACGGCCCTGACGCGGGGGATCCTCGGCTGGGAACTGCACCGCCGCGCCGGGCTCACCATGGAGTCCGGGGCGGATCAGGCGGCACCCGGTGTCCGTGTCGTCTCGGGTTTCGGCATCGGCCCCGCAAGGATCAAGGCACCCTGCAGGGTTCTCTGGTCGAGGACACCACAGCTCGACGGTGCGGGCAGGGCAGTGCCCGGGCAGCGAGCCGGCTTCGGGTACGGCACGCTGCCCGGGCACCCCGTGCGGGCCGAGGAGGCCTTCTACGCCGAGCTGACGGCGGACAACCGCGTGCTGTTCAGCTGCGCCGCCTACAGCCTGCCGGCCGGCCCGGTGTTCCGGCTCGCGGCTCCGGTGACTCGGCTGACGCAGCGGTACGTCCTGTCCCGATACACCAGAGCTGCACGCGAACTGGCAGGCGGCGCCTGACCCCCGCACCGCATCGGCGGCGGTCCTCCGCCGGGCGCCGAAGGACTTGTTCCCGAATCAGGTCCGAAACCGCCCCGTAACCGACGGGTACTAGCTTGTGGATCTCGACGACCCGGAGAGGATCCAGCATGAACGACGTAGTAGGGCAGGAAGCTGCCGAGGTGCTGACGGACGGATTGGGCAGGCGGACATTCATGGGGGTCGTGGCCGCACTCGGCAGCCTGTCGGCCGCATCGGTGGCCGCGGCACCGTCGGCGCTCGCCGCTCCGCCCGTCGCCGGGCGAACACCGGCCGCACCCGGCAAGCCTCCCGGTACACCCGGTAACGGTCCCGCCGGGGGCACGTCCCGGGGCGGCATCCTCCAGCCCGGGCGCGGCAGCATCCGCGGCGACCACTACCTCTCCTCCACGCCGGACGAGGTCCTGTGGGGCTACGTCCCCACGGTCCACGCCGCGCCGGTGATGACCATGCGATCCGGCCGCACCGTCACCATCGATGCGCTCTCACACGAGGGGATCCTCGAGGACCAGGGCCGGAACCCGCTCGAGTACTTCGGTGCGCTCGGCGTGGACAGCGCCTCCGTGCTGCAGGACGCCGTGGACGTGGCCGGAGGCTACCGGCGCACGGAGCGACGGTTCGACGTCGACGGCCCCCACGTCGTCACCGGACCGATCGCCGTCGAGGGTGCCGAACCCGGCGACGTCCTGAAGATCGAGACGCTCGAGGTGCTCCCGCGCGTGCCCTACGGTGTCGTATCGAGCAGGCATGGAAAGGGTGGCCTCGCCGTGCAGCCCGGATCCACGCCTCCTGCCGGGATCACGCTCGAGGAGGTCATGCCCCCGGTCGCCACGGACAACCGGGCATCCGGCATCCCCTCGGACTACGGCAACGTCTCGGTGTTCACGAGGATCGACAAGGGCCAGGGAGTGATGACCAGCGGCGACATGAGCGTCAGGTTCCCGCTGCGGCCCTTCATGGGGATGATGGGAGTGGCCTTCGCGGACGCCGGCGGGCTCACCGCACCCGAGGCGAACTCCGTGCCTCCCACGCTCGGTGGCGGCAATATCGACATCCGCCATCTCGGCGCCGGATCCACCTTCTACCTGCCCGTCACCGCGCCGGGTGCCCTCTTCTACGTGGGTGATCCGCACATGGGCATGGGTGACGGGGAAGTCGCCCTGACGGCGATGGAGGGTTCACTGCGCGGTACCTTCCGGCTGACCGTCTGCAAGCCCGGGACCGGAGACGCCCCGTCCGTGGCCTACTCCTATCCGTTCGGCGAGACGAAGGACGCCTGGATCCCGATCGGCCTCTCCGACCCGGACGGCCTCGCCGGCGGAGGAGTATCGGGTGACCTGAACGTCGCAATGCGCCGCGCCGTCGTCAACGCACTCGATTTCCTCGAGCACGACCGCGGGATGGAACGTTCCGTGGCGTACGCCTACCTCTCCGCGGCGGCGGACTTCGCCGTCTCGCAGGTCGTGGACCGGACCGTGGGCGTGCACGGCCTCATCACGAAGGCGCATTTCGGCTGACTCCCGATGCCAAACCGTTACCAGCCCGGACTACTTGTTTTCATTGCCCAGGTAACACAACCGCCCTAGGTTGGGGAGTACAGCGGTCGCCCAGGGTAGTCCCAGCTCGTTCTGGGTGAATGCCCTGATCCCGGCGATCAGCGGATCACGAATAGTTTGTTCGCGGCGGCCTCCATCCGAGGACGCCGCTTGCGGATGGGGCCGCAAGCTGCGCCGTCGGGGACCACCCGGGGGATACTACGTGTTTCAGGAGACGCGCACACATGATCGTTGCCAAAAAATGGGTTGCTGCCGGATCGACGGCTACCCTCCTCGCCGGTGGACTGTTCCTCGGTGCTCCGATGGCGTCCGCCGCACCGGGTGACGCCGCCTGCCTGCAGGCGTCGACGCAGTTCAACGCGGCACTGGGTGCTGCCGGTGTCGACCTCACCTTCGTCAGCCAGTTCGAGACGGTGACGGCCGCCGTCGTCACCGCCGCTGCGAATGCCGAAGCCGCGTATGCCGCGGCAGTCGCATCCGAAGCAGCCGTGACGGCTCAGGCTGCAGTCGACAAGGCCGAAGCGGATTACGAGACCGCCACCGCACTCGTTGCGACGGAGGAGGCCGAGTACAAGGCCGCCTTCGATGCCGCCGTCGCGGCGGATCAGCAGGGCGATGGCAATCCCCTGAACGACGACGCGGTCGTTGCCGCTCAGGACGAGCTGACGCTGGCCCTGGCCGCGCAGGCGACGGCTTCGAACACCGGAATCGCGGCCGCTGCAGCCCTCGACGCGGCCCTGAATACTCAGTCCGTCATCGACGCCGAGAACGCGCTGCTCACCGCAACCCAGCAGGCCGATGCTCTGCTGCTGCAGCTCAGCGGGGACGCAGTGCTCGCACAGCAGCTCCTCGACCTGTTCAAGGCGTTCCTCGCCGCGTGTGACGCCGGCGCCATCGGCGTCGACCCCGTGGTGCCCGTCGTGGTTCCCGCGGCGCCCGTAGCGCCGGTAGCACCCGTCGCAGCTCCGGCTGCTCCGGTCGCTCCGGGAGCGGTCGCCAAGGCCCCGACCGGCACGAACAAGGGCCTCAACGTGCAGACCGCCGTCGCCACCGAGGACAACAGCGCAGCCGTCGCCCTCATCGCGGCACTGCTCGCGGTCGGCGTCGCCGTTCCGGTGGCCACCGCCGCCCGTATGCGCCGCCTCGAGCGCGCACAGCGCTAGCCCCTCGGCTGCCGTTGCCCGGAACCCTGGTCGCACGACCTCGGTTCCGGGCGACGGCAGGCATCCTTCATCCCCGAACCAGGACAGCGCACCCCATGGAACAGCACGGCATCCCGGACGAAGCCCTCGACCAGGAGACGGGCACTGTCTCGCGCGGACCGGTGAGGTCACGCCCGAGGAAGCGCTGGCTGGCGCTGCCGCTCGCCGCGGCCGCCGCCCTGGCCATCGCCCTGTCGGTCCTCCCGCCCGATCCGGCCGGAGCGCCGGCGGACGCGTCGTCCACCCTCTCCGCCGTCGCGACGGCGTCGTCCACCGCCGGCACGCCGGCCCCGCCGTTGCACCGAGCCCGACTCCGGCCGACCTCGGCCCCGCCGCGTCGCAGCCCACCGGGCTCTCCTTCCCCGCAGCAGACATGGACATGGCCGTCCTTCCGCTCACCCCCAGCGACGCGGACCTCGCAGCGCAGACCCTCGTGCCGCCGCTCACCGTCGACGCCTACTGGCTCACGTCCTACGGCGTGCCGGGAGCCGGCTCGAACAACACCACGTACATCGCCGGACACAGCTGGGACGGCAGGGACGCCCCTTTCAACCGGTTGAGCGACGAAGCGCTCGTGGGCAGCGAGTTCGTCCTCACCACCGGGACGGGGGACATCACCTACGTGGTCGACGCGGTGATCACCCACGACAAGGACACCCTGAAGGACAGCGACATCTGGGACATCGTGCCCAACCGCGTGGTGCTCATCAGCTGCTACACCGAGGACCCCTGGGGCAAGAACGTCGTGGTCACGGCGATGCCGAAGGCCGCCTGACCGGCCTGACCGGACTGACCGGCAGCCGCGACCGGCCTGACCGGCCGGCCTGGCCGGACTGGACTGTTCGGCCGCGGGCCGGCAGCCGCGACCGTCGCGCAGACGCAGGAGGCCGCCACCCGGTGGGTGGCGGCCTCCTGCCGGTCAGGGTCCGGTCCTAGCCGAAGTGCCTCGGCAGCGTGCCCTCGTGCGCCTCGCGGAGCTGGTCGAGCGGCAGGGTGAAGTAGCCCTGGACGTCGAGCGCCCGGTTCTCCGTGTCCACCACGCCGATGCGGAGGGTGGGGAAGTTCCGCGCGGTACACATGTCGTTGAAGCGCACCTCCTCCGAGCGGGGGACGCTGACGACGGCGCGCGCCTGGCTCTCGCTGAACAGGGCGGTGAACGCGTCGATGCCGTCGCGCTCGCACAGCTCGTCGATCCCGATGCGCGCACCCACACCGAAGCGCAGCGCCATGTCGCTCAGGCCGGCCGCGAGCCCGCCCTCGGAGAGGTCGTGTGCGGCGTCGATCATGCCGTCACGCGAGCAGTTGACCAGGATCGCGGCGAGCGTCCGCTCCGCAGCCAGGTCCAGGGCCGGAGGCTGCCCGCCGAGGTGCCCGCGCAGGTTGGCCCACTCGGAACCGTCCAGCTCGTCCGCCGTCGTCCCGAGCAGGTAGATAGCCTGGCCGTCCTCACGCCACCCCGACGGCGTGCGGCGTGCGACGTCGTCGAACACGCCCAGCACGCCGACCACCGGGGTGGGGTGGATCGCCACGCCGCCGGTCTGGTTGTACAGCGAGACGTTGCCGCCGGTGACGGGAACGCCGAGCTCCTGGCAGGCGTCCGCGAGGCCGCGGACGGTCTCCGCGAACTGCCACATGACCTCGGGATCCTCGGGTGAGCCGAAGTTCAGGCAGTCGGTGACCGCGAGGGGCTGGGCACCCGACGTCGCCACGTTGCGGTAGGCCTCGGCGAGGGCCAGGCGCGCACCCTCGTAGGGGTTGAGGTAGCAGTAGCGGCCGTTGGCGTCCGTCGAGATCGCGATGCCGAGGCCCGTCTCCTCGTCGACGCGGACCACTCCGGCGTCGTCGGGCATGGCCAGCGCCGTGTTGCCCTGCACGTAGCGGTCGTACTGGTCGGTCACCCAGTTCTTCGCGCACATGTTCGGCGATGCCATGAGTTCGAGGACGGCCTCGCGCAGGTCGGCGGGCCGCTCGGCCGCGAAGGCGTCCGCCTGGACGCCGTCGAGCCACTCGGGGCGGGAGTAGGGGCGCTCGTAGACCGGTCCCTCGTGGGCCACGGTGCGGGGGTCGACGTCGACGATCTTCTCGCCGTCCCACTCGATGATGAGGCGCCCGGTGTCGGTGACCTCGCCGAGCCAGGAGTACTCCACGGACCACTTGTCCATGATGGCCTCGAAGGCTGCCATGTTCTCGGGCGTGACCACGGCCATCATGCGCTCCTGCGACTCCGACATGAGGATCTCGCCGGGCGTCAGGGACGGGTCGCGCAGCAGCACGTTGGTGAGTTCGACGTGCATGCCGCCGTCGCCGTTGGACGCGAGTTCCGACGTCGCACAGGAGATGCCGGCGGCACCGAGGTCCTGGATGCCCTCGACCACGGAGGCCTTGAACAGTTCGAGGCAGCACTCGATGAGGACCTTCTCGGCGAACGGATCGCCCACCTGGACCGCGGGTCGCTTGGAGGGCTTGGCGTCGTCGAAGGACTCGGAGGCCAGCACGGACGCGCCGCCGATCCCGTCACCGCCGGTGCGGGCACCGAAGAGGACCACCTTGTTGCCGGCGCCGGACGCGTTCGCGAGGCGGATGTCCTCGTGCCGCAGGACGCCGACCGCGAGGGCGTTGACCAGCGGGTTCCCCTGGTAGACGGAGTCGAAGACCACCTCACCGCCGATGTTCGGCAGGCCGAGGGAGTTGCCGTAGCCGCCGATACCCGCGACGATCCCGTGCACGAGGCGCGCGGTGTCGGGGTGGTCGATCGCGCCGAAGCGCAGCGGGTCCATGACGGCGACCGGACGGGCACCCATCGAGATGATGTCCCGCACGATGCCTCCGACGCCGGTGGCCGCGCCCTGGTAGGGCTCCACGAACGAGGGGTGGTTGTGGCTCTCGACCTTGAACGTCACGGCCCAGCCGTCCCCGATGTCGACGACGCCGGCGTTCTCGCCGATGCCGACGAGCAGGTGCTCCTTCATGGCCTCGGTGACCTTGTCACCGAACTGGCGCAGGTGCACCTTCGAGGACTTGTAGGAGCAGTGCTCGCTCCACATCACGGAGTACATGGCGAGTTCGGCACCGGTGGGGCGACGGCCGAGGATCTCCTCGACGCGCTGGTACTCGTTCTCCTTGAGGCCGAGTTCGGCCCACGGCAGCGCCTGGCCCGGGGTGGCCTCGGCGTTCGCGACCGTGTCGATGTTGAACTTCTTGGACATTGTCTCTGCGGTCACTTGCCCACCAGTTTCTTGAGTACCGAGGTGAAGATGCCGAGTCCGTCGGTGCCGCCACGGACATCGACGTTCCCGCGCCCCGAGGAGTCGGGGCCGAAGCCGGCCTCCACCGCGTGTTCGGGGTGCGGCATGAGCCCGACGACGTTGCCCGCGGCATTCGAGATACCGGCGATGTCACGGCGCGAGCCGTTCGGGTTGCCGTCGACGTAGCGGAAGACCACGCGGCCCTCACCCTCGAGCTCGTCGAGGGTGTAGTCGTCCGCGACGAACTGGCCGTCCTGGTTCTTGAGCGGGATGACGATCTCCTCGCCCTGCCCGTAGTCGGAGGTCCAGAAGGTGCCGTTGTTCTCGACGCGCAGGCGCTGGTCACGGCAGATGAAGTGCAGGTCGTTGTTCTTGATCATCGAGCCGGGCAGCAGGTGTGCCTCGGTGAGGACCTGGAAACCGTTGCAGATGCCGAGCACGGGGAGGGCGTTCTCCCCACCCGAGGCCGCGGCGGTGATCTGCTCCATGAGCGGGGCGAAGCGCGAGATGGCACCCGCCCGCAGGTAGTCGCCGTAGGAGAAGCCGCCGGGGATGATCACGGCGTCGACGTCCTGCAGGTCGTGGTCGCCGTGCCACAGGTGGATGGCGCTGCCGCCGGCGAGGCGGACGGCTCGGACGGCGTCGCGGTCGTCGAGCGACCCGGGGAACGTGACGACGCCGACCTTCACGCCGTTCAGGGGGCTGTTCTCGTTGTCCGAGGCGACCGGCTGGGGTCCGCCGATGAGGGGTGTCTCGATATCGGCGGTACTCACTGCGCGTCCTCCTCGAGGACCTCCACGCGGGTGACGTCCTCGATGACGGGGTTGGACAGCAGCGTGGTGGCGGCGTGGCGGGCCTGCTCGAGGACCTCCTCCGTGACGTCACCGTCCACGGTCAGCTCGAAACGCTTGCCCTGGCGGACACCGGCGAAACCGGTGAGGCCGATCCGGGGGAGCGCTCCGGCGATCGCCTTACCCTGCGGGTCGAGGATCTCGGGCTTGGGCATGACGTCGACAACGATCCGGGGCATCCGGCAACTCCTGTGCGTGAGCGGCGAGTGCTGGGGGTCCAGCATTGAATGCAGTGACCCGGAAGTGCCGTCTCACGCCGTATCTGGATTGACACTGGCGCTCCGCGAGCTTGCCCTGCAAGTCTACCGGGGATTCGGCGCGGGCCTGTCCGGCGTGGTGTCCGCTTTCGACCACACCGGCCGCGTTCGTCCCACTGATCGGCGCCGACCGGTGGGCAGGATCGAACCTGCCCGCCGGGTGCGGTCGATCAGCGGGAGCAGCGGCACCCGGCGACCCCTACTGCGCTCCCGGTGCCCCGAGGATGTCCTGCACCTTGTTCCATCGGGAGATCTCGCAGCCGTCGGTCAGGGAGAACGACGCCAGGACGGGCGTGCCGTCGATCTCACCGCTGATGCTCGCCGTCTGCGGCCCGCCGTACTGCTGCGTGCAGATGATGTCCTTGCTGGGCCGGGTCGTGAAGAACGTCGAGCCCAACCGGGCGAGCGCCGCGCAGGCGGCCTCGGCGCCGGGAAGCGTCGAGGCGGGCCCGGGAACGCCGTCGACGCATTCGAGGACGTACTGTACGGGCTCGGCAGCGGCGTCCTGCTGGAGGGTGACCGTGAGCAGGGCGGCGACGGTCGACGACGGAGGGGCGGCGCCGGTCGCGGTGGGGAAGGGGCTGCCCGATGTCGGCGACGGGGCCCCGGACAACGTCTCCGAGGGTTCGGGGGTGGAGGACTGCATGGTGTTCTCCTGCTCGGTGGGTTCGGTCACCGGTCCGCCCTGCGCGCAGGCGGAGACGGCGAGGACGAGGGTTGCGAGGGCGATCGCCAGGCGCACGACCGCCCGGTGCGGTCCTGCTGCCGGCAGCAGGGCGGGAGGTGTCATGTGTGTCCCCTTCGGCTGGTCTCCCAGCGTAACGGGTGGTGCAGCCTTCGTTCCTGGCGCTCCCGACGCCGCGCGGGGACGGAACGTCGGTGCGGACGGGCGGTTGAAAGTGCGCTGCCGGAAGGAGACCATGGCACTGATGCCGTGCCGACGAAGAAGCGGAGGTGCTGATGGCGGGCTCGGACGAGGCGTCCCCTCCTCGCTACACCCTCAGTGACGACGGCGATCTCCTGTGCCTGCGCTGGGCCCCCGGTATCACGATGCAGGCGGAGGACGTCCGCTCGACGCTCGCCGCGGTCACTGCGGCGTCTCCCGGCGGCAGGCGGCCCCTGCTGGTGCACATCGGGCTGGTGGAGCGGATCACGGCGGAGGCGAAGCAGTTGCTGATCGATGACACCTTCTCCACGCGTACCGCGGTCGTCGGTGTCGACGAGGTGGGCAGGGTGCTCACGGCGTTCAACTATCGGTCCGCGACGCCCAGCAGGTACTTCACGGACGAATCCGACGCGGTCGCCTGGCTGAGGGCGGACGCGAGCGTGGGTGACGCCGCCGCCACGACCGAGCCGTTCAGGGCCGAGATGCGGGGGGAGGTGTTGTGGCTCGAATGTGAGGCCGACACGGATGTCGACGACACTGTCGCGGCAGCCGTGGTCAGCCGGGTCACCCAGCTCAGTCCGTCCGTCTGCCCGCCGATGCTCATCCACCTCAATCACCTGATCTCGCTGACGGAGGAAGCACTGCGCATCCTTGCCACCGGGCTGGATGTCGCGGCCCTGGCCGTCGTCGGAACGGAAGCCGGGGATCCCATCATCACCGCCTACTACAAACAGCAGCACAATCCGCCCTACCCCACCAGGCACTTCACGACGACCGGCGACGCCGTGACCTGGCTGAAGGACTGCTTCCGGCGAGGAACCGAGTGATGCAGGACCCGCACCAGTGACGGTGGCCTCTGCCATCGAACCGGCTCAGGAGCCGAGGGCCCGCTCCAGGCTTTCCGAGAGCCGTTCCCGGAGCGCCTGGGCCTCCTGCGCGAAACCGCGCTGCAGGCGGACGTACTCGGCCTTGCCCTCGGTCGTCTCGATCTGAATGGGCCGGTAGCCCCACTTCGAGAGGTCGTAGGGGGAGGCCTGCATGTCCATCGCCCGGATGCGCCAGGAGAGTTCGAAGCAGTCCATCACGATCTCGCTCGGCAGCAGGGGAGTCAGCTTGTACGCCCACTTGTAGAGGTCCATGTTGGCGTGGAGGCAGCCCGGTTGCTCCAGGTCCCGCTGCGTCTCCCTCGTCGGCGCGTACTCGTTGAGGGGGACGGCCTGTGGCGTGTAGAAGCGGAAGGCGTCGAAGTGCGTGCAGCGGATACGGGCCGATTCGACGACGTCGTCCGTCCCGGCCGCACCGAGGCGCAGGCCGAGGTACTCGTGGCGCACGCCGTTGACCCCCGAGCGGTAGGCCATCGCCCATTCGTGGAGTCCGAAGCAGCCGAACTGCGCGGGCCGTGCGGCCGTCCGGGCGAGGATCAGCCGGGCGAACCCGACGGCATCGCGCCGCTCCTCGATGAAGGTCCGGACGTCCACCCGGACGCCGTCGTCGTCCGCCGTGTAGTACTTCCAGCCGCCGCGCCCGGCGGCCTCCGCGCCTTCCAGCACCACGCCGGCTCCGGGGTGCCAGCGCAGGAGCCGGCCCGGCTTCTGGTTGTAGTAGGTGAACAGGAAGTCCTCGACGGGATGCTTGGCGCCGCGTGACCGCCGGTCCAGATAGGGTTCGGCGAAGCGCGTCACCCGTTCCCTGTGGCGCCTCTCGCGATCCTGCCAGTCGGCCTCGGCGAGGCGGGGCAGGAGATCGGCGTGCATGGATCCATTATCACCCGGACCGGAAATGGTAAATATCCCGGGTAAATTCTGGATGACGCGGGCTGGGGCGGCTGGTGAGGCTGTGTTGCCTGAGGTAAGTTTGTGCTCGCCGTGGCGGCTGTGATTGCTCTCACAACTCGGAAATCCTATCCAGGAGAGCCACGGCACAGGGGGAACGGCCATGGCCGGCCCGCACTTTCACGAGAGGCACTACCTTCCTATGACACAACGGAGAAAAGCCGGGCAGGGGCGCAGCACCCTGCGCGCTGCCACGGCCATCGTTCTGGGTTTGCCGCTGCTGGTGACGTCGACGGCCGTGGCGCCCGCCGCCTTCGCGGCTCCCGTGCCTGCCACCTCGGTGACGCCCCAGAAGGCGCCGGCCAAGGAGCTGGACCCGGCGCAGTACCCGGACGGCAAGTACATCGTCGTGCTCGCCGACAAGCCGGTCGCCACGTACGAGGGCGGCGTCGACGGCATCGCACCCACGAAGCCCGAGAAGGGCAAGAAGCTCGACGCCGCCGCCGCGAACGTCCAGCAGTACTCGCAGTTCCTCGAGGGCAAGCAGCAGGAGGTCGCCGCCGAGGAGAACGTCGAGATCAAGCGCACCTACACGGCGGCCATCAACGGCTTCGCCGCGGATCTCAGCGCCGACCAGGCGGTCGAGCTCGCCAAGAGCGACGACGTGCTGCTCGTGGCTCCGGACGTCGAGAGCGCTCCCGACTACTCGAGCATCGACTTCCTCGGCCTGAGCGGGAAGAAGGGCACCTGGAAGGGCCAGTTCGGCGGCGAGAAGAACGCCGGCGCCGGCACCGTCGTCGGCGTGATCGACACCGGTTACGCCCCCGACAACCCCTTCTTCGCCGGCAGCACGGTGAAGCCGCTCAAGGGCAACTCGAAGCCCAAGGTCGGCGAACCCTACCTCGACGCCAAGGGCAGGATCGCCATGCTCAAGGCCGACGGCAGCACCTTCGTCGGCGAGTGCCAGGTGGGCGAGGACTTCGACGGCAGCCTCTGCAACTCGAAGGTCCTCTCGGCCCGCTACTTCGCCGATGCCTTCCTCGACACCGTCCCGGAGGCCGACCGCGCACCGCAGGAAGTCATCTCCCCCGTGGACATCGACAACCACGGCACGCACACGGCGAGCACCGCGGCGGGCAACGCCGGCGTGACCCAGACCGTCGACGGACGGAACTTCGGAGTCTCCTCAGGCGTCGCTCCGGCCGCGAAGATCTCGGTCTACAAGGTCTGCTGGGAGGACACGGATCCCGACACAGGCGGTTGCTACAACTCCGCAGCGATCGCGGCCATCAACCAGGCCATCCTCGACGGCGTGGACGTCCTCAACTTCTCCATCTCGGGCAGCGCGACGACGACGACGGACCCCGTGTCCCTCGCCTTCCTCTCGGCGACCTCGGCGGGCATCTTCGTCGCGGCCTCGGCCGGCAACTCCGGTCCTACGGCGAGCACCGTCAACCACGGCGCCCCCTGGATGACCACGGTTGCCGCGAGCACGTTCAGCTACGAACTGCAGGGTACGGCGGAGTTCTCCGACGGCACCAAGTACCGCGGTGCCTCCATCATGCGCACGGGTGTCCCGGCCAGCCCTGTCGTCCTCGCGGCGAATGCCGCCGCTGCAGGTGCCGCGACACCGAATCTGTGCGGACCCAACACGCTCGACCCCGCGAAGGTCACCGGCAGGATCGTGGTCTGTGACCGCGGCGTCGTCGACCGGGCAGCCAAGAGCGCCGAGGTCGCTCGCGCCGGCGGTGTGGGCATGATCCTCGTGAACCTCGTCGACTCGTCGACGGACACCGACCAGCACGCCGTCCCGACGGTGCACGTCAACGCTCCGGAGGCCCTCGAGCTCAAGGCGAAGGTCGCTGCGAACCCGTCCATCACGGTCGCACTGAAGGCCACCGACACCACGGGCAAGCCCCTGCCGCCCGCACCCCAGGTCGCAGGCTTCTCCTCGCGCGGCCCGCTGCTCGCCACCGACTCCGACCTCCTGAAGCCGGATGTCACGGCTCCCGGCGTCGCCGTCCTCGCGGGCGTCTCCACCGTCGGCTCGAACGGCGCGCAGTTCGGCTTCCTCTCCGGCACGTCCATGGCCTCGCCGCACGTGGCAGGCCTCGCCGCACTGGTCCTCGCGAAGAACCCCGCCTGGTCCCCGGCGACCGTGAAGTCCGCCATGATGACCACGGCGTACCCGCTGAAGACCGCCACCGGCGGAGTCGAGACCGACGTCCTCGCGGTCGGCGCAGGCCACATCGACCCCGCCACTGTGCTCAGCCCGGGCCTGGTCTACGACCAGGACGTCGAGGACTACCTCGCCTTCATCCAGGGCACGGGCATGGACCTTGGCATCAAGGGCCTCGAGCCCGTCGAGGCGAGGAACACCAACGTGCCGTCCTTCGCCCTCGGCAACCTCACCGGACGGACCGAGGTGACCCGGACCGTCACCGCCGTGACTCCCGGGCTCTACCGTGCGACCGCCAACGTGCCCGGAGTGAAGGTCACGGTCACGCCGTCGGTCCTGAACTTCAGCGCGCCGGGTGAGACCCGCACCTTCAAGGTCTCCTTCGAGAACCAGAGCGCTCCCTTCGGCCAGTTCGCCGCCGGTTCGCTGACCTGGTCCGGCCAGGGCAAGAACGTCACCTCACCGGTGGCCGTCCGGCCCCAGGCCATCAACGCGCCGGCCGAGGTGGCCTTCAACTCCGCCGGCCCCGACGGCAGCGGCTCCTTCGACGTCACCTCGGGAACCAACACCCCGATCCAGATGACGCTCGACGGCCTGTCCAAGGCCGACACGACGGCGATCGAGCTCGAGGTCGGTGCGGACGCGATCAAGGACGTGACGGTTCCCGAAGGCGCTCCGGTCGCGAAGTTCTCGGTCCTCTCGGACGATCCGACCGCCGACTTCGACATGTTGATCCTCACCCCCGCCGGCACCGTCACGCAGGTCGCGACGGCCGACGCCAGTGAGACGATCACGATCGAGGATCCGGCACCCGGTAGGTACCGCATCCTCGCCAACCTCTACGCGAGCACCGACAACCGGCCGACCACCGGCACCATCGATGCGGTCGTGCTGGGCGCCAATGAGAACAACGCGACGCTGACGCCCAACCCGCTCGCCCTCGCGAACGGAAGCACCGGCGCGGTCACCCTCGGCTGGACCGGCCTCACCCCCGGCTCCTACGTGGGACGCGTGAGCTACGCAGGCTCGTCGACCGTGACGTATGTGACGGTCGTCGTCGACGGAGAGGGCGAGGCCCAGACCCAGCTCCCCACCGTCAACCCCGCCGACAAGCTCCTGGAAGGCCCGCGCGAGGCGATCACCCCGACCGGGAACAAGTAGCAGCACCTGCACGGAAAAGGCCGGTGGATCATCCACCGGCCTTTTCCGCGTCCTGGACGGGATGCTCCAGAGACGGCGTCAGCCGCCTCCGCGCCGGACAGCAGCGGTGCGGATCCCCGGCGCCCGAGCGGGTGGACTAGCGCCCGGTGCCGGCGTAGACGGTCGCCGTGGCCTCGCCGTCGAGCTCGAAGGCCGCGTGCACCGCGCGGACCGCGGTGTCGAGCAGTTCCGCCCCCGTCACCACGGAGATCCGGATCTCCGACGTCGAGATCATGTCGATGTTCACCCCGGCGTCGGACAGTGCGCGGAAGAACCGGTAGGAGACCCCCGGGTTCGAACGCATGCCGGCGCCGATCAGCGAGAGCTTGCCGATCTTCTCGTTGTAGTCGACGGTCTCGAAGCCCACGCGCTCCTGGGCCTCCGCCAGCGCGGCGAGGGCCTCGGCGCCGTCGACGATCGGCAGGGTGAAGGAGATGTCGGTGTGCCCCGAGCCGTGGGTCGACACGTTCTGCACGATCATGTCGATATTCGTGTTGGCGCCGGCGACGATCCCGAAGATCTCCGCGGCCTTACCGGGAATGTCGGGGACACCGACCACGGTGACCTTCGCTTCGGAGCGGTCGTGGGCGACACCGGAGATGATGGGCTGTTCCAAGGGTTCTCCCTCTTGAATCTTGATCTGGTCGTCGGGGCTGGGCAGGACCCACGTGCCCTCGTTGTGGCTGAAGGAGGAGCGGACGTGGAGGGGCACGCCGAAGCGCCGGGCGTACTCGACGCAGCGCAGGTGCAGGATCTTGGCACCGGACGCGGCCATCTCCAGCATCTCCTCGCTCGAGATGGTGTCGATCTTCTGCGCCGACGGGACCACGCGCGGATCGGCGGTGTAGACGCCGTCGACATCCGTGTAGATCTCGCAGACGTCGGCGTCGAGCGCTGCCGCGAGCGCGACGGCGGTGGTGTCGGAGCCGCCGCGACCGAGGGTCGTGATGTCGTTGCTGTCGCGGCTCATCCCCTGGAAGCCGGCCACGATCGCGATGTCGCCCTTCTCGATGGCGGTCCGGATGCGGTGCGGGGAGACGTCGATGATGCGGGCCTTGCCGTGGATGGCGTCGGTGATCATGCCCGCCTGGCTGCCGGTGAAGGACTGGGCGGACGCTCCGATGCCGTGGATGGCCATCGCGAGCAGTGCCATGGAGATGCGTTCGCCCGCGCTCAGGAGCATGTCCATCTCGCGCGCATCCGACGACGCGGGACTCACCTGGCCGGCGAGGTCCAGCAACTCGTCCGTGCTGTCGCCCATCGCGGAGACGACGACCACCACGTGGTGCCCCGCCGCCTGCGTCTCGACGACGCGCCGCGCCACGCGTTTGATGCCATCGGCGTCGGCAACCGACGATCCGCCGAATTTCTGCACTATGAGGCTCATGCACTCGCTCACTGATGAAGGGCGACGGCGGTGGGACCTGCCGCGCCGGCTGTTGACGGGCGGCGGCACCGGCGCCTCGAGGACGGGCGTCCATGACCCGACACCCGTGCAAGTGTAGCGGCGCGGCCGTTACCGGCTCAAAGTATGGGTCCGAATAAGAACAGCCATCCGACGAGGAATTCGTGCCCGTCGCGGGTCCGATCGGACGGGCGTCGCATACCCTCGGACCATGACCAACGAATTCGGGGGAATCGTTGTCGAGGGGGTCGCCCGGAGCTTCGGCTCGGTGCCGGCCGTCCGCGACATCGATTTCGAGGCTCCGCCCGGGGAAGTGACCGCTCTGATCGGTCCGAACGGCTCCGGCAAGACGACTCTGATGCTGATGATGGCGAGCCTCCTGGCCCCGGATCGCGGGACGGTGCGCGTCGCGGGATTCGATCCCGTCACGCAGCCGGCGCAGGTGCGGAGCAGGGTCGGCTGGATGCCGGACACCCTCGGCGTCTGGGAATCACTCACGGCACTCGAAGTGCTGACCACGATCGGCGCCCTGTACGGTTCGAGCGCCGCCGACCGCTCGCGTCGCGCCGAGGAACTGCTGGTCGCGGTGAACCTCACCGAGTTCGGTCGCCGACCGGCCCGCGTGCTCTCCCGCGGCCAGCAACAGCGGCTCAGCCTGGCCCGTGCACTGATCCACGATCCGGAGGTCCTGCTGCTGGACGAGCCCGCGTCCGGTCTGGATCCCGGATCCCGCGTGGAACTGAGGTCGCTCCTGCGCTCGCTCGCCGCCGGAGGTAAGACCGTCGTCGTCTCGAGCCATGTCCTGTCGGAGCTGGACGAGATCGCGGACCGCGCCGTCTTCGTCAGCCGCGGACAGTCGGTCAAGAGCCAGACGCTCGACGAGGCCGGCAGCCAGATGCGCCGCTACTACGTCCAGGCGGAATCGATGTCGGCGCTCGCCGCCGCCCTGCAGAGCTACGGGGTCCGCTACGAGACGCGCGGGGACTCCCGGCGCGAGGAGTTCCTCGTCCAGCTCGGCAGCACCGCGGAGGCATCCTGGCTGCTGCGCACGCTGGTGATGGGCGACGTCGTCGTCACCGCCTTCGCCCCCGCCGGCGGGGCGCTCGAGGAGACCTACATGAGCCTGGATACGGACAGACTATGAGCACAGTGACCCAACCGTCGACCCCTCAGCCCGTCGGCAGCACCACCGGCCTGACCTTCTGGTCCGCCGTCCGCACCGTGTTCTCCCTCGAGATGCGGCAACGCCTGCGTGGCAAGGGCTGGTACTGGATGCTCGGCATCTGGTTTGTGGTGATCGGCTTCATCTTCGTTCTGGCGACCGGCATCCTCGGAAGCACCGACAACGAGGGCGGCATCCTGTTCGACCTGGTCGTCGGGTTCGTCCTGCTGTTCGGCCTGCTCGTCGCCCCGGGACTGTCCGCCAATGCCGTCAACGGGGACCGGGCAGGTGGGACCCTGGCGATCCTGCAGGTGACGCTGCTGACACCGGGCCAGCTGCTCATGGGGAAATGGCTCGCGTCCTGGGTGGGTTCGCTGGCCTTCCTCGTCCTCAGCTGCCCGTTCATCTTCTGGGCGCTGGCCCTCGGCGGGGTGAACGCGCAGGAGGCCATCGTCTCGCTCCTGATGCTGGCCGTCGAACTGGGTGTCGTCTGCGCGATCGGGGTCGGCGTCTCCGCCCTGGCGAACCGTCCGCTGTTCTCGATCGTCAGCACGTACATGCTGGTGGCGCTGCTCGCGATCGGTACGGTGATCGTCTTCGGGCTGAGCACCACGCTGGTGATGGAGGAGCGGACCATGACGACGTCCTACTACACCTACCCGGAGAGCAGCCTCGACAGTACGGGCGCTCCGGAGGCGGGTGCCGAGATGGAGTGCGTCACGCAGACGAGCCAGGGCATGATCCCGCGCACCGAGTACATCGCGTGGCTGCTGGCCGCCAACCCCTTCGTGGTGGTCGCGGACGCCGTCCCCTACAGCGTCGAGGACCTTCCCGAACCCGATCCTGCGACCGACGCGGCCGGACTGCCGCAGGGCGGCCCCTACTACACGCCGGGCATCATGGAGACGATCAGCCAGGGCGTGCGGGCCGCGCAGGCCGGTCCCGACGTCGAGCAGTCGTGCGAGGAGCTGGCGGAGTCGCTCCGCCCGCTTCCGCAGGAGACACCGATCTGGCCGCTGGGCCTCGGTCTCCAGGTCCTGCTCGCCGGGGCCCTGCTCCTCATCGGGCGGCGCAGGCTGACCATGCCCGCCCAGCGCCTCGCCCAGGGCACGCGGATCGCCTAGGACATGGCCCGGCGGCCCTCGAACGCCCGACCGAGGGTCACCTCGTCGGCGTACTCGAGGTCCCCGCCGACGGGCAGGCCCGAGGCGAGCCGGGTCACCGGGATGCCGATCGTCTTGAGCATGCGCACCAGGTAGGTCGCCGTCGCCTCGCCTTCGAGGTTGGGGTCGGTGGCGATGATGATCTCCTGGATCTGCTCGTCCGTGAGGCGGGCGAGCAGTTCGCGGATGCGCAGCTGGTCGGGGCCCACCCCGGCGATCGGGTTGATGGCGCCACCGAGGACGTGGTACCTGCCGCGGAAGGAGCGCGTGCGCTCGACGGCGATCACGTCCTTCGACTCCTCGACCACACAGATCATGGTCGGGTCGCGGCGCGGGTCGCGGCAGATGGCGCACTTCTCCTGCTCCGCGACGTTGCCGCAGATGGTGCAGAACTTCACCCGTTCCTTGACCGTGGTGATCGCCGTGACGAGGCGTTTCATGTCCTCGCCGTCGGCTTCCAGGATGTGGAACGCGAGGCGTTGCGCCGATTTCGGGCCGACGCCGGGCAGGCGTCCGAGCTCGTCGATCAGCTCCTGGACTGCGCCTTCGTACACGGTGTTTCCTCTTCTGGGTCAGGTGGTGGTGCCGGTGTCTCCGGCACCGGAGCCCGTCGCCGCAGTACCCGGAGGAGGGGCGGCAGGAGGGTGTCCTTCCATTGTCCGCCCTGCACGGGGCCGGTCCGTCCGGAAGGACCTTTCCGCGTTACGCCCTCAGCGTTCCCGGATCGGCTGGGCCGGGATGCTACTGGTTGTCGACGCCGCGCTCCTCGATCAGGCGTCCGTTGAGGATGCGCTCGATCGCCGTCCGGCCGACGAGCCCGGATTCCTCGATGGTTTCGTCGTCCGCGCTGGGCTCGTCGTCGACGAAGCGCAGGTCCGCGGCGCCCCTGGTAGCGGCTGCCTCCTCGGCGCGCTTCCGCTCGGCTTCGTCCAGCAGCTGCTGGTAGCGACTGACGGGCTTCTGCCGGATGTTGTCCGCCGATGCCGGGCGATCCGGTGCCGCTGCTGCGCCCGCCATGCCGGCAGCTGCGGCGTCGGCGGCGGACGGCGCGGCGTGCCCGGACGCGGTCCCGGAGATGCCGGCGGCAGCGGCGGTACCGATGAAGTTCGGGACGGCAGCCGTCCCGCCGGGACGCGCGACGCCGGTCGCACGGTCTGCAGCGGCCTGCCCCTCCGGTGATGACGGCACGCCACCGGGGCCTGCCGGGCGGGTCGTGGACCCGCCCGTCGGCGGAGCCGACTCCACCGACGGACTCCACACCACCGATCGGGACGGCGAGGCCGCCGGCGGCCGATCCGCAGCAGGGCGTTCAGGCGTGGAGGCAGGGCCGCTCGGGACACCGCTCGATGTCCCGGCGTGCGCCGGTGCGGGCGTCACGCTGCCCCGCGTCCTCGTCGAGCCGGTCCTGACCGGTTCGGCAGGACCGCCCGGTCGCGCCGGACCCTGGCCGTTCGCCGACGGGCTCCTGCGCTCGTGCGGCTCCTCCGGCACCGAGCCCCAGCCCGGTCCCGGATCGAAGGCCTCCTCCGGTGGTTCGACGAGGGCCCATGAATCGTCGGACATGGACGGATCCCATGCGCTGGTGGCTTCGGATGCCGTCTCTGCTCGATCGTCGCGCGCACCGTGAGCCACGCCTGCTGCGCGGAAGGTGGCCGGGCCCCCGGATCGTCCGACGGGCGCCTGCCTTCCGGTCGCGGCAGAGGTGGCGGGACCGCCCCGTACCGGACCGGCGTCGGCTGCGGAGACGCCGACCGGCGCGGACGCCGTGGGAGCACCGGGTGCTGCCGGGCGAGCCGGCTCGGAAGCGATGGGCGCGACGGGAGCAGCGGGCGCCACAGGAGCCGGAGGCGGAGTGCCACCGGTGCTGCCGCCGTCGGAGTGGACGTCCTGCGGACCGCCGACGGTCGTCGGGCCCTGCGAACGGGCAGGTGCGGGCGGGGCCGCGGCGGGACCGCGGCCCGGGTTACTGGCCGGGGCCGCCTGGCTGCTCGGTACTTTTGGGCCCGACTCACCCGACCCGCCGGCGTCGTGTACCGCTTCGATGGAACAGGTCAGGCCGAGCACCTTGTGGATGGCCTGCTTCAGGTTGTCCATGTGCGGCCCGCGCTGGAATCCGATCGCATTGCCCTGGTTGGCGAACGCGAGGACCAGCTGATTGCCCTCGAAGGACCGCGGCTTCGCGGAGACGTTGACGATGAGCCAGGTTGCCCGCTTGATCCGTGCGACCTCGTCCATGATCTCGGGCCATGCCCGCCTGACCATCTCGACGTTCCCGCCGGAGGCGGCAGGCTGCCCCTGCTGGGGTGGCTGGGCACGACGGGCCCCCTGCGGCGGCTGATCCGCTGCAGGTGCGGTCCGCTGCTGTGCAGGGCCTGCGGGCTGCCGGCCATCGGCGGCGGGAGGCTGCTGAGGCCCGGCTGCTCCGGCCTGCTGTCCGCGCTCGGCGCTCGGCTGCCCCTGCCGGGAGTTCGTGTGCTGCTCCCCGATGGCCGACCCGGATTGCGTCGGCCGGGTGCCGGCGGGCGCGGAGGCCGTGGGCTGCTGGTTGACGGCGGGCTGGGCGGGCGAGGGGCCGGGTCGGCCCGTTTCGGGCTCGGGCCTGTCACCGGCAGGGTCCTGGGTGCCGGTCGAGGGGGCCGGAGCCCCGGCGTCCGGCCCCGTCGATGGCTGGGGCTGTCCCGGCGTGCGTGCGGGGCCGGCTGCTGCGGGCTGCTGGGCAGGTGCGGGGTCGGCGAACGCCGTATCGGTGGAGACCCCCCAGCTTCCGCCCCAATCCGGCGACGGATCCTCGCCGGCCGGGCGTGCCGGCGGCTGGACGCGGGAGGCGGCGGGTACGGCAGGGGTGGAGGCCCCGGGAACGGCTGCCGGGGCAGCGGCAGCTGCGGCACCCGTGTCCATCGCGGGAAGGGACCAGCGGGCAGCGGCTTCCTCAGCGGTGCGGGGAACGCCCTCGAGCCGGGGGCGGGCCGGAGTCTTCGGTGCCCCGTCCGCCTCGGGTGATTCGGCGGTGGGCGCACCTGCGGCGTACTCGAGGCGCCTCTCGATGCGGTCGACACGGGCCAGGGTGCCCCGCGCGGTGGCGTCCGCTGCAGGCAGCAGGAGCCGCGCGCACAGGAGTTCGAGGTGCAGGCGCGGCGATGTGGCCCCCGTCATCTCGGTCAGCGCGGTGTTGGTGACGTCGGCCGCCCGGGAGAGTTCACCCGCGCCGAGCTGGTTCGCCTGGGTGCGCATGCGGTTGAGCTGGTCGTCGGGAACCCCCCGGAGGATCGAGGCGGCACCCTCCGGCACGGCGTTGATGACGATCAGGTCGCGGAACCGCTCGAGCAGGTCCTCGACGAAGCGGCGGGGGTCGTGCCCCGTCTGGATCACGCGGTCCACGGCATTGAAGACCGTGCCGGCGTCACCCGCCGCCACGGAGTCGACGACGTCGTCGAGGAGGGTCGCATGGGTGTAGCCGAGGAGGGAGACGGCCAGCTCGTAGTCGAGTCCGCTCTCGCCCGCGCCCGCCATCAGCTGGTCGAGGACGGAGAGGGAGTCACGGACGGAACCGCCGCCGGCGCGGATGACCAGGGAGAGCACGCCGGGGGCCACCGGCACGTTCTCCTGGTGGCAGAGGTGCTCGAGATAGGCCAGGAGCGGTTCCGGCGGCACCAGCCTGAACGGATAGTGGTGCGTCCGCGAGCGGATGGTGCCGATGACCTTGTCCGGCTCCGTGGTCGCGAAGATGAAGAGGATGTGCTCCGGCGGCTCCTCGACGATCTTGAGCAGCGCGTTGAAGCCGGCCGAGGTGACCATGTGCGCCTCGTCGATGATGAAGATCTTGAACCGGTCGCGGACGGGGGCGAAGGTCGCGCGCTCGCGGAGATCCCGGGCGTCGTCCACGCCACCGTGGCTGGCGGCATCGATCTCGATGACGTCGAGGCTGCCCGAGCCGTTGCGGGCGAGTTCGACGCAGCTGTCACACGTGCCGCAGGGCGTGGAGGTGGGGCCCTGCGCGCAGTTCAGGCATCGGGCGAGGATGCGGGCGGAGGTGGTCTTGCCACACCCGCGGGGGCCGGAGAAGAGGTAGGCGTGGTTGATGCGGTCCTTGTCGATGGCCGCCATCAGTGGTTCGGTGACATGCTCCTGGCCGATGACGTCCGCGAAGGTCTCGGGACGGTAGCGGCGGTAGAGGGCTGTACTCACGAAGAAACCTTATCGGTTGGTGCTGACGGTTTGCATGCCGGCGCCGCGGAGGCGGGAAACAGGGTGGCGGGGTCCACGGTCCACGGTTCGCGGGGCAGCCGGTCGGGGTCGAAGGCGGCCAGGGCCGCCTCCAGCGATCGGCCGGGAAGGCCGAGGGACGCCAGGATCACGTCCAGGACCCTGGCGGGGGTCCAGCCCGGACCGGCGAGGTCCTCCAGTGTCACAGCGCCGTCCCGTTTCGCCAACCGGCGCCCTTCCAGCGAGACCGCGAGGGGCACATGGGCGTAGACGGGGACGGGCAGCCCGAGCAGGGAGGCGAGGTAGGCCTGCCGGGGCGCGGAATCGAGCAGGTCGTCCCCCCGCACCACCTGGTCGATGCCCTGCGCGGCGTCATCGACCACCACGGCGAGGTTGTAGGCGACGACGCCGTCGTTCCGGCGCAGCACGAGATCGTCCACCGGCGCGGTGACCTGTCCGGCCAGCAGGTCCTCGACGGTCCACGACTCCACGCCGGACCGCAGGCGCAGCGCGGGAGGTCGCCGTGCACGCAGGACGCTCCGCTGGTCCTCGCCGAGATTGCGGCACGTGCCGGGGTAGAAGCCCGGCCGGGCATGGGGGGCGCTCGCCGCCTCGGCGATGTCCCGCCGTGTGCAGAAGCACTCGTAGACGAGGCCCCGCCCGGTCAGGAGGTCGAGCGCCTCCGCATAGCGGCCCGCCTGCCCGCTCTGGCGGATGACCGGCGCGTCGGGGACGAGACCCAGTGCGGCCAGCTCGGCCAGCTGATCCTCTTCGGCTCCGGCGCGGACGCGGTCCAGGTCCTCGACGCGGACCAGGAAGTCCCGACCCGTGGAGCGGGCGAACAGCCAGGCGAGGACGGCGGTGCGGAGATTGCCGACATGCAGCCGGCCGGAGGGGCTGGGAGCGAACCGTCCGGCGCCCTGGTGTGCCACCGCTCCGACCTCCTGCTGCCTCCGTGCTTAAAAGTAAGACCCCTCATGCACCTGCCAGAGCCCGCTTACCCTTGCTACCTTCCGGTCCTGGGGGAGTTCACAGGATGACACCACATGAGGGGCCGGGAAATAGTCTACACAGTCGGAAGGACGGCTTTCGACCCGACGACACAGCCCCGCGGACGGCACGATTCGGCAGGATCCACTTGTATGGGTATTCTGGTATCTGCTCCAAATGAGGAGGATTCGCCTAGCGGCCTATGGCGCACGCCTGGAACGCGTGTTGGGTTAACGCCCTCGGGGGTTCAAATCCCCCATCCTCCGCCTTGTTGCTCCACCAGCAGGACCCCTGCCCTCCGGCCGGGGTCCTGCTGCTTAATGCGTCGTCGTGCCGGCGGGTCCGGTCACCCGGCGGATCCGGGTCTTCGCAGCCTTCTCCGCGGGCCCCTCGGGTCCGAGTCCCAGCCGGATCACGCCGAGCACCAGGCGCACCGCCGTCCGGATCGGCAGGCGGACCGGTCCGAGCGAGGGGACCTTGAGGCCGAGCAGCTCGCGGTGCCTGGGTTCGAGGGTCGCGACGGCTCCCGCGAACAGCACCTGGTACCCGAGTCGCTGGGACCGGGGGAGCGGAGGACGGCGGATGTAGGTCAGGGCCTCCTGGACCTGTTCGCTGTCGGTGAGCTCGGGGTCGAACGCGGCGAGCTGCGATGCGAGCTCCGCCCCGGACCGCGGCGGATCCTCGAGGCCCATCAGCTCCCCGGCCTGCGCCCACTCCGCGATGTACTGGTCCGCTCCGCCCGGGATGCGTCCCCCGTAGGCGGCATGGGCCGCCACGAAGGCGTCCGTGAACGCGAGATGCACCCACCGGATGAGGTCCGGATCACTCGCCGAATAGGGCTTCTCGTCGCCACGGCTGTCGAGGTACGTGCCGTTCACCCTCGTATGGAGCCTCTGCACGAAGGCCGACCCGTCCCGTGCCGCCTCCGTGGACCCGTACGTCACCGTGAAGATCCAGCGGATGGTGTTGGCGAGCCGGCCGAGCGGCTCCTCCCGGAAGCCGGAATGCGCATGCACGCCCGCCATCGCCCCGGGGTGGAGCGTCTGCAGCAGGAGCGCGCGGATGCCGGCGACGGTCGGCGTCATCGAGCTGTGCACGGTCCAGACGGCCGAGTCCACCGGGAAGTACCCGGCGTCGTCGCCCTTCTCGAATTCGAACTGCCACTGGGGGATCGTCGGATCGCCATCGGTGAAGGTGGTCCGGAGCTGCGTCTTCCACGTGTCGATCAAACCCATGCGACGACCTATCCTGTTGGGAACCGCAGCCGATCCGGCGGGCGGTGTGCGCGGCCTCCTCGGCCGTCGTTGCTTCCAACGTATCCCCGGGCACATTTGCTCCTGCTTCCCGCATCATCGGCAGGCAATCCACGCGACCGGGCCGAACGAAGCAGGATCACGACCACCTACCAGGGAGCAGCCCATGTCCTCGTCCAGCCTGTACGGGATCGACCTCACCATGAACGACGGCAGCAGGAAGACCTTCGGTGATTTCCGCGGACAGCCCGTGCTGGTGGTGAACGTCGCGTCGAGGTGCGGCTTCACCCCCCAGTACGCGGGCCTCGAGGAGCTGTACTCCACCTACGCCGAGGCGGGGCTCGTGGTCCTCGGAATGCCCTGCAACCAGTTCCTGGGACAGGAACCGGGGAACGACGACGAGATCGCCGAGTTCTGCTCGACCACGTTCGGCGTGACGTTCCCGCTCCTGACCAAGGGCGACGTGCGGGGCAAGGACCAGCACCCGCTGTACCGGCAGCTCACGGAGTTCAGGAACGGGGTCCTGCCCGGGCTCGTGAAGTGGAACTTCGAGAAGTTCCTGGTGAACCGCGACGGCGAGGTCGTCGCCCGCTTCGCGCCGACGGTGGAGCCCGGCGCCCTCGAGGTCGTCGCAGCGATCGAGGACGTCCTGGCCCGGCCCGCGGCCTGACGGGCAGCCGCCCCGGGACGAGGCGTCAGCCGAGCGAGGCGACGCAGCGTGCGAGGAAGGCAGCCCCGGCCTCCTCGTGAACGAGCGAGCCCTCCGTCATGACCTCGTAGGGCTTCACGGGCACCCCATCCGCCGGGCGCACATCCACGTGGGCGACGTCGAAGCCCTGTTCGTGCAGGTAGTCGGCCATGGCGTAGTCGGTGCGGGAATCGCCGACCGTCCGCCAGATCGGGGGGATCTCCGTGAGCGGTGCGACGAGCGTCAGGGCACGCTCGGCGCCGAGGTCCTTGCCCACCCGCACCGATTCGAAGTCGGTGGAGATGATCGTCGGGTCCACGCGGTAGTCGATGTCCCCGTGGCTGTTCGGCTCCTCGCGGTCCAGCCGGCATGCCCCCATGTCGTGGCTGTGCAGGATGTCGAGGGCGTCGTCGTCGAACAGGCGCTGGCCCTCGAGGTACGCGGCGTTCGTGGCGTCGAGGGACTGCTCGACGGAGACCATGGACAGCTTCGTCTCGTCGAAGAACATCAGGTCCGCGTACTTCTCCTCGACGAGGTCCCGGACGTCGTCGGCGAAGCTGGCCGGCAGCGCCAGCTCCCGGTCGACGAACACCTGGCCGGCGCCGTCGGCCGTGAACGAGAACCAGGTGGCGCCCTTCTCGCAGACCGCATGGAAGGTGACGCCGGACGGGATCCCCGCGGCGAGCATCGGCTCCATGACCTGCTCCCGGATGAAGGCGTCGGAGCGGCCCGTGTTGAAGACGACGGGCCAGCCCGCCGAGGCGAGGGTGAGCAGGTCGGCGATGATCCCGGCAGGAACGGTGCGCGTGACGGGGCTCGCGACGGGGCCGTCGACGTCGAGCAGGAGGCCCTGGACGGGTACCCCGTCACCGGGACCGGGAACGGCGGGGGCATCGGGCAGCAGATCGATCGGGGCGTCCGTAGGCATGACCCCATTATGTTCCCGGGCCGCATGCTCCTTCCATTCGTGTCCCTGCGGGGGCCGAGGTCGTGGAAGACTTCGGACATGATTCCAGGCGCCTCCCGGGGCATCACCGTCGTCGGGTCCATCAACGCGGACCTCGTGGTCACGCTCGAGCGGCACCCGCAGCCGGGCGAGACGGTCCTGGGCCGCTCCATGACGGTGCTGCCCGGCGGCAAGGGCGCCAATCAGGCGGTCGCTGCGGCGCTGCTCGGCGCCGAGGTCACCCTGGTCGGCGCCGTGGGCGGCGACGCGTATGCCGAGGTCGCGCTCTCCGCCCTGACCGACGCCGGCGTGGACCTGCAGCCGGTCCGGCGGACCGGCGGCGGCACGGGTGTCGCGGTCGTGGAGGTGGCCGACGACGGCGAGAACACCATCGTGGTGCTGCCCCGGAGCCAACGCCGATATGACCCCCGAGCTCGTCGGCGCGTCCTCGGCTGCCATCCGGGACGCGGCCGTCGTCGTGGTCCAGGGCGAGCTGCCCCCTGCGGCCACCGAGGCTGCGGTGAGGTCGGCGTCCGGCCGCGTGATCGTCAACCTGGCGCCCGTCATCACCGTCGATCCCGAGGTGCTCCTCCGCGCCGATCCGCTCGTCGTTAACGAACACGAAGGAGCCCTCGTCCTCGCGCAGGTCGGGGGTGGGAGGGCGCCGGACCACGAGGGCGTCGTCGCGGGCCTCCTCGCCCGGGGCTTCGCCTCGGTGGTGATGACGCTCGGCGCTGCCGGCGCCCTGGTGTCGGACGGCGGCGCCGTCCGGGCGGTTCCCGCCCCGCACGTGCGCGTGGCCGACACGACCGGCGCGGGCGACGCGTTCGTCGGAGCGCTCGCCGCACGGCTCGCGGTCGGGGAACGGCTCGACGACGCCGTCCGGTTCGCGGTCCGGGTAGGGTCCTTCGCCGTGCAGCACCCCGGGGCACAGCCCTCCTACCCGTCGGCCGACGATCCGCTGCCCGCCCTCCCGCACCCCGAGCCGTAACCATTCGGCCACGAGTTGGCGGGGAGAAGGGCCCCACATTCCATTGGCCCGAGCAATTACCTAGGCTGTAGCAGTGATCTTCAAAGCAGTAAGTGACGGCCGGCCGTACCCGGAGCACGGACACGTGACCCCGAAGGACTGGGCGGAAGTCCTTCCCCGGCAGGTGCGGCTCGATGAACTCGTGACCACCAAGACCACCCTCGACCTCGAGGCGCTCCTGGCCGAGGACTCGACGTTCTTCGGTGACCTCTTCCCCCACGTGGTGCAGTGGAACGACGTGATGTACCTCGAGGACGGCCTGCACCGCGCCGTCCGGACCGCCCTGCACCAGCGGACCATCCTGCACGCGAGAGTCCTCGTGCTCCATGACTGAGGAGGGTTCGCCGCGCCAGCGGCGGGCACAGGCGAAACGGGATCCGACCGAGTGGCACGGCCACCGGATCGTCACCGAGACGGACCTCGGGGCCGTCTTCGTCGAGGACGACGCCGCGCGACGCCACCGCGCATCGGTGCGCAGGATCCGCCACGGGGTGGTCCTCGTGCTCCTCCTGGCACTCGTCGCGGCCGCCGTCCTCGTGGCACTAGCGCTCGCGCGCGGGGACATCAGCATCGGCTCCTCGGAGCCCGTGCCGGCTCCGACGTCGTCGTGCCCGGTCGGGCCGTTCGACTACCAGGACCCGAGCGCCATCACGGTCGACGTCTACAACAGCACCACCATCGACGGCCTGGCCGGTACCGCGGCGGGGCAGTTGCGGGAGCGCGCCTTCGCGGTCCGCGAGATCGGCAACCGGGAGATCGGACCCACGGGCATGACAGCGATCATCGTCTCGGGTGAGGGCGGCCAGGCGAATGCCTTCACCGTGCAGCGCACCATCCCGGACTCGACCTACGTGGCCGACGAGCGCGAGGACAGGTCGGTCGACGTCATCCTGGGCTCCTCCTTCGAGGGCCTGGTGCCGCCCGAAGCTGTGGACGTCACCCCGGCGGGGCTGACCTGCGCTCCCGAGGAGGGAACGACGCCCACGCCCACTCCCGCGCCGGCCCAGGCGCCTGCCGGCGGGTAGGGGTCCATCCGCGCGGTGTCAGATGCGGTTCCGCAGCGCACGACGGCGGACGGCCAGCGGATACACGACCCACAGCAGCATCACCACGAGCAGGAGCGAAGCTCCGACGACGAGGCCCGCCGTCCGGTCCACCACGAGGTCGAAGATGAGCCAGGCGGTGCCGGCGAGCACGAGCCCCACGAGGGCGATGGTCGTCCGGATGATCGCAGCGGTGTGCCGGACGAGGGTGGACTTCACGCGCAGGCCGAAGAGCACGCGGTGCAGGTTGACGGAGGACAGCACCAGGGCCGTGATCAGGGCGGAGAGGCACACCAGGCACAGGTAGACCGCGACCTGCACGTCGTCGAGTTCCTCGAAGCGGCTCTGGAACGGCAGGGTCAGCAGGAAGCCCGTCAGGATCTGGATGCCGGTCTGCATGACGCGCAGCTCCTGCAGCATCTCCTGCCAGTTGCGGTCGAGGCGCTGGTTGAGGCTCTCCCCGCGCCCGTCGTCGTCCGCCGGCCCCTCCTGAGGCTGTGTGGGCGAGCCGGTGGAGGCTACTCCGTCCGCGATGTGCGGCGCACGCTCAGCCGAGGTGCCGTCGGAGGCCGGTCCGGACGTGGTACCCACGGTGGTGTCCGCCCGTCCGCTAGCGGGACGACCGCGCGCCGCCCTGCCAGACGGCGTCGAACGGGGCGTTCGAGGCGACCCGGTTGCGGATGCCCTCCGTGACGAACTCCTTGGCCGCGCGGGCGGCGTCGAGCGGGGCCGCCCCCTTCGCCAGCTCGGCGGCGATGGCCGCGGCGAGCGTGCAGCCGGCACCGCTGACGGCGACCTCGCCGACCTTGGGAGCGGACAGGACCTCGAGGGTCTCGCCGTCGAAGTAGACGTCCACGGCGTCCGGTCCCTCGAGCCGGACACCACCCTTGGCGAGGACCACGGCCCCGCTCTGGGCGTGGATGATGCGCGCCGCCTCCTCGAGGTCCGCCAGGGTCTCGATGGTGATGCCCGAGAGCGATTCCGCCTCGAAGTGGTTCGGGGTGACGAAGGTGGCCAGCGGGAGGATGTTCGCCTTCAGGGCCTGGTCGGTGTCGAGCGCGGCCCCGGGCTCCTGCCCCTTGCAGATCAGCACCGGGTCGAGGACCACGTTGTCCCACGATTGACTCCTCAGTGCGGCGGCCACGGTGTCGATCGTCGCGGGAGTGCCGAGCATGCCGAGCTTGACGGTGGTGAGGGGGTAGCAGGACTGGATCGCCTCGAGCTGGTCGGCGATGACCTGCTGGTCCACGGGGACGAAGCGGTGCTGCCACTCCTGCTTCGGATCGAAGGAGACGATGCAGGTGAGCGCGACGACGCCGTAGACGCCCAGCTCCTGGAACGTCTTGAGGTCGGCCTGCGCACCGGCGCCGCCCGTCGCCTCGGAACCGGCGATCGTCAGGGTGACGGCTGGGGCTGCGGGAGTCTGGGTTTCGGACATTTCCCTAGTGTGCCCGAACCGGCTCCGGCGCGGCCACCCGATCCCGTCGGAGGATGTCGTCGAGCGCCGGGCCGAGGGTGGGGTAGTCGGCGGTGAAGCCGGCGTCGAGCAGCCTGCGCGGGGACACCCGCCGACTCCTGAGGACCAGTGGTGATGCTCATTGCACGCGGACCAGCTTCCAGACACTCGCGCGGGCGAAGGCGCCCACGCCTCCGATGATGAGGGCGACCGGGAGGTTCTCCAGCACCGACCTCGAGGGCGACAGCAGGGCGATCAGGACGAGGGGGACGAGGGTGAAGGCGGCGAAGAAGACGCCGATGTGCACCCACTGGTTCGTCACCGACCGCAGCAGGAGCCCGACGAGGATGCCGAGCGGCAGCCCCGTCACCAGGCCGATGCCGAGCCCGTACCAGAGCGCCAGGACGAAGACGCCGGGGGCGTCCGCACCCCAGGGGAGCGCGAAGACCAGGGCGAGCGTGACCAGGCCCACGAGGAACCCGACCGCCACGGCTCCCGCGCCGAACGTCACCCGGCGCGGGACTGCGTTCCCGGCGTCCTCGTCCGGCCTGTCCTCGTTCGGCGTCCCGTCGTCCGGTGTTCCCCCGTCCAGGGTCCGGTCGTCGGTTCTCGCGTCGTCGGGTGCCTCGTCGTCCGCGCTCACTGCCGTGTCCCCCGGATCAGCTGGACGATGTCCTCGACGATCTTCCGGACGACGGGAAGCCGCGACAGGATCACGAGCTTGGACAGGAGCGGCGCAGCCTGGTCGATGAGGCGGCGGGTGCGGATCTGCCGGGGCGAGGAGTCGTACACCCAGAAGAGGGTGATCGCCATGTAGGCGTACCAGAGGAGCTCCGGGAGGTCGTCGCGGATGGCGAGCGGTGGCTGGGGCCTCGACAGCGAGACGGCGTGGCGGAAGAGGGAGATGGCCCGGGCGCGGGCGACGGCGGATTCGCTGCCGAGGGGACTCGTGGTGGCCGAGGGCTTGATGGCGATGCTGATGAAGTTGGAACCGAAGTCGTGGTACGGCGCCAGAACGTCGACGCCGGTGTTGAGGACCACCCGCAGGAGCTCCCCGAGGTTCTGCCCCTCACGCAGCAGCGGCAGCGCGAGTGCCCGGTGCTCCTCCTGCAGGCTGCGGTAGAGCTCGTGGACGAGATCGTCCTTGGAGGCGAAGTAGTAGTACGCGCTTCCGGTGGAGACCTCGGCCGCGGAGGCGATGGCCCGCATGGTGGTCTTCTCGTACCCGTTCTCGCGGAACAGCCGGAGCGCGGTCGAGACCAGCAGCTCCCTGGTCGCTTCGCTCTTGGCTGTCGGCGTCGGCATCCGGGTCCCTTTCGAACATGTTCACTTCGGAGTCTAACCCTGAATTGAACATGTTCGAACAGAAGGGGCGGGCGTCGTCCTGCCCGGGCTCATCGGAGCTGCCGCTGCTACCGGAACAGGTCCGATGCGGCGCCATGTTGATGCGGTCCCCGGTCGAGGACTTCCTCAGGTAGTCCTCGACCGCCCCGTCGTCGTGATCGTCCGCGGTCCGGTCCAGATTCGATAACAATTCCACCCGACCTGCGGGGATCGAGGGTCAGGCGTAGTACCGTCCCAGCACTTCGGCCTTCAGCTCGTAGAACGTGCCGTCCTCGATGGCGGCCCGGGCGTCGTCGACCATGCGCACCACGAACCGCTCGTTGTGGATGGAGATCAGGGTCGCGGACACCATCTCCTTGGCCTTGAACAGGTGGTGGATGTAGGCGCGGGTGTAGTGCGTGCAGGTGTAGCAGTCGCAGCCCTCGACGAGCGGCGTGAAGTCCCGCCTGAAGCGCGCGTTCGAGAGGTTCCACCGGCCGTCCGGCGTGTAGAACGCGGAGTTGCGGGCCACGCGGGTGGGGGAGACGCAGTCGAACGTGTCGGCGCCGTTCTCGATGCCCGTGAAGAGGTCGTCGGGCTCGGAGATGCCCAGCAGGTGGCGGGGCTTATCCTCGGGCAGCTCGTCGCTGCACCAGCCGAGGATCGTCCCCAGGTTCTCCTTCTCCAGCGCCCCGCCGATCCCGAAGCCGTCGAAGTCCATGGCGCCGAGGTCCGCGGACGCCTTCCTGCGGAGGTCCTCGTACTGTGCGCCCTGGATGACGCCGAACAGCGCCTGGTACGGGCGGTGGCTGCGCTCCGCGGTGAGCCGCTGGTGCTCGACGATGCACCGCTCGGCCCACAGGCGGGTCCGCTCGAGCGATTCCTCCTGGTAGCCGCGCGAGTTCATGAGGGTGGTGAGCTCGTCGAACGCGAACATGATGTCCGCACCCAGCTGGTGCTGCACCTGCATGGAGATCTCGGGGGTGAAACGGTGGCGATCACCGTTGAGGTGGGACTTGAACCAGACGCCGTCGTCGTCGATGGAGGCCAGGCGCTCCTTGCCGACGGCCACGCGGTCATCGGCGCCGGCCTTGTCGGCGTCGACGGGGACGTCCATGGTGATGACCTTCTTGAACCCCGAACCGAGGCTCATCACCTGGAAGCCCCCGGAGTCGGTGAAGGTGGGGCCGGGCCAGTTCATGAACGCACCGAGCCCGCCCGCCTCGTCGAGGATGTCCGCCCCGGGCTGCAGGTAGAGGTGGTAGGCGTTCGCGAGCAGGGCCTGCGCGCCGAGGTCGGCCATGGCTCCGGGAAGGACGGCCTTGACCGAGGCCTTGGTCCCGACGGGGATGAACGCCGGCGTGCGGATCTCGCCGTGCGGGGTGGTGATGGTCCCGGTGCGTCCGTGCCGCCGCCCGCCGGTCCCGGCTCCCGGTGTCGTCTCCTCGAGGCGGCTGCTGACGGAGAAGGAGAACGAGGACTGCTGGGACTGTGGATGCACCACCCCATTTTGCCAGTCCGCGGCGCGGCTCGTGTCCGGGTGCCTACCGGCCGGCGAGCTGTGCGTTGAGGGAACCGACGGCGGCGAGCTCGGCAGCGATCCGCCGCTCGAGCACGTCGCGGCTCAGGGTCTCCGATCCGCCGTGCGCGCGCAGGTAGAGCAGCACGCCGATGCGGAGGACCCGCCAGTCCCGCTCGACGTCGATCGTGCCGGCCGAGGACGCCCGGAGGATCTCCGGATCGTAGACGTTGGGCTCGTTGAGCTGGCGCTGCCGGTACATCGCGGCGGTCTTCGCGCGCAGCGGGTCCGTCTCGGCGTCGTCCGCCGCACGGATGGCTGCGGAGTACCGGTCGGAGCGCGCCTGGTCGTGCCGGGTGAGGTAGGCGGCGATCGCGAGGCCGCCCTCGATCCACTTCCACCGCCCGAAGTTGCCGTCGAACGGCAGCTCGGCCAGCAGGTCGGCGACGGTCAGGGCCGCGGCGGTGTCGCCCTCGTCGACGAACAGCGCGAGCGCGAGCTGGTGCAGGTCCTGGAGGTTGCTCCCGGACTTGAGGTTGATGCCGCGGGCGAGGCGCCCGGCGATCTCCTGGATGGCTCCGCTGTCGGCGTGCACCTGGGCGATCTGCGCGACGAGCGCTTCGGGCGAGCCGTGGTCGGCGGCGACGGCCGAGGCGCCGAGCTCGGCGTCGGCCGGTTCCAGGTAGACCATCGAGCCGGTGGCGATGGACACCCGGCGTCCTCCCGCCACGGTCGCGAGAACGAGTGCGGGAACGCCGAAGTCGTCGTTCTCCACCTCGACGGCGGTCACTTCCGCCGTCTCCTCGCCGTCGGGGAGCGCCAGGACGTCCCCCGCCGCGAGCACCTCTACCGGAACCGCGCGCAGCCCGGTCCTGTCCACCCTGTTCACCATCATGTACGTCGTGCCAACCTCTGCCAGTAACCCCGTGGATCTCCGCCGGCGCCCCAGCGCGCCCGTTTCACGATACGGTAACGCGGACCCCGGCGGGTTCCTCCGTGCCTAGCGGCCCCATCCGGCGTGGGCCAGGGCCTGACGCAGCAGGTCGGCGCGGCCACCCGAGAATTCCGCCTGGATGGAAGGGCTGAGCGCCTCGGACGGGGTGAGCCAGGACAGCTCGAGGGCGTCCTGGCGCGGGTTGCACTCGCCCGTCACGGGGATGAGGTAGGCGAGGGCGACGGCGTGCTGGCGGTCGTCGGTCAGCCCGGTCTCCGAAGGGGACGGGAAGTACTCGGCGATCGTGAAGGGCAGGGGCGACGGCGGCAGCTGCGGGAGGGCGAGGGGCCCGAGGTCCTTCTCGAGGTGGCGCAGGAGCGCCGCCCGGATGGTCTCCCGGTACATCACGCGGCCGGAGACGAAGGTCCGCACCATCTCGCCCTGCTCGTTGGCCTGCAGCAGCAGTCCCACCTCGTTGACGTACCCGAGGGCGTCGCACCGGACGGGGATCGCCTCCACGTAGACCATCGGCAGGCGGCGGCGGGCCTCGTACAGGTCGTCTTCCGAGAGCCAGCCCGGATTGGGGTCAGGGGTGCGTACGTTCATACCCCAGTTCTATAGCAGACCCCCACTCGGCGACAGGCGGCGCGCTGTTCTTCGGCCCGTGGCTGAATCCGCCTGCCCGGTCTCCGCCCGGACGATTCAGTCGCGGAGGTCCTGCTGCCGGCCGTCGATCCGGACCTCGGCGCCCCACCGGGCGCGGAGGAGGAGCGACGACCCCCGGCCCCCGCCGACGACTCCGGGCTCGAGGCCGGCAGCGGTCAGGTCCGCGATGAGCTCCCGTACATCGCCATCGTGCTCGATGGCCAGTTCCGCCCCGGTGCGCTCCCGCAGGTGCACGGACACGAGCCCGCCGTTCCTGGCTCCGAAAGCCTGCCCGGTCCCGGCAGCCGAACCGGCCCGGGGCCGGGCCCCGATGTCCTGCAGCACCCGGACGGCGGATCCCACGTCGGGCGTCTGCCAGAGGGCGAGGACCGAGAGGGACGACGCCGGTGCGTTCGTCTCGCGCGGGCCCGCCTCGGCGAGGAGGGCAGTCCCGTCCGGGGCGATGATCCGGGCGGCGGTGCCGTGGTGCCCCTCCATCAGCTCCACCGGCGTGCCGGCCGCGATGGTCCGACGCGCGAACTCCCGGACGTCCGAGACGTCGAAGGCGAGGCCCACGCTGCCGTCCTCGGGGTCGCCGGAGGCGCAGGGGTGCAGGGCCACGCGGCCGCTGCCGGCGTCGAACACCTCCTGCGCACCTTCCGGGAGTGGTTCCCGGGAGGGAGCCAGCCCGAGCGAGCGGAGGAATTCCCGTGCGGCGGCCGGATCGGAGGTATGGATGAGGGGGCGGACGCGGAGCATCAGGTTTCCTTCGGATCGGCGTGGGGAATGGCGGGGGTCCGGTTCCCGAACGGCCCGGGGAGCCCTAGGGTGGTCGCATGAAGGCCGAACTGCCTGAACTCCTGCTGCCCGACGCGCTCGCCTGGCGCGGCTGGCTGGAGGCGAACCACGAGTCCTCGCCCGGTGTCTGGCTCATCGAGCACAAGAAGGGCGGGGACACGACGCTGCTGACCTATGCGCAGGCGCTGGACGAAGCGCTGTGCTACGGCTGGATCGATGGCCAGGCCCGCTCGCGCGACGGGGGCAGCTACTTCCAGCGGTTCACGCCGCGCGGTCCGCGCAGTATCTGGTCGGTCCGCAACCGGACCCATGTCGACAGGCTGCGCGCAGAGGGGCGTATGCGGGAGGCGGGCGAGAGAGCTGTCGCGGCGGCGCAGGCGGACGGCAGGTGGGAGCGCGCCTACGCCGGACCCGCGACGGCCGAGGTGCCGCCGGAGCTGATGGCGGCCATCGAGGCCGACGACGCCGCGCTCGCCACCTTCCGCACCCTGTCCTCCCAGAACCGCTACGCCCTCATCTTCCGCCTGACCCAGCTCAGGACGGACGCCGCCAAGGAGCGGAACATCGCCAAGTTCGTCGCCATGCTGTCCCGCGGGGAGACGTTCTACCCGCAGGGCAGGAAGCAGGTCGGTTAGCGGCACCGCGTCCCGGCTTCCAGCACCATCCACGCCTGGAGCTGCGAGGACAGGCTGACCGGCCCGTCCTGCCGGGGCGGGAAGACGAGCATCGACCGGTCGACGGCCAGCCGGTCGGCCCAGATCCGGTCCGCAGTCGCCCCGAGGAGTGCGCGCGCCGTCGCCGCAGCCGTTGCCCCGATGTCCGCCGACGCCGCCTGCGCCAGATAGCGCGCGAGGATCCCGGTGAAGAGTCCCCCATCACCCCCGGAGCCGAGCGGCAGCACGCCGTCGTCGTCCGCGACGCCGCGGGCGACCGCCGCCACCAGGTCCGCCGCGTGCCGCAGGTTCTCCGGGCCGCCGACCGCGACGAGCGCGCCCAGCGCGGTCCCCTGGTTGTAGGTGTGCAGGGACCGCTCCACCCGGCCGTCGGCCTTCACGCCGTCGAGGTAGAGCCCGGAGCCGGGATCGAACAGGCGATCCCTCAGCCAGTCGAGCAGTTCCTGCGCCCGGGACCTCTCTCCGCTGCGGGCGAAGAACAGGGCGGCGGGCGCCGTCGTGGGGGTGTTCTTGTAGTCCCGGGTGGTGTTCCAGTAGACCCCGCCGCCCAGGTCCTCCGTATGGGCCGAGCGGAGCGCGGCCCCGAGGACGCGCACGCGGTGCCGGGGCCGCCGTCGTCCCTCCACTGCGTCGAGGCGCTGGAGGGCCAGCGCGAGCCAGGCCATGTCGTCGTAGTAGGAGTTCCGCCACCGTCCGCCGTTGCGCAGCCACACGCCGCGGGCCAGCTTCCGCGCCTCGGCGAGGGCATCCCCGGTGGGATCGCGGAGGTGCTCGTCGAGGAGGCAGTCGAGGAAGTGCGCCTGCCACCAGTAGTGCCAGTGGTTCCGGGCGCCGGCCGGCGGCGGGAAGGCGATGGCTCCGAGCCTCGTCCCGGGGACGCGCAGGCTCCGCCGGGCGAACAGGTGCCGGACGCTTTGCGCGGCTTGCGTGGCCGCCTCGTCGGGGATGGGCATGTGACCACCCTAGCCACACCGCGAGGGGTCCTGGTTGGGCAGGATGCGCAACCGATCGCCGTCCGGGTGCGCAGTGGGCCACGTCACAGTACTCTGGGCGGGAGGGTCGACGGCGGTCCTCGCCGGGCGGAAGGATCAGCATGGACATCAGTGGAGCGGTCGCCCTCGTCACGGGCGGGGCCTCGGGACTCGGTCTCGCCACCGCCCGCAGACTGTTCGACGACGGCGCGTCGGTGCTGCTGGTCGACCTCCCGCAGTCCGCCGGGACCGACGCCGCGGCGGACCTCGACCCCTCGGGGGGCCGTGTCCGCTTCGTCGCCGCCGACGTCGCCGATCCGGCCCAGGTCCAGGCGGCAGTCGCCGCGGCCGGCGAGCTCGGACCGCTGCGGATCGTGGTCAACTGTGCCGGCATCGCCACGCCGGGCAAGGTGCTGGGACGGGACGGGGTCCTGCCGCTCGAGCAGTTCGCCCGCGTCATCAACGTCAACCTGGTCGGCACCTTCAACGTGATCCGGCTCGCAGCAGAGGCCATGGCGGCCACCGACACGGTCAGCGGCCTCGGGGGATCCGAGGAGCGCGGCGTCATCATCAACACCGCCTCCGTCGCCGCCTTCGACGGCCAGATCGGACAGCCCGCGTACTCGGCCTCGAAGGGCGGGGTGGCCGCGATGACCCTGCCCATCGCCCGGGAACTCGCCCGTTCCCTGATCCGCGTCGTGACGATCGCCCCGGGCATCTTCGAGACACCCATGATGGCGGGCCTGCCGCAGGAGGCCCAGGCTTCCCTCGGCGCGCAGGTCCCGCACCCGTCCCGTCTCGGCAAGCCCGTCGAGTACGCCGCGCTCGCCGCCCACATCGTCGAGAACCAGATGCTCAACGGCGAGACGATCCGCCTCGACGGCGCCATCCGCATGGCGCCGAAGTAGTTCCACCGCACCACCCCCGGTCTCAACCGAAAGGACGGCTCGATGGAGAGCCAGCTGCCCACCGCCGATTTCCTCGGCTTCGAGTCCCTGCTGGCGAGCGCCGAGCGGGAGAAACTCCAGGACGTCCGGGACTTCCTCGCCAAGGACGTCTCGCCGCGCGCCGTCGAATGGTGGGACCGGGCGGAGTTCCCGCACGATCTCCTGCCCGGACTGGCGTCGCTGAACCTCAGCACGCCCGTGCAGCAGGGGTACAGCCACCTGTTCAGCGGACTGGTGATCGCCGAGCTCACCCGCGCCGACACCTCGATCGCGACGTTCTTCATGGTCCACCACGACCTCTTCGTCGAGGCTCTCCACACCTTCGGCAGCGACGACCAGAAGGCGCGGCTCCTGCAGGACGCGATGGACCTGAGGATCACGGGCGCCTTCGCCCTGACCGAACCGGAGCACGGGTCCGACGTCGCCGGCGGCATGACGACCACCGCCACGCGCGACGGCGACGCATGGATCGTCAACGGCGCGAAGCGCTGGATCGGCAACGGGACGTTCTGCGACTACATGCTGCTCTGGGCACGCGACACCGCGACCGGCGGAGTGCGCGGCTTCATCCTCGACGCCACGCTGCCCGGCGTGACCCGCACGGCCATCGCCAACAAGACGGCGCTGCGGACGGTCCAGAACGCCGACGTCACACTGACCGACGTGCGTATCCCCGAAGCGGACCGCTTCGCCGGCATCGATTCCTTCAACGACACCCGGCAACTCCTGCTGGGCTCACGGATCCTCGTCGGCTGGCAGGCCGTCGGCCAGCAGCTCGCCGCGTTCGACGTCGCCCGGCAGTACGCCCTCGAGCGCCATCAGTTCGGCCGGCCGATCGCAGGCTTCCAGCTCGTCCAGGACCAGCTCGTCACCATGATGGGCAACACGACGGCGAGCCTCGGCGTCATGGCGCGCATCGCGCAGCTGCAGGGGCAGGGTGCCTCCGACATGCCGCAGGCCGCCTTCGCCAAGTCCTTCACCACGGCACGGATGCGGGAGACCGTGGCGCTGGGACGGGGGATCCTCGGCGGCAACGGCATCGTGACCGATTACGGGATGGCCAAGATCTTCGCGGACGCCGAGGCGGTCTACACCTACGAGGGGTCCTACGAGATCAACAGCCTCATCGTGGGCAGGGCTCTGACGGGCATCTCGGCGTTCGCCTGACGCCGCGGTGAGCCCGTCGAGCGGCAGCAGGGCGGCGCCGGCGTTCACATGACGGACGCGGTGAGGTCCACGCCACATCACTGGGTAGTATCCCAACAGCAATCCGTCGTATCCAGTGCCGCATACGCCCCGTTTTCCGTGCCCTGAAAGCAGGCTGTTGTGACAGTGCCCCTCGAAGTGTCCCCCGCGCATGCCGCCGACCAGTTCAGCGAGACCGTGGGGGACATCAGCTCCGACCTGCGCGCCGATGTCCGGCGCGTCAGCACCCTCCTCGGCGAATCCCTCGTCCGGCAGCACGGACAGGAGCTCCTCGACCTCGTGGAGCGGGTACGCCTGCTCACCAAGCAGTCCAAGGAGTCGGGCAGCGGGGACGACGCCGCCGGGCGCGCGGCACTCGCCGAGCAGGTCCGCGAACTCCTCGCAGCCCTGCCGATCGGACAGGCCACCGACCTGGTCCGGGCCTTCGCCGCGTACTTCCACCTCGCCAACGCGGCCGAGCAGGTGCACCGCGTGCGCGGCCTGCGGACGCGGTCCGAGGAGGACGGCTGGCTCGCCCAGACCGTCTCCCGCATCGCGTCCGACGCCGGTCCGGAGGCCCTCGCCGACGTGGTGCAGGCCCTCGACGTCCGCCCCGTGTTCACGGCCCACCCCACCGAGGCGTCGCGCCGCTCCGTGCTGGACAAGCTGCGCCGGCTGTCCGACATCCTCGCGGAGTCGACGGCGGAAGGGTCCCAGCAGCGCCGCCGGCAGGACCGACGGCTCGCCGAGGTGATCGACCTCATCTGGCAGACCGACGAGCTGCGGCAGGTGCGGCCCACGCCGATCGACGAGGCCCGCAACGCCATCTACTACCTGGGGAACATCCTCACCACCTCGATGCCGGAACTGCTGGAGGACCTCTCGGACCTCCTCGCGGACCACGGCGTCGCCCTTCCCGCCGGCGGCGCACCGCTGAGGTTCGGCTCGTGGATCGGCGGTGACCGGGACGGCAACCCCAATGTCACGGCTTCCGTGACCCGCGAGATCCTGCAGATCCAGAACCAGCAGGCCGTCCGCATCGCCATCCACTTCGTCGACCGGCTGATCTCGTCGCTCTCGTCGTCGACCACGATCGTGGGCGCCTCCGCCGAGCTGACGGCGTCGATCGAGCAGGACCTCGCCAACCTGCCCCGCCTCGACAGGCGTGTGCTGGAACTGAACGCCCAGGAGCCGTACCGGCCCAAGCTGACCTGCGTGAAGGCGAAGCTGCTCAACACGGCGGCCCGTGTCCAGCAGCAGACGGCGCACGAGCCCGGTCGCGACTACAACGACACCGCCCAGGTCCTGGCCGACCTCCAGCTCGTAGGGGACTCGCTGCGGCGGAACGCGGGGGGCCTGGCCGCCGACGGCGCCCTCGCCACGGCGTCGCGCGTCATCTCCTCCTTCGGTCTGCACCTGGCGACCCTCGACATCCGCGAGCACGCCGACATGCACCACGACGTCGTCGCGCAGCTCGCCGACCGGCTCGGCGAGCTGGAGGTCCCCTACCTCGACCTGGACCGGAAGGGGCGCCGTCGGGCGCTGTCCCGCGAGCTGGCCTCGCGGCGGCCGCTGGCGGCGGTCAACCCGCCGCTCGACGACGGCGCGCGGCGCACCTTCGACGTGTTCCGCGAGATCGCCTCGGCGCTGGAGACCTACGGGCCGGACGTCATCGAGACCTACATCGTCTCCATGACCCGCGGCGCGGACGACGTCCTCGCGCCGGTGGTGCTGGCGCGCGAAGCGGGCCTGGTCGACGTGGTCGGCGACGGCTCGGGCGGCCCGGACTCCGGTGCCTTCGCGAAGATCGGCTTCGCCCCGCTGCTCGAGACGGTGGACGAGCTCCGCGTCTCGGCGGAGATCGTGGACACCCTCCTGTCCGACCCGACGTACCGCGAGGTGGTGCGGCTCCGCGGCGACCTGCAGGAGGTCATGCTGGGGTACTCCGACTCCAACAAGGAGTCCGGCGTGCTCACGAGCCTCTGGGAGATCCACAAGACCCAGCGGCGCCTGCGCGACGTCGCCGCGAAGCACGGTGTCCGCCTCCGCCTGTTCCACGGGCGTGGAGGGTCGGTGGGCCGCGGTGGCGGCCCGACGTACGACGCGATCCTCGCCCAGCCGAACGGCGTCCTCGAGGGCGAGATCAAGTTCACCGAGCAGGGCGAGGTGATCAGCGACAAGTACTCGCTCCCCGCCCTGGCCCGCGAGAACCTCGAGCTGTCCCTGGCCGCCGTCATGCAGGGTTCCGCGCTGCACCGCACGCCGCGTACGTCCGACGACGAGCGGGGCCGCTGGGCCGAGGTGATGGAGACGGTCTCCGATGCGGCGTTCGCCCGCTACCGCTCGCTCATCGACCACGAGGACCTGCCGGCGTACTTCCTCGCGTCGACGCCCGTGGAGCAGCTCGGCTCGCTCAACATCGGCTCGCGTCCGTCCAAGCGGCCGGACTCCGGGAGCGGGCTCGGCGGACTCCGCGCCATCCCCTGGGTGTTCGGGTGGACGCAGTCCCGGCAGATCGTCCCGGGCTGGTTCGGGGTCGGCTCCGGCCTGCGGGCGGCGCGGGAGGCGGGGCACGAAGGGCTGCTCGCCGAGATGCTCGGCCGGTGGCACTTCTTCCGCACCGTCGTCTCGAACGTGGAGATGACGCTCGCCAAGACCGATCTCGAGATCGCCGCACACTACGTCGAGGCCCTCGTACCGGGCGACCTGCAGCACCTCTTCGGCGTGATCCGGGAGGAGTACGAGCTGACCCTGGCCGAGATCCGGCTACTGACGGGGGAGCACGAGCTGCTCGACGACCAGCCCGTGCTCAAGCGCTCCCTCGCGGTGCGCGACCAGTACCTCGACCCCATCTCGTACCTGCAGGTGGAGCTGCTGCGCCGCGTGCGGGCGGAGGCCGGCGAGCCCGACGGGCAGCTGCAGCGGGCCATGCTGATCACCATCAACGGCGTCGCCGCGGGGATGCGCAACACGGGCTGACGCACGGCCCGGGCGCCGCGACGTGGGGCGCCCGGGGGTGTCCGCTGGAATACCCGCCGGAGGGTGCCGGTTGCCGCTCCTGGAAGCGGAGAAGCAGGCCTCCGGGCCGGATCAACCAGAGGAGCACCATGAAGGCAGTGTTTTACGAGCGGTACGGCGATCCCGACGTCCTCCAGTACGGCGAGCAGCCGGACCCGAAGGTGGGGCCGGACTCCGTGCTCGTCGACGTCCGCGCATCCTCGGTCAACCCGGTCGACTGGAAGATCACCGCGGGGTACCTCGACGGCATGCTGCCTACGTACTTTCCGGTGGTTCCGGGCTGGGACGTCGCCGGCGTCGTCGTCCAGCCGGGCCCGTCCGTCACGGAGTTCCAGGCCGGCGACGAGGTGATCGGCTACGTCCGCATGGACACCGTCGGGCTCGGGACCTTCGCGGAGCGGGTGGCTGCTCCGGTCCGGACACTCGCCCGCAAGCCGCGCAACGTGTCATGGGCCGAGGCCGCCACCATGCCGCTCGCCGGGCTCACCGCCTACCAGTCCCTCCGGGCCGTCGGAGCAGGGGAGGGCGATACCGTGCTCGTGCACAACGGTGCCGGCGGCGTGGGAACCTACGCCATCCAGATCGCGACCGCCTGGGGCGCGCGCGTGCTGGCCACGGCGTCCGGGAAGAACCACGACTTCCTGCGATCTCTCGGTGCCGAGCCGCTGACCTACGGCGAGGGACTCGCGGACCGCATCGCCGGTGCGGCACCCGGGGGGCTCGACGCCGTCGTCGACTTCGTGGGCGGGGACGACCTGCCGGCCTCCCTCGGGCACCTGACGACCCCGGGGCGGGTCGCCTCCGTGGTCGATGCAGGGATCAAGGACGAGGGCGGGCGCTACATCTTCGTCCGGCCCGACCCGGAGGACCTGCTGGCCCTGACCGAACTCGTGGAAGCCGGCAGCGTGAAGCCCGTCCTCGCCGAGACCTTCCCGCTGGAGCGTGCTGCGGACGCCTTCCGCAGCAGCATCGAGGGACACGTCCGCGGCAAGATCGCCGTGACCGTCGGGAACGAGGGCTAGGCGGGCCTGCGGCCGCCCTAGTAGCGCGTGTCCTCGTAGTCGTCGCCGAGGAGGTCGAGGGGTTCGCGCTCCGCGTCCTCCTCGGCACGGAGGCGGCGGCGGTACGCGTGGTCCACGCGGTGCCGGCGGGAGCCCGCGGTGATCAGCAGCAGGAAGATCGCCATGGCGGCCACGAAGGCGACGTCGACCGCGAACGGCTCGCCCAGCATGCGTTCGACCGCGATCCACAGCAGCCCCCAGCACGTCGCGAGGGCCACCGAGAGCCGGCCCCGGTCCGTCGAGCACACCACGGCGGCTGTCATGAGGACCGTGATGATGCCGAGGATCGCCCAGGTGGTGCCCTTCCACCCGAACAGGTCGATCCCGGTGGCCGTGAAGAGCGCTGCCGCGTTGGCGGCTGTCGCGACGAGCACCCAGCCGAGATAGAGACCGATGGGCGTATCGACGGCGGCTCCTTCGAACCGCGTCTCGCCGGGGTGGTCGTTCAGGGTCTGGACGGCCACCAGCAGCGCGAAGAACAGCAGCATGATGACCACGAGGCTCAGCGCCGGCAGGTCGGCCTGCGCGCTCAGGATCCAGGCGAGGTTGAGGAGCATCGAGGCCGCGACGGTCCAGCCCAGCTTCCGGTGCCTCTCGCGCCGACGCTGTGCCGGCAGCCACTGGAACACCGTGTATGCCACGAGTCCCGCGTAGATGACGCTCCAGATGGAGAAGGCCGCCGACGACGGCGCGAGCAGGGTCGCGTCCGGGGCGAACACGCCGCCGGCGGCTTCGCGGATGGACGGACCGCCGAAGGCGCCGACGCCCGCCGCCGAGCCCAGGATGCAGGCTACGGCGCACAGCGTCACCGCGGACTGCCGGACGAGATCCGGGTCCCAGGTACCGACGTGTCGGACGGCGGCACCCCCGTGGCGGCCGAGCGCCTTGCCTGTCACGTCCGCGGCGACCCGTGCCCTGTCGGCGGCGACGCGGAGACGCGCCGCCGAGGCGCCGGCCCAGTCGCGTTGCCCGCCGGTCGACTCCGTCACGGCGCGAAGCGCCTTCCGGGCAGATCCGGTGGCCGATCCCACGACCCCGGGTAGCGACCGCCGTCCCGGGAAGGGGTCGTCCACCGGTGCCCGGTTCCGCTTCGCCGGGGTCGCCGTGGCCTGCTCCCTCGTCGCCCGGGCCGCTGCGCCCGATGCTGCTGCGCCGGGTCCGTCGGCGTCCGTGGTCGCCGCGGCGCGGGGCTGCGCAGCCTTCAGTCGCTCGAGGACACGTGCCGTGCCCGACCGCGGCTCCTCGATGGAAGCGTCGGAGGCTACCGTCGGGGGCCGGACCGGCCTGTCAGGGAGCCTGGGTCCCGGGTTCGTCGGGGTGCTCATGCGCTTTTTTGGCCTTCCGGTGTTTCTTCAGGGCGAGGACTGCCCCCGTGATCGCTCCCACCAGCGTACCGACAGCCATTCCGAGCAGCGCACTGACTCCTGCCGGCAGTCCCGTCGAGGCGCCGGCGACGAAGCCGAGGCCGACCAGCCAGGCCGTCCACAGCACGCCCCCCGCTGCCGCCGCGAGCATGAACGGCCGGAGGGGGAGTTCGGCGATCCCGGCGGCGGCCATGCTCGCCGTCCGACCGCCGGGGAGGAATCGCACGGCGACGACGGCGGCGTAGGTGGGCGAGGTGCCGGCCTTGTCGATCGCCCTGCGCAGTCCGCGATGGACGGAGCGGCCCCATCGGAAACGGTCGAGGAAGTGCGTGAGCCTGCGCCGGAACAGCAGGAAGATGGCGACGTCCCCGAGCCAGCTGCCCGCGAAGGCGGTGACGAGCGCGAACGGGAGGAGGAGCATGCCGTGGGCCGACATGGTCCCGGCACCGATGACCATGAGTTCCGAGGGCACCACGGGAAGCACCACGTCGACGAAGATGACGGCCACCATGACGAGGAGGTAGAGCGGTGCAGGAATGTCCGTACCGGGCAGGTCCACGCTGCAAATCTACCGTCCGAGCTGCGGGTCGGACCGCGATTTCAGGGAGCGCGAAGGGAATTCAGGCGAATTCGGCGAGTGCGAGCCCGGAGGTGAACCGGCGGTCGGAGCCATCGAGGGGATCGGTGAACGCGATGCTGTGCGCCAGGAGCTGCAGCGGCCTGCCGTAGTCGTCGGGTGCCTGCGGATGCAGGACCGGATAGAACGGGTCGTTGATGATGCCGAGTCCGAGCGACGCCATGTGGAGCCGGAGCTGGTGCGTCTTGCCGGTGTGCGGTTGCAGCCGGTACAGCCCCAGGCCGCCGCGCCGGTCGATCAGGCTGACGGTGGTGAGCGTGTTCGGAGGGCCCTCGACCTCCTGGGCCAGGAGGTAGGTGCGGGACTTCACGATCCGGCTCCGGACGTCGAGCGGTTCGACGTCGAGGCGCAGCTCGGGCCGCACGGGTGCCACCGCACGGTACTCCTTGCTGATGCGTCGGTTCTCGAAGAGGAGCTGGTAGGCACCGCGGGTCCCGGGATCGATGGAGAACATGAGGATGCCGGCCGTCATGCGGTCCAGCCGGTGCATGGGGATGAGATCCGGCAGGCCCAGTTCCACGCGCAGCCGCACGAGCGCCGATTCGGCGACGTACCTGCCGCCGGGCGTGGTGGGGAGGAAGTGCGGCTTGTCGACGACGAGCAGGTGGTCGTCCCGGTGCAGGATGGACAGCTCCACCGGGAGTCGCTCCTCGACGGGCAGCTCGCGGTAGTACCAGACGAAGGTGTGCTCACCGAGGGGGGTGGAACGGGTCAGGGCCTCGCCGCCGAGCGCCACCACCTCCCCGCGGTCGAAGCGCTCGCCGATGCCCTCGGGGTCGACGTGCTCGAACCGGTCGAGGATGTACTCCAGCGCCGTCTCCCACGGTCCCTCGGAGGGCAGGCGGAGCCGGGTCGCATTGACGCCGTTGCGCACGGGCAGGGGTGATGCCATGGCCATCAGCGCGCCCGCCGTTCCGTTGCATCCACTCCGTCAGGGTAGTGCCCGTGCATCTGCCGTCTCCAATCGGGGCTGGCAGTGCGGGCAGTAGTACAGCTCGCGCAGCTCGGTGTCCGTGTCGCCGAGCTGCTCCAGCGCCACGGGGGTGCCGCAGCGCAGGCAGCCCCGCCGGGAGCGCCCGTAGACCCACAGGGTGTTGCCCCGCAGCTGCCCGGTGGTGGCGCGGGTACTGCGTTCCTTGTTCGCCTCGAGGAGCTTCTTGGAGAGCTCGACCATGCGCGGGAGGTTGGGTACGTCGGCCACCGGCGTCAGCGGGTGGACGCCGGCGAGGAAGCACAGTTCGCAGCGGTAGACGTTGCCGATGCCCGCGAGGTTGCGCTGGTCGAGCAGTGCCAGGCCGATGGGCCGGTCCGGCTGTTCCCGCAGGCGGCGCAGCGCTTCATCGGGGTCCCAGTCGGGCCCGAGCAGGTCCGGTCCGAGGAACCCGACGGCGTCCTCCTCCTCGGCACGTGCGATGACGCGCAGGAAGCCGAGTTCGAACCCGACGACGACGGCGTCCTCCGTCCCGAGGATGCACCGTGCCTTGAACGCGGGCCTCCGCCACTTCTCCCCGCGGGCGTAGACATGCCAGAGGCCCTCCATCTTGAGGTGGGAGTGGATGTCCCAGCCGTCGTCGCCCCCGCCGCGGATCAGCAGGTGCTTCCCGCGGGCCACGACCTCCTGCACCGTGGAGCCGGTGAAGTCGACCGTGGCGAAGCGCGGGACCCTGATGTCGCACCGCGTGAGCACCTTGCCGGCCAGAGCCCGGTGCAGTTCCCGCGCCGCCCGCCAGACGGTATCGCCCTCAGGCACGGATCCTCAGCCCCCTCGGTGTCGTGTAGAAGCCGGCATCCGCGAGTGCCCTGCCGATATCGGTGTCGAGGATCTCGCCGCCGTTGACCTTCTCGAGCGCCATCTTGTCCGCTGCACCCCGTCGGATGACCGTCACCAGCGCCAGCGCCGCCGAGCGCAGCACGTCGGCGTCCTCGGTGAAGGTCAGGAGCGTCTTGCCGCCCCGTTCGACGTACAGCGCGAGGGCGCCGTCGACGAGCACCACGAGGGCGCCGGCCTTCCGGCCGGCGCGATGTCCGCCCTCGGCCTGCGGCCAGCCGAGGGCCGCACCGTAGGGGTTGGCGGGGTCCGTGGCGGCGAGAGCGACGACCTTCCGGGCCGGGGCCTCGCCGCCGAGGACGTCCTGCGCCGTCGGCAGCTGGTTGTCCGCGCTGAAGGAGCGCAGGCGGTCCACGGTGGCGGGGACTGCGAACTGTGCGGCGCCGAGGTGCTCGATGAAGTACCCGCGCCGGCACCGGCCCATCTCCTCGAGCCGTGCCAGCACCTTGTACATGAGCCCGAACCCGCCGGGGATGCCCTCGTTCCCCACGGCCCCGCGCGTCACCACGCCGTAGCGGTCCAGCAGCAGCTCGGCCGTGGCATGGGCGTGGAGCGTCGTCTCCGCCTCTACCGCGGGCAGCATGTTCCAGCGCCCGGCGGCCAGGGGAGGAGTGGCGCGCTGGTAGCCGCCGCTGCCGGCGTCGTCCGCGATCCCGCTCAGACGCATCGAGGCCCCCGTGAGGGCCTTGCCCGGTGCCCGGCCGAGCCGTCCCGCCCGCGACGTCCGTGCCCGAGCGGGGACCGGCCGCTGCTTGTGGGCGGTCTTGCCGTTGGCGAGAAGCGCGCGCACCGGCGTGAACGTGTCATTGCTGATCCTGCCGGCCCAGACCAGGTCCCACAGCGCGGTCACCACGGCGGTGTCCGACACGGCCTCCTGCACGTCGAGCTGGTTGGTGAGCTGGCGCAGGAAGAACCCGCCGCCTCCGGCCAGGAGGTCGAGCAGCGAGGTATGGATCGAGGACGGCTCGAACGCGGGATCGGGCCGCAGCGTCAGCGGGGCGTTCTCGGCCAGGTGCAGGGCGATCCAGCCGTCGTTGCCCGCCAGCGATCCGGCCCCGGACCACAGCACCTCGCCCGTGGCGGTGAGCTCGTCGAGCATGGCGGGGGAGTAGTTCGCGACGCGCTGCGCGAGGATCAGGGGCTCCCAGGCGGAGGCGGGGATCGGGACGCCGGAGAGCTGGTCGATGACCGTGACCACGCCGTCGAGTCCGCGCAGCCCGGAACCGATGTGCTGCCACGCCGGCAGGAACCGGCCGTAGGCGGCCGGGTCCACCGGCTCCACCTCCTGCCGGAGCGCTGCCAGGGAGCGCCGGCGCAGGCGGCGGAGCACCTCGACGTCGCACCATTCGCTGGCAGCGGGCGTATGCACCGTGATGGTGCCGGGGGCCGCCCCGGAGTCCGCCGAGATGTCCAGGACGGGGACGGATTCCGCGGGCCGGAATTCGCCCTCGACGACGCGCCCGGCACCGGCGAGGCGCTGCAGTGACCCGGTGACGACGGCGACGCCGAGCCCCAGCTGCGACGCGGCTTCGCCGGCGGTGAAGGGGCCGTGCGTGCGGGCGTACCGGCCCACGAGGTCCCCGAGGGGATCCGCGACCGGTTCGATGAACGCCAGCGGGATGCCCATGGGCAGCGGGACGCCGAGGGCGTCGCGCAGCCGGGCCGCGTCCTCGACGGCCGAGACCCGTTCGATGCCGGCGATGTTCACGACCAGTGCCCGGTTGGCCCGGACCAGCGCGGCGACGTGCTGCCGCACCTGGTCGACCGAGGCCCGAGCTGCCGCGGGAGATGCTCCCTCGACCTCCGGTCCGGCGGGGAACACGACGGCGTCCTCGCCGTCGACGGGCACGGGCGGCGACGCGACCACGGCGGCGGGGGCTTCGAGCCGCTGGGTGATCTCCTCCACGGTGAGCGGGCCGAGCAGCCGCAGGAGGTCGGCGACGCCCTCGAGCCCGCGCGCCAGGCGGTCCGGCTTGAGGCGCTGCAGCTCCAGCTCGGTATCGGCGATGACCTGCGCGTCCAGCAGTTCCCGCAGCTCCGCGCGGCCGAGCAGCTCGTTGAGGAGGGTCGGGTCCAGCGAGAGGGCGGCTGCCCTGCGCTCGGCCAGCGGCGAGTCACCCTCGTAGAGGAAGGACGCGACGTAGCCGAACAGCATGGACCGTGCGAACGGGGAGGGCTGCTGCGTGGTGACCTCGACGATGCGCAGTTCCCGGCGCTCGAGCGATGCGGCGATGTCCTTCAGCGCGGGGAGGTCGTAGACGTCCTGCAGGCACTCGCGCACCGTCTCGAGGACGATCGGGAACGTGGGGTACTTCTTAGCGACGTCGAGCAGCTGTGCCGAGCGCTGGCGCTGCTGCCAGAGCGGCGTCCGCTTGCTCGGGTTCTGGCGCGGGAGCAGCAGGGCCCGCGCCGCGCATTCGCGGAACCGGGAGGCGAACAGCGCCGACCCGCCGACCTCGGCGGTGACGATGCCGTCGAGCTCCTCGGCGTCGAAGAGGAAGAGATCGGCGCCGGGAGGTTCATCGTCCATGAGCGGCACACGGAGCACGATGCCGTCGTCGGAGGCCATCGCCGAGCCATCCATCCCGTAGCGCTGCTCGAGCCGGGCTCCGACGGCGAGCGCCCAGGGCGCGTGCACCGGCATGCCGAACGGGCTGTGCAGGACCACGCGCCAGTCGCCGAGCTCGTCGTGGAACCGCTCGACGACGAGCGTCCGGTCGCTCGGGACCACCTCGGTCGCCTCGCGTTGTTCCGTCAGGTAGGTGATCAGGTTGCCGGAGGCCCAGGCATCGAGCCCGATCTTCCCGCAGCGTTCCTGGGCCTTCTCCGGCGTGGTCCCGGACATCTCGCGGACGAAGGCGCCGAGGGCCCTGCCGAGTTCCACGGGCCTGCCGAGGGAGTCTCCCTTCCAGAACGGGAGCTTGCCCGGCTGCCCGAACGCGGGGGAGACCAGGACGCGGTCATGCGTGATCTCCTCGATGCGCCAGCTGGTGGCCCCGAGCGCGAAGACGTCGCCCACGCGGGACTCGTAGACCATCTCCTCGTCGAGTTCGCCGACGCGGCGGCCACCTGCGCGGGTTCCCTCGCCCTCGGATCCGACGAGGAACACCCCGAAGAGGCCGCGGTCCGGGATGGTGCCTCCGGAGGTCACCGCCAGGCGCTGGGCGCCGGGCCGGCCCGTGATGGTGCCCTCGACGCGGTCCCAGATGATGCGGGGGCGCAGCTCCGCGAACTCGTCCGACGGGTACCGGCCGGCGAGGAGGTCGAGGGTCGCGTCGAAGGCGGAGCGCGGCAGGGTGGCGAACGGCGCGGAGGTACGGACGACGTCGAACCATTCCTCGACGTCGATGGTGCCGAGGGCCGCGGCCGCGACGGTCTGCTGCGCCAGGATGTCGAGCGGGTTGGTCGGGATGTAGAGGGGCTCGATGTGCCCGGCGAGCATGCGCTCCACCGTCACGGTGGTGTTGACCAGGTCGCCGCGGTGCTTGGGGAAGAGCACTCCCTGGGACACCTCGCCCACCTGGTGCCCGGCGCGGCCCACGCGCTGCAGCCCGCTGGCCACGGAGTGCGGTGACTCGACCTGCACCACGAGGTCCACGGCGCCCATGTCGATCCCGAGTTCCAGCGAACTGGTCGCGACGACGCAGCGCAGGCGTCCCGACTTGAGGTCGTCCTCGATCAGGCCGCGCTGGTCCTTGGAGACGGACCCGTGGTGGGCGCGGGCGAGGAGCGGCGCGGCGCCTTCGGTCCGGCCCGCCTGCGCCATCATCTGCGCGGGGGTCGCGGTGGTGTGGGCGAACGACGGCGCCGCGGGCTCGACGGCGGCGGGACCGCCCGCGGCCCACACCGCGTCGCGTTCGAGCCGCTCGGCGTGGATCTCGTTGAGCCGTGCGGTCAGGCGTTCCGCGAGCCGCCGGGAATTGGCGAACACGATGGTCGACCGGTTCTGCTCGATGAGGTCGACGATCTTCTCCTCGACGTGCGGCCAGATGCTCGCCTGCGGCACGGCGTCGCCGTCGCCGTCGTCGTTCGCAGCGGCCCCGCCGAGCTCGGTCATGTCCTCGACCGGCACGGTGACGGTGAGGTCCCACTGCTTCTTCGACGGAGGGGCCACGATCTCCACCGGCGCGTTGCCGGAGAGGAACCGGGCCACCGTCTCCTTCGGTTCGACCGTGGCGGACAGACCGATGCGCTGCACGGGCCGGTCCAGGAGGGCGTCGAGGCGGGCCAGCGACACCGCGAGGTGCGCACCGCGCTTGGTGCCCGCGACGGCGTGCACCTCGTCGATGATGACGGTGTCCACCTCCATCAGCGTCTCGCGCGCCTTCGAGGTCAGCATGAGGAACAGCGATTCGGGCGTGGTGATGAGGATGTCCGGGGGGCGCGTGAGCATCGCGCGGCGTTCGGCCTGTGGTGTGTCGCCCGAGCGGACGCCCACGGTGATGCTCGGCGCGGGCAGGCCGAGACGCTTCGCCGTCTGCGTGATGCCGATCAGGGGCGCCCGCAGGTTCCGCTCGACATCGACGCCGAGGGCCTTCAGTGGCGAGATGTAGAGCACCCGGGTGCTGCGCTTCGGCTTCTTCGGGGCTGCCCTGCCGCCCTTCGCCGCGGGCTCGGGGACGTCGGGATCGCCGCTGCCCTCGCCGGAGGCGATCAGCCGGTCCAGCGCCCAGAGGAAGGCGGCGAGGGTCTTCCCGGATCCGGTGGGCGCGACGACGAGGGCGTTCGACCCGGCGGAGATCGCGGACCAGGCGCCCTCCTGGGCCGGAGTGGGCTCGGCGAAGGCTCCCGCGAACCACTCGTGGGTTGCGGCGGTGAACCTCGTCAGTACCTGCGTCACTTCTTCATTCTGCCCCAGCGCACCGACACTCCGTCCGGTGCTCGCCGCACCGGCCCGCGTCCTGCGACAGGCCGGGGAAGAGGGAGTACGTTGCGTAGGACGGCGTACGGAACGACCGATGGGGAGGCGATGCATGGGAGCCCGGACCGGGGAGGCCCAGCCTGCCGCGCCCCGCGGGAACGCGGCCAACAACTGGGTCCCCGTCGCAGGGATCGGGGCGCTCTTCCTCGGCGGAGCCGCGGCGGCGCTCGTGGCCGACGGCGACACGCGGCGGACCGCGGCCTATTTCGTGGTGAGCACACTGGTGCTGATCCTGGTGGCTGCTCCCTGGCTCGTCTCCCACCCTCCGGCCCTTTCCGCTCCGCCGGGTGCCTACCTGGTGCTCGGCGTCGCCGTCGAACTGGGCGCACTCGTCGGCGGCGCCGTGGAGGCCTTCCACGGACTCGGCGCCTGGGTGGTGCTCGGGGTCGGCCTCGCCGTGTACGGGCAGCTGGAACAGGCCCGTGTCATGGTCACCGCGGGCGGGACCGCGGCCGTCCTCGGCGCCGTGGCCATCGCGGCGGCGCTGCCGTGGCTGACGCTGGGACTCGCGCTGGCCACCGCGGCGCTCCTGGTCCTCGCGGCGTGGCGGCTACGGCAGCTCGGGCCGCACGAGCCACGCAAGCCATCCGGGCAGTACCGGGCGGTCCGCGCGGCTAGGTGGCGGGCTGCAGCGTCCCGACGGTCATCAGGACGATCGACGACGCCGAACATGCCGGGATCTCCTGCGACAGGACCAGCGAGTCGGTGGCGCCGGGCGGGTAGACGCGGACTCCGGCCGCCGGCGTGATGCCGCACCCGTCGCCGTAGTTCTGGGCGTTGGTCTGCTGCAGCGTGGCCGTCGCGGATGCCCCGGGAGCCAGGACCACAGGGGTCGTGGCCGAGCCGTCGCGATCCGCGGCAGCGCCGATCTGGGTACCGGACGCATCGACGAAGGATACGCCGGGGAACCCCTCGACGACGCACTCCTGGTCGGATGTGTTGGTCAGCACGATCGTCCGGTAGACACTGCCGGCCGCGGCCCCGCCGACCTGGTCCTCGACGGCGCCGCTGAGTTGCGCCGCCGTGCAGCCGCCGGCGGCTGCCGGTGTCGACTCGGACGCACTCGGCGACGGCGACGGCGTCGCGCTCTCCGTCGCGGCCGTCGGAGCCGAGGTCGCCGGGGTGGTCGATTCCGGTGACGATTCCGGCGTGGCCGACGGCGACGACGAGGCCGACGAGGCCGCCGACGACGAGGCCGACGGTGACGAGGTCGCCGTCACCCCGGCGTCCTCCGCTCCCGACGACGCGCAGCCGCTCACGACGGCGATCATCCCCACGGCCGTGACGGCCGACATCCAACGCTTGCTCCCCAGCAGACTAGTCATGCCCTCACCCTACGTCCGGGAATCGGGGTGTCCGGCAGGCGGCGCATGGTGTGGCGGGATCGTTACACGCCTATTCGTGGTGATAGGACCGGCCGCCGGCGATCTCCTGGGCCCGGTACACCTGCTCCGCGAGGATGAGGCGGACGAGCTGGTGCGGGAACACCAGCGGGGACAGGGACCAGATGAAGTCGGCGCGCCGGTGCACGTGATCATCGACGCCGTACGCGCCCCCGATGATCACGGTGACGTTGCGGGAGGACTCGAGCGGGCGCAGGAGGGTCCGCGAGAGCGTGGGGGAATCGATGGCCTTGCCGCGCTCGTCGAGCAGCACCACGTAGTCGTCTCCGAGCCTGGCGAGGAGCCGCTCGGACTCCTCCCGGCGCGCGGCGTCGTGCTCCCTCGCCGAGTGGGCGATCAGCTGCCACGACAGGTCGAACGGTTTCTTGAGGCGTTTCACGTACCGCTCGATGCCCTCGGACACCCAGCTCTCGTGCTTGCGGCCCACTGCGAGCACCCGGATTCCCATGTCCTCAGGCTATCTCCAGGGGAAGGGCTCCGGCCCGCGGCGGCCCCGAGATGAACCGCGGGCGAACGCTAGGCAAAGGACAAGCGCTTGCACAAGACATTCATACGCGGAAATTTTACTGACCGGTGACAGGCGCCGTAAGTACGCTTACTAAATTCTGTGAGGACCACGAAGTGAACGAAGGGGGCGGCAATGTCGACCATCACCGGCGGAATGGACGCACCAAGCACAGCGGGCAACGAGGCGCGCTCCCGACGACGAACGGTCGGAGTGGTCCTCGCGGGCGGTATCGGTACGCGCATGGGCCTCGAGATCCCGAAGCAGCTGGTGCCCGTGGCGGGCCGTACGAGCCTCGAGCACACGGTCGATATCTTCCAGCAGTGCCCGTTCATCGACGAGGTCATCGTCATGATGGACCCGGGATCCATGGACCGGGCGGAGAAACTCGTGACGAAGGAGCGCTTCCCGAAGCTCTCCGGCCTGCTGCCCGGCGGGCGCGACCGCAATGAGACCTCGTACCTGGCGTTGCGGGAGATCGCGACCCCGGGCTCGAAGGTGGTCTTCCACGACGCCGTCCGCCCCCTCGTCGACCCGTCCATCATCCGTGCCTGCGTCGACGCCCTGGACACCTATGACGCCGTGGACACCGGGATCCCCTCCGCGGACACCATCATCGAGGTGGACGAGCACGACATCATCCGCGCGGTGCCGCCGCGTGCGTCCCTCCGACGCGGGCAGACTCCCCAGGCGTTCCGGTGGGACACCCTCATGGAGGCCTACGGCCGGGCCCACGAGGATCCGGCCTTCGCCGCGACGGACGACTGCTCCGTCGTCCTGAAGTACTGCCCGGACGTCCCGATCATCGTGGTGCCGGGCCACGAGGCCAACATCAAGATCACCCACCCCATCGACATCCACCTGGCCGACAAGCTGTTCCAGCTCAAGCACCAGCACGTGGACCCCGTGCCGCTCCCCGCCGCGTCGCTGCGGAACGCCGTCGTCGTCGTGTTCGGCGGCAGTTCGGGCATCGGCAGCGAACTCGGCCGCCAGTTGCGGGACGAGGGCGCGCACGTGGTCTGTCACAGCAGGACCGGCAGCGGCACGTTCGTGGAGGACCGCACCTCGGTCTCGCGTGCCCTGGCGGACGCCGCCGCGCAGTACGGGCGCATCGACCACGTGGTCCTCACCGCCGGCGTCCTCACGATCGGCGACCTCGTGGACCTGTCCGACGAACAGCTCCAGCACGACGTCGGTGTCAACCTCATGGCCGCGTTCGTCGTCGCCCAGGAGGCCCACTCCTACCTCGCCAAGTCCGGCGGTTCGTTGCTGCTGTTCTCGTCGAGCTCCTACACGCGCGGCCGCGCCAAGTACACGGTGTACTCGGCCACGAAGGCCGCCCTCGTCAACCTGACGCAGGCGCTCGCGGACGAGTGGGGCCCGGACTCCATCCGGGTCAACTGCATCAGCCCCAGCCGCACGGCCACCCCGATGCGTGAGAAGGCGTTCGGCCACGAGGACGAACACACCCTCGTGCAGGCGGCCGACGTCGCGCGCGTCAGCGCCCAGGTGCTCGCCTCCGACATCACGGGGCAGGTGTTCGATGTCCGCCTGCCGCAGGTCGATCCGCTGCCCGCCCAGTTCGAAAGTGTCCGGTGAGGGCGGCCGCCCTGACAGCCGACACCGATCGGCTGGTGATCACCGGCGCCCGCATTCCTTCGGGTGATCCCCTGTCCGTCCTGCTGGGTGGACGGCGGATCTGGACCGTGCGCGCACCGGCGCCGGGCGGCGGCGGCGAACTCACCATCCCCTGGCCGCCGTCCCTGTCCGAGCGCCTCACGGGCGGCGCCCGCCTCGCCGTGGAGCACGCGGGCATCGAGGTCGCCGCGGCCACGGTGGCGTTCGACGACGCAGCGTCCGAGTTCGAGCTGAACGAACCCGGCACGGGCATCCCGCAGGTCGTCAACAAGTGGGGACGTATCGCCCGGTCCTTCGAGGGCCGTGACGCGGCCCTGATCGAGCAGGTCCTCGACGAGGCGGAACACCTCATCCAGGTGCTCCGCCGGACGCTCGGCATCGAACTGTTCGTCACGGGCGGCACGCTGCTCGGCCCCGTCCGCAACGGCCGCATCATGGCGCACGACGACGACGCCGACCTCGCCTACCTCAGCGCGCACACCAACCCGTCCGACGTCGTGCTGGAGAGCTTCCGCATCGAGCGGATGCTCCTGGAGCAGGGCTACGAGGTGGTGCGGCACTCGAGCGGCCACCTGCAGCTGATGTTCCCCGGCGGAACCGTCACGGACCGCTTCTACCTCGACATCTTCACGTACTTCGAGTGCAACGGCTGGTTCTACGGCACGTTCCACGCGCGGGAGCCCGCCGAGACCGTCACGATCCACCCGCTGAAGCTCCTGCCCGTGAACGGGCGGCTGCTGCCCGGGCCCGCCGAGCCGGCGCAACTGCTCGCCGCGATCTACGGACCGTCCTGGGAGGTGCCCGATCCGACGTTCAGCTTCATCACCCCGCCCGCCGCGTTCCGCCGGTACTACTGGTGGCTCAACCACTTCGACGTCGACCGCGAGAACTGGGAGGACCACCACCGCGCCGAGATCGAGGGCGGACCGTCGCTGGCACCGTCGGGCCTCGCCGTCGCCGCCGCGGATCGGCTGCCGCCGTCCTCCACCGTGCTGGACCTCGGATGCGGACTCGGCGCTGACGCCCGCTATCTGGCGGACCACGGCCACCGGGTCCTCGCCGTCGACTACAGCCGCCCGGCGCTCGCCTGGGCGCAGGAGAACCTCGGGCACGACGGCGCGGTCCGGTTCGAGCGTGCCAACCTGACGATGGCCCGCTCCGCGCTGCACCTGCGGAAGCGGTGCGCCGAGCTCGGCGGGCCGGTCCACGTGCATGCCAACCACCTGTTCAACGCACTCAGCCCGCTCGGCTGGGACACCACGCTGATGCTGATCAAGCACCTGCTGACGTCACCCGGGAGCCGGGCGTTCCTCGAGGTGGGAGTGGGCGGCACGGAGGGGTCCGCGAGCTGGTCGGAGTACCGGCCCGTCGACCGGACGAGGTTCCAGGACCAGCTGCGGCGGTACTCGCTGAGTGCCGAGGAGCAGGACGACGACGGAGCAGGCGCGGCGACGGTCCGGCGCGTGCTCGTGAGAAGGGAGATGACATGACAGAGACGACGGCAGAGGACATGGCGGTGCGACGTGAGGAACCGGGGGGTCTCGCGGAGCAGCTCGGCGCGCTCCGGGCCGAGGTGGATCAGCTGAGAGCCGAGGTGGTCCGGCTCGACGCGGACCTCGACGAGTCACGGCGGCTCAACCTGAGGGCGGCAGAGCTGCTCGACGTCGTATACGAGGAGCTGGGCGCACGGCGCAGCGCAGGGGAGGCACCATGACCCGGCAGGGACCGCCGCTGGAGATCATCGGCGGCTTCGAGAGCACCTTCATGCCCGCGCACGACCGGGACATCTTCGAGACCACGGAGCACGACGTCCGGTGGCGCGAGGACCTCGCCCTGCTGTCCAGATCCGGCATCACGAGGTTGCGCTACCCCATCCGGTGGCACCGCATCGAGGAGACCGAGGGCAGCTACGACTGGTCCTCCACCGACGAGGTGATGCACCACCTCAAGGAGCACGGCTTCAGCCCCATCGTGGACCTGGTGCACCACACGAGCTACCCGGCGTGGCTGACCGACGGCTTCGCCGACGCCCGCTTCGGCCCGACCTACCTCCGGTACGTGGAGGCGTTCGCCCGCCGCTACCCCCTGGGTGCAGGAGTACACGCTCTTCAACGAACCGTTCTCCACGCTGTTCCTCTGCGGGCACGAGGCCATCTGGCCGCCGTACCACTCGGGGCTCGAGAGCTTCGTCGACCTGCTCGTCAACGTGCTGCCGGCGGTCGCCGAGGCGAGCCGCCTCTACCGCGAGCTGCTCCCGGGTGCCCGGCACGTCTGGGTGGATACCTGCGAGTTCCACACGGGCTCCGACGAATCGGGGCAGCGGTACGCTGACATGGCCAACGACCGCCGCTTCCTCGCCATCGATGCCTTCCTGGGCAGGGGGTACGACGTCGACAGCCAGCTCGGACGGGACCTCGCCCCCGCGGGCGGCGAGCGCCTGCTCACCCTTCCGGCGGGAACCATCGACGTGCTCGGGCTGGACTACTACGCGCACTGCCAGTGGAACTTCTCGGAGGCGGGCGGTGCCGCCCCTACGCCCACCCCGCTGCCGCTGGCCGACCAGGTCCAGCAGTACTGGGAGCGCTACGGGTTGCCGTGCATGCTCACCGAGACCAACGTACGCGGCGCCACCTCGGACCGCGCCACCTGGCTGAAGTACGTGCTCGAGCAGTGCGAGGAGGCCTCCGCCCGCGGCGTCACCATGGACGGCGTCTGCTGGTTCCCCCGTCGTCGACTCCACCGACTGGAACTCACTGCTCTTCCGCTGCGAGGGCCATGTGGATCCCGTCGGCGTGTACTGGCTCGACGAGGACCTCGAGCGGCGCTCGTCGGTGATGTCGACGTCGTACGCGCTCGCCGCCGGCGGAGCCCGCTCGGCCGACCTCCCCGCCTACCTGCTCGCTGAACCCGTGGCCACGTGGCTGCAGGGCTATCGACCCCAGATGGCCCACTGGGACTGGCAACCGCCTCCCGGAACCGATCTCGGTTCGCGTCTTCCCCGTACAACCACCCGAATGGAATTGAGGATCGTCGATGCAAAGTGAACTCATAGTTTTGTCGCACCTGCGGTGGGATTGGGTCTGGCAGCGGCCTCAACAGCTCGTCTCGCGCCTCAACAGGGCACCCGGACGGAAGACCTGGTTCGTCGAGGAACCCCTCACGCCGCAGGGCGGGGTGACGGAGAACCGCCTGGGCACCGCCGAGGCGGACGGCCTGACGCGTGTCTGGCTGGAGATCCCGGAGCAGGGCCGCCACGTCGGTTTCTTCGACGAGGTCATGCCGGACTACATCGCGCAGCTGCCCGAACTCGTCGGTCGCCCGTCGGGTGACCGCGTCGTGTGGATCTACACGCCGCTGGCCCTGGAGGCGGCCCTCGCCCTCGAGCCGACCACGCTCGTGTACGACGTCATGGACGACCTCGCCGCGTTCAAGAACGCGGCTCCCGAGCTGATCGTGCGCCAGCGCCAGGCGCTGCGCCGGGCCGACGTCGTCTTCGCGGGCGGGCGCTCGCTCCACCGCTCCGTGGTGAAGCAGGGCCGGGAGGACGCCCACCTCGTCCCGAGTGGTGTGTCCGTGGACCACTATGCTGCTGCCGCCCGGAAGGCCGACCCCGACCGCAGCAAGCCCGTGGCAGGCTACGTCGGTGTGCTCGACGAGCGACTCGACCTCGAGCTCGTCGCGGGCCTCGCGGAGCGCCTGCCCGAGTGGGAGATCCGCATGGTCGGACCCATCTGCAAGATCGAGGAGTCGGACCTGCCGCAGGCGCCGAACATCACCTACCTCGGCCAGCAGGCGTACGAGGACCTGCCGGGCCACATGGCGCAGTTCGACGTCGCCCTGATGCCCTTCGCCCTCAACGAGGCGACGAAGTCGATCAGCCCCACCAAGACGCTCGAGTACCTGGCGTCCCGGCTGCCGGTGGTTTCCACCCGCGTGGCCGACGTCGTCGCGGACTTCCCCGGCGTCGTCGACCTGCAGGACGACGCCGAGGGTTTCGCCGCGGCCTGCGAGGCGCTGCGCGGCCGGGCCGGTGAGACGCCGTCGCCGGAACTGCGCCGGCTGCTCAAGCGCCACGACTGGAGCAGAATCGCCGAGCTGATGGACAAGCTGGTCTTCGACCAGGAGCGGTCGACGCCGGAGCGCGCCACGGCCGAGGCGACCGCCTAGCGCCCATGCCGACTCCCAGCAGGCGGGGGGATGCGCACCTCTCCCGGGAGCATCCCCCCGCCGACCACCTCCTCCTCCACTTCAGCGACACCCACTTCGTGGCCGACGGCCTGCTCTACGGCGGGGTTGACGGACGCGGACGGCTCGCCCAGCTCCTCGCGGAGATCCTGCGGTCCGGCGTCCGGCCGGACGCGCTCGTCTTCACGGGCGACCTCACCGACAAGGGCGACACCGAGGCCTACGGGGCACTGCGTGACGTCGTCGAACCCTTCGCGCAGCAGCTGGACGCTCCGGTGATCTGGCTCATGGGCAACCACGACAAGCGGTCGGCCCTGCGCTCGGCGCTGCTCGGGGAGCCGCCGGAGGAGACTCCGCTGTACCGCAGCCACCGCCTGGGCGGCCTGCGCGTCATCACGCTCGACACGTCGGTGCCCGGGCACCATCACGGGGAGCTCGACGACGGGCAGCTCGCGTGGCTCGAGGCCGAGCTGTCACGGCCCGCGCCCGAGGGCAGCATCCTGGCCCTCCATCACCCGCCGATCCCCATGGTGCAGGACCTCGCCGTGCTGACCGAGCTGCGCCGGCAGGACCGGCTGGCGGAGGTCGTGGCGGGGAAGGACATCCGGCTGATCCTGGCCGGGCACGTGCACTTCCCGTCGTCGTCGCTCTTCGCCGGGATCCCCGTGTCGGTCGCGTCGTCGACCTGCTACACGCAGGACCTCAACGTCCCCGTGGGCGGGATCCGCGGCCGGGACGGGGCGCAGGCCTTCAATCTCGTGCACGTCTATCCGCACACGATCGTCACCTCGGTGGCCACGCTCGGGGCGTATCCGACCGTCGGGGAGTACATCCCTCCGGAGGAGGCACGACGACGCCTGACGGCGGGGATCGGGAATCCCGTCCGGCGCTGAGCCGGACGGGAGCACCGGGGCCGGGTTCAGCCGTTCGCGTCCTCGCGGGACGTTGATCCCGAAGCCCGGGACTGCAGTTCGGTGAAGTTCCCGACGGTGGCGCGCACCGTGCACTCCGGCGTGATCTGCAGGGCGGTGACGGTGAGCGACGAGCTGTCGACGGCGAGCGCCCCGCCGCCGCCGTCGGAGAACCGCACCTCGTCCTCGCCAGCGAAGGCCGCCCGAACCCATGCACGACGGCATACACCTGTGGGCGAACGAAAAATGGATCGACTACCAGATGTTGCAAGGCAACAACATCGTCGACGTCGGGGCTCCCAGTCCCGCGCTGAATCCTCGCGGTCCCGGCGCCTTACCATCAGGCAGCTCTTACGACATGGAACAGGCGCGAGTGGCGGGACACCCCGGATACAGTCGAGATCCACAGCCGGAATGGGATCTGAGTCAGTAGGAGATGGAGTGTTCATCGAGGGAAACAAGTACCTGCGTCTGACAGCTGTTCCCGTCCGCAAGGGTCTGTTTGCGAAGGGTGAGTACACGTACGAAGTGCTTGCTCATCCTGGAGCGTCCCGTGTCGTCGATGCGACTCACTTGGCGGACGCGGTCGGAGTGGGGCCCCACGGTCCCTGGAATGACTTGCAGGAGTGTCAGCGGACGGCCGATCGTCTTTTCGAGGAGGGCCGAAAGAAGGACTGGGTAGAGTACGGAACCGCTATCGTCGTGTCCGAGGAGTGAGGTCTCCTATCGTGTGACGGTGGCAAACGCCGCGTCGAACCTGTCCACCCGAGCCGGGCTGCCGCGAAGGTCAACCGCAACTCGACCCGCGGTGGTGCGGGAGGCCTTTTCGATCCCCCTCCACACCCACTCTCGTCAGAGATGTTCCCGATGGGTCGTGCATCGAACCCCGGAGGCGGCAGGCAGCTGACCTTCCGGGGCGGCATGGTGGCCTGAAACAGTCGCTATGAGAAGTACCGGCTCGGGAGACGGACAATCAGGCCGAGGGCACTCGCCTTCCGACCCACTCGTGCCTGGCCCGGCGCCGGGCCCTTCCAGGTGACGCTCGGAGGACCGGCCGAGTGCCGATACCCGGGCGTAGGGTGGGGAGCTGACGAAAGGAGCACCCCATGAAGAAGATCCTCATGGTTCTGACCAGCGTTTCCGAGATCGGCGACACGGGGGAGAAGACCGGCTACAACGTGGCCGAGGCCGCACATCCCTGGAAGGTCTTCAAGGACTCCGGGCACTTCGTCGACTTCGCATCGATCCAGGGCGGGCAACCCCCGCGCGACGAGGTGGACACCTCCGATCCCGTGCAGGTCGCCTTCACGGAGGACGAGACCACGCGCGCCGGCCTCTACAACACGGCCCGCGTCGACGTCGTCGACCCCGCCCAGTACGACGCCGTCTACCTCGTGGGCGGGCACGGCACCATGTGGGATTTCCCGGACAGCGAGGGCCTGCAGAAGCTCGTGGCCGGTGTCTACGACGGGGGCGGCCTGGTCGGCGCGGTCTGCCACGGGCCTGCCGGACTGGTGAACGTGGAACTGGACAACGGGTTCCGCCTTGTCGAGGGCCGCACGGTGGCCGCCTTCACCAATGACGAGGAGGTCGCCGCGGGCAAGGACAAGGTCATCCCCTTCTTCCTGGCCGACCGGCTCGAGGAACAGGGCGCGACCCACGTCTTCGCCGACGTCTTCGAGGAGAAGGTCGTGGTCGACGACCGGCTCGTGACCGGCCAGAACCCTGCGTCGGCAGCGGGTGTCGCCAAGGAGATGGAGAAGCTCTTCGCGGTGGTCATCCGCCAGGAGAAAGCCGAGGAACAGCACGAGTCGGAGGCCCTGCGCGCCGAGAAGGATGCGGTCAAGGCTGCCGCGGCCGGCGACGAGGACTGAGCTCGGACGGTCTCGCCGGGGCATCCGCGGCGTCCGCTCCGCGGGCCCCTCCCCAAGGGCGAAGCGAAAGGCCCCGGTTCCCACTTCTAGAGGGGAACCGGGGCCTTCTCGGTTGGCGGTGACGGTGGGATTTGAACCCACGTTGGCTTTTACACCAAACAACATTTCGAGTGTTGCACCTTCGGCCGCTCGGACACGTCACCAACGCCGCTACTTTACCGGGTTGAAGGCGTCAGACCCAAACCGGAGAGCAGCGGCTCGCTGGAAGGAGGCGCTAGGGCAGCTCGATGACCTCGTTCTTGCCGGAGTCCGGCTTGCTGCCCGTCACCAGGCCCTTGACCATCTTCACGGCCGAGACGACGCGCGGCGCATCCATTGACCAGTACTCGGCGGTGTCGGCGTCGACGTGGATGAGGGCGACGGCGGGATCGTCACGGCCGTTCTCGAACCACGCGGACACCGAGGAACCCCACAGCTCGTCGATCTTGGCCTGGTCCTTGGTGAGGGTCGCCGTGCCGGCGATGGACACGTAGCCCTTGCCCGTGTTCGCGGTGACGTTGACCTGCGGGTTCGCGCGGATCTCGTCCGCCTTCGGGGACGGATCCTCGGTGAAGAACCAGAGATCGCCGTCGAAGTCCCTGGCCTGCAGGGCCAGTGGCCTGCTGACGAGCTTGCCGTCCAGACTCACCGTCGTGAGGTTGGCGATGTCGGCCTTGCCGAGGATGTCCTGCACTTCCTTCAAACCGTCCTGCTGGTCTGCCACGTCTGCTCCTTCGTGAGGTCTGCTGCGTATTTACTAAGCCTACGCACTATTCGTCCGGGGGGCCCGCTGAGTGACGAAGAACTCCCTCAGCAGCCGCGCGCACTCGTCCTCGCGGACTCCCGGGTACACCTCGGTCCAATGGTTGAGGCGGCGCTCGCGAAGTACGTCGAACACCGATCCCGAGGCGCCCGCCTTCTCGTCCCACGCCCCGAACACGACGCGCGGGATGCGGGCCAGGACGGATGCCCCGGCGCACATCGCGCATGGCTCGAGGGTGACCACCAGCGTGCAGCCCTCGAGCCGCCAGGCGCCGAGCTGCGCAGCGGCTGCGCGGATTGCCTGTACTTCGGCGTGTGCCGTCGGGTCGCCGAATTCTTCGCGCTGGTTCCACCCGGTGCCCAGCACGACACCGTCAGGACCGACGACGACGGCGCCGATCGGGACGTCCGAGCTCGCATGCGTCCGCAGGGCCGCGTCCAGCGCGAGCCCCATCCACGCCCGATGCTCGGCATCCATGGCTCGGGGGGAGGGGTTCATGGGCTCAATGGTACTTTTGACGCATGCGCGTACTGGTAGTCGACCACCCCCTGGTAGCCCACAAACTCACGGTTCTCCGGGACAAGGACACGTCGTCGCCGGTGTTCCGCCTCCTCACCGAGGAGCTCGTCACCCTGCTGGCCTACGAAGCCACACGCGACGTCCGCGTCGAGACCGTGTCCATCGAGACACCCGTCACGAGGACGGAGGGAACGGGCCTGGTGAAGCCCACGCCGCTCGTCGTCCCCATCCTGCGTGCCGGTCTCGGAATGCTCGAAGGCATGACGCGCCTCGTGCCGACGGCAGAGGTCGGCTTCCTCGGGATGGCCCGCAACGAGGAGACCCTCGAGGCCATCACGTACGCCGAGCGACTGCCGGACGATCTCACCGGGCGCCAGGTCTTCGTCCTCGACCCCATGCTCGCGACCGGAGGCACGCTCCGTGAGGCCATCAAGTTCCTCTTCGCGCGGGGCGCAGCGGACATCACCTGCATCTGCTTGCTCGCCGCTCCCGAGGGCCTCGCGACCCTCCAGGAGGAGCTGGACGGCCGCAACGTCACCATCGTGCTGGCCTCGATCGACGAGAAGCTCAACGAGAAGTCGTACATCGTGCCGGGCCTCGGTGACGCGGGAGACCGCCTCTACGGCGTCGTCGGCTAGATACACGACCTTTCCCTTCCGGCTGGTCCGGTCCGGAAGGGAACGGACAACTTCCGTCGGAAGATCGCGGAAGGGTTGCGCCGGCGCGGGCGACGGAGTCGAATAGGGCGATGACCAAGGACATCAGCGCGACCGAGCCCGGTACCGTGGGCGGCCTGAAGCGGGCGATCGGCACGCCGCTGCTGTTCGCGTTCATCGTCGGCGACACCCTCGGAGCCGGCATCTACACCCTCGTCGGCACCATGGCCGACGACGTCGGGGGCGTGATCTGGCTCCCGCTGCTCATCGCACTGGTCCTGGCGCTCCTCACCGCGGGGACCTATGCGGAGCTCATCACCAAGTATCCGCACGCCGGAGGTGCGGCTCGGTACGTCGAGCGCGCTTTCAACATCCCCTACCTCTCGTTCCTCGTCGGGTTCCTCATGATGGCCTCGGGCATCACTACGGCCGCTGCCCTGGCGAACGCCTTCGCCGGCGACTACCTGACTGCGCTCATCGACGTGCCCGCTGCTCCGACCGCCGTGGTCTTCATCATCCTGCTCACGCTGATCAACCTGCGCGGCGTCCGGGAGTCCCTCGCCGCGAACCTCATCGCGTCCGTCATCGAGGTGACCGGCCTGGTACTCGTGATCGTTATCGCCGCCGTCGTCCTCGGTAGCGGGAACGGTGAGCCCGCCCGGCTCCTCGAGTTCGCGCCGGACGTGCCTCCCCTGCAGGGCGCCTTCGCGGCCTCCGTCATCGCCTTCTTCTCCTTCCTCGGCTTCGAGGCCGCCGCCAACATGGCCGAGGAGGTGCGCAACCCGTCGAGGGCCTACCCCCGAGCCCTCTTCGGCGCCATCGGGACCGCCGCGGTCGTCTATCTCCTCATCGCACTCGGCGCGGTCATCGTCCTGCCCCCGGCCGAACTCGCGGAGTCCACCGGACCGCTGCTCGCCGTCGTGACGGCCAGCGGCGTCGGTATCCCGCCCTGGCTGTTCAGTCTCATCGCGCTCGTGGCCATCGCCAACGGTGCGCTGCTGTTCATGGTGATGGCGAGCCGGGTCGGATACGGCCTCGCGGAGGCCGAGCTCCTGCCGCGAGCGTTCGCCCGCGTGTTGCCCGAGCGCCGCACACCGTGGGTGTCGATCGTCGTCGTCGCCGGTCTGACCATCGTGCTGTCACTCGTGGGCGATGTCGGGACGCTGGCCGAGACCACCGTGCTGCTGTTGCTCCTGGTGTTCCTGTCGGCCAACGTGAGCGTGCTCGTCCTCAAGAAGGACAAGGTCGACCACCCGCACTTCTCGGTGCCGCGGGTCGTGCCGATCCTCGCGATGATCGCCAGCATCGCCCTGCTGACCCAGCAGACAGGCGTCGTCTGGCTCGGTGCCATCGGTTACGCGGTGGTCGGATCGTTGCTGTTCCTCGCCGCCCGTGCCGGTCGCAAGCGCCAGGAACGCGTCTCCTCCTAGGCGTTGCGCGGCCCTCGGCCGGAAGATGCCGGCAGGGCCCCTGAGGGTGCCCGGGCCCTCCGCCGTCCGCTTGTTCGGGTTCCGACGTGCGTTCGGACCGCATTCGCTGTATGGGCGGAAGGCGGCAGGAGGCGCAGAGGACCGGAGGAATCGCCGTGTCGGCGCCATGGCGCGCTCTCGCGCGCATCACCCGTCCCGCCACACAGAGTGCTCGCATGCTGGACATTGGGGCATTGTTACTTGCGCGTAGGCGATTGTTACATGCAATAATTCGAAACGTGAACACCAACTCACCCGCATCTGCAGCGGCAGTCCCCTCCTCGGACGCCATGTCCCGAGTGGACCTCCGCTGTTATCGAATGCACGCGTAACGGTCATACCCAGACCCTCTTCACGCACTTCAAGCCCAACGGCGGGCATCCTTCTTCATCCCGACCGGGCACATCCCGCATTCGAGCCGCGATGACGGCACACTTCACGAGGTTGTTTTCATGTCAGTAAATCCGGGCTACGTCCATATCTCCCTCCGCTCCCCGCAGAACCGGCAGGCACGCCAGCAGTTCGCTCCCGCCTTCAGTGCCCACACGCCGCAGGTCGCCCACCCCCAATCGCGCCTCCAGGCGGTTCCCGGCGGGGACGCCGCCCAGCCGCTGAGCGCTCCGATCCCCGTGGTCGCGCCGAACGGTGTTCCCGGACCGCAGGTGGTCACGGGTGATACCACGGCGCGGGGTTTCGTGCTCTACGTCGCGCTCGACGAGGCCACCGCAGCGGCCGCGGGCACCACGTTCGCCAAGCTGGCGCAGGATGTCCGGTCCTACGTGCGGTCCCTGGTACCGACGGCCGAGAGCCACGCGGCGGTGGCCCTGGCTCCGGCAGACGCCCCGGGCTCGGACATCGACGTCGTGCGAGCGGCACTCGGTGACCCGACGGTCGCCCGCCGCCCCCGCTCCGATGCCCCAGCGGCACCGTCGCAGGCCCAGCCCGCCCGCCCCACCGGTGTCCTCATCGACCTGTCGCGCCGCGAGGTGCACCTCGACGGCGAGACGCTGAACCTGACCTTCAAGGAGTTCGAGCTGCTCAACTACCTGGTCGAGAACGCCACGCGCACCGTGGGCCGTGAGGAACTCCTCAGCGGACTCTGGCGCAATGCCGACGAGGTGCCGAACGAACGCACCATCGACGTCCATATCCGGCGCCTCCGCTCGAAGCTCGGCCGCCTGGCCAACACGGTCCGCACCGTGCGGGGGCAGGGCTACCGCTTCTACGACCACCCCGAAGTGGTCGTCTGGGCCGCTCCCGAGTACTCCATCTAGGCCCCTGCGCGGCATGGGGAGGCCATAGACTTCGGATCATGGCCTCCCACCACCTGAAGAAGCTCCTGCTGCTGCGCCACGCGAAGGCCGAGTTCCAGGAGGGCGTACCCGACCACGAGCGCTCGCTCAGTTCGAGGGGCCACGCGGACGCCCCGCTGGTGGGTCGCTGGCTGCTCGACCACGACGCGGTCCCCGACTTCATCCTCGTCTCCACCGCCCTGCGTACGCGACAGACGTGCACCTGGGTGTGCAAGGAACTCGGCGACAAGGCGCCCACGCCCAAGCTGGAGGACGACCTCTACGCCGCTCGGCCGTCGGAGATCCTCACCCTGATCAACCACGTGCCGCCGACCGTCACGAGCCTCCTGGTGATCGCCCACAATCCGGGCATCCAGGAACTGGCGATGCGCCTCGCTTCGGTCCGGTCGAGCGAGCGCGCCGTCATGGACCTCGCCACCGACTATCCGACGGCGGGCCTCACCGTGATGTCGTACGACGGCGAATGGTCCGAACTCGACGGCCGCGACGCCGAGGTCACCGACTTCGTGGTGCGCCGCGCGTCGAGCCTTCGCTGACCGCCTGCTACATCCCGTACTTCTCCAGCAGCCGCAGCCAGACCTCGCTGACGGTCGGATAGGCCGGCACGGCGTGCCACAACCGGTCCAGTGGCACTTCCCCCACGACGGCGATGGTCGCCGAATGCAGCATCTCGGAGACGTCCGGCCCCGCGAACGTGACCCCGACGAGGACCTTGCGGTCCTCGTCGACGACGATCTGGGCCCAGCCGCTGTAGTCGTCGGAATGCAGCGACGAACCGGCCACAGCGATCTCGAGCGACGTCTCGGAGGCGTTGACGCCGTCCTTCCGTGCCTGCTCGAGGGTGCGTCCGACCATGGCGATCTCCGGATCGGTGAAGACGACCTGCGGGACCGCGCTCCGGTCCGCGGTCGAGGTGTAGGGGCTCCAGTCCGCCGCGTGGTCCCCGAGTGTTCCCTGCGCGCGGGCGGCGATGGCATCGCCCGTCATGCGGGCCTCGTACTTGCCCTGGTGCGTCAACTGGACGATGCCCCCCACGTCACCGACGGCGTACAGCCAGCCGCCGGCGTCGGGCACGCGCCCGGTGTCGTCCCGCGTGAGCTTCTCGGGATCGAGGCCGATGCTCTCGAGCCCGATACCGGAGGTGTGCGGATGGCGGCCCGTCGAGACGAGCAGCTTCTCGGCGGTGACGCTCCGGCCCTCGCCGATGTCGAGCACGAACAGGCCGCCCTCCTTGTGCACCGACGAGGTGGCGGTGTCCGTGAGGACGGTGAGTCCCTCGCCGCGCAGGGCGTCGAGGACCAGCCCCGAGGCCTCCGGCGGGTAATTGCCGAGGATGCCGCTGCGCGCGATGACGGTGACCTCCGCGCCGAGCCGCGCGAAGGCCTGTGCGAGTTCGACGCCGGCCACACCGCCGCCCAGGACGGCGAGGCTGGCGGGGACCTCCTTCGCGGACGTCGCCTCCCGGGTGGTCCAGTAGTCGAGGTCGGCGAGGCCGTCGATGGGCGGGATCGTCGGCGTCGAACCGGTGGCCAGGACGACGGCGTGCCGGGCCCGGTAGGTGGTCGTGGAGCCGTCGCCGTGGGTGATCGCGACTTCGCGCTCTCCGGACAGTTTCGCCCAGCCCCGCTCCAGGGAGATGCCTGCGGAGGCCACCCACTCCTCCTGGGAGGAGTCGTCCCAGTTCGAGGTGAACGACGTGCGGCGGTCGAGGACCTGCCCGGCGTCGAGGGTCCCCGTCACTGCCTCGCGCGCACCGGGAACACCGCGTGCGGCCCGGAGGACGGTGCCCGGGCGGAGAAGGGCCTTGGACGGCATGCAGGCCCAGTAGGAGCACTCACCACCGACGAGGTCGCTCTCGACGAGCACCGCCGAGAGGCCCTTCTGGACCACGCGACCTGCCACGTTCTCTCCGACGGCGCCGGCGCCGATCACAATGACATCGATGGTTCTGGCTTCACTCATGGGCCGAGCCTCCCACCGACACGGCGAAGGAGCAACCCGACGCAGAAAGGCCCCGACCGGAGCCGGGGCCTTTCGATGGTTCAGGGGAACCGTGGTGCGCGCGAAGGGATTCGAACCCCCAACCTTCTGATCCGTAGTCAGATGCTCTATCCGTTGAGCTACGCACGCATCCGCAGGTCGTCGATCCGCAGTGCGAACCAGTCCTACGAGCGGGCCGTTTGGCCGTAGACAACTCTAGCGTGGATTCGCCGCGACGCCTAATCAGTCGCACTATGCAAGGATAACTAGACCGGTCTACGTGACCTTTGTCACAGTGCGAGGCAACGTAAGCGCTCGACATCCCTGCAGTGGCGCGGATACCCGGGGGGCTGTGCCCATTGTTTCCCGGCCCACGCCCTTGCCTGAAATGTCCCACACCTAGCATCGATACACATCGAGCACCCCCCCAACGAAGGGAAGAGTAATGGGCGATCCCGTACGAGAGCTTGCGGTCGACACACCACCTACCGGTTCCGAGGCCGGTGCCCCGGCGGTCGGATCCGGTTCGGCGCCGACCACGCATGCCGGGCTGCTGGCCTGGGTGCGGGAGGTCCAGGAGCTGACGCAGCCTGCCGAGGTCGTATGGGTCGATGGTTCCGAGGCCGAGAACACGCGGCTCACGGACGGGCTGGTCGAGTCCGGGACGTTCGTACGGCTGAATCCCGAGATCTTCCCCAACTCCTTCGCGGCGTTCTCGGATCCCAAGGATGTGGCCCGGGTGGAGGAGCAGACGTTCATCTGCTCGAAGGACGAGCGGGAAGCGGGCTTCACGAACAACTGGATGGACCCGGCCGAGATGAAGGCCAAGCTCAAGGGCCTGTTCGCCGGTTCCATGCGGGGCCGCACGATGTACGTCATCCCCTTCGTGATGGGCCACCTCGACGCCGAGGACCCGAAGTTCGGTGTCGAGATCACCGACAGCGCGTACGTGGTGACCTCCATGCGCATCATGGCGACCATCGGCTCGGCGGTGCTGGCCCGCATGACCGAACTCGGCGCCGGGTTCGTCCCGGCCCTGCACTCCCTCGGCGCCCCGCTCGAGCCCGGTCAGGCGGACGTGCCGTGGCCGTGCAACGACGACAAGTGGATCGTGCACTTCCCCGAGGAGCGCTCCATCTGGTCCTACGGCTCCGGGTACGGCGGCAACGCCCTGCTCGGCAAGAAGTGCTACGCCCTGCGCATCGCCTCGGTGATGGCCCGCGACGAGGGCTGGCTGGCCGAGCACATGCTGATCCTCAAGCTCACCTCCCCCCAGGACAAGACCTACTACCTCTCCGCAGCCTTCCCGTCGGCCTGCGGGAAGACGAACCTCGCGCTGCTCGATCCCACGATCGAGGGCTGGAAGGTGGAGACCCTGGGCGATGACATCACCTGGATGCGCTTCGGCAAGGAAGGCGAGCTGCGCGCCGTCAACCCAGAGGCGGGACTGTTCGGCGTGGCCCCCGGCACCGGCTGGCACACCAACCCCAACGCGATGCGCGCCATCGCCAAGGGCAACTCCGTCTTCACGAATGTCGCCCTCACCGACGACGGCGGCGTGTGGTGGGAGGGCATGACCGAGGAGGTGCCGGCGCACCTGACCGACTGGCAGGGCCGGGAGTGGACCCCGGACATGGACCACCCCGCGGCCCACCCGAACGCCCGGTTCTGCACACCCATCGACCAGATCGACATGCTCGCCGAGGAGTTCAACCGGCCCGACGGCGTGGAACTCTCCGCGATCCTCTTCGGCGGCCGCCGCAAGACGACCGTGCCCCTGGTGACGCAGTCCCGCAACTGGGCGAACGGCATCTTCATGGGCTCCACCCTGTCCTCGGAGACCACTGCCGCCGCCGCCGGCCAGGTGGGCCGGGTGCGCCGCGATCCGATGGCGATGCTGCCCTTCATCGGCTACGACGCCGGAGACTACCTGCGTCACTGGCTGACCCTGAGCGCCGGCGCGGACCAGTCCCGGCTGCCCACGATCTTCCTCGTGAACTGGTTCCGCCGTACCGCCTCCGGCGGATTCGCCTGGCCCGGCTTCGGCGACAACTCCCGCGTCCTCAAATGGGTCATCGAGCGGCTCGAAGGCACGGCCGACGCCGTCGAGACACCGATCGGGTTCGTCCCCACCGGGGACGCCCTGGACCTCACCGGCCTGGACATGACCCCGGCCGAGGTCGAGGCCGCCGTCCACGTCGACGCCGTCGAATGGGCCGAGGAACTCGACGGGATCGAGCAGTGGTACGCCCGCTTCGGTGAATCCCTGCCGACCGAGCTCAAGGATCAGCTCGACGAACTCAAGGAACGCTTCAGCAACGCCTGATCCGCCCTGGTGATGCGAAAGGCCCCTTCCACCGGAAGGGGCCTTTCGCCGTCCTGGTGCCTGGTGGCGGAACCGTTACGCGCGGATGACGGCGAGGACGCGCTGCACCAGGTCGTCGAGCGTCTGCGGGTCCACGGCCTCCGCGTTGAGGCGGAGGTAGGGCTCGGTGTTCGACGGGCGGAGGTTGAACCACCAGTTGCCGTGGCCGGGCGTGAAGGTGAGGCCGTCGAGATCGTCGACCACCACGCCCTCCTGCTCGAACTCCACGCGGGCCCGGGCGATCGATCCCTGGACGTCCTCCACCTTCGAGTTCACCTCGCCGGAGGAGAAGTACGGCTCGTACTCGCGGCCGAGCTCGGACAGCGGGCCGTCCTGCTCGCCGAGGGCGGCCAGGACGTGCATGGCGGCCAGCATGCCGGTATCGGCATTCCAGAAGTCACGGAAGTAGTAGTGGGCCGAGTGCTCCCCGCCGAAGACGGCCCCTTCCGACGCCATCACGGCCTTGATGAACGAGTGGCCAACGCGTGTCCGCACCGGACGGCCGCCGTCGTGCAGGATCAGTTCCGGCACCGCCCGGGAGGTGATCAGGTTGTGGATGACGACCGGCTCGGTCTCGCCGGCGGCCTGGGCACGGGCGATCTCGCGTCGAGCCACCATCGCGGTGATGGCGCTCGGGGAGACGGGGTGGCCCTGTTCGTCGATGATGAAGCACCGGTCCGCGTCGCCGTCGAAGGCGATGCCGATATCGGCGCCGTGCTCGACGACGGCCGCCTGCAGGTCGAGGAGGTTCTCCGGCTCGAGGGGATTGGCAGGGTGGTTGGGGAACGAGCCGTCGAGCTCGAAGTAGAGCGGGACGATCTCGAACGGCAGGGCGGGGAGGATGCGGTCGCCGAGGACTGCGGGCGTCGTGAGGCCGGCCATGCCGTTGCCGGCGTCGACCACGATCTTGAGCGGGCGCGACGACGAGAGATCCACCTGCGTCCGGAGGAACCGGGAGTACTCCTCCAGGATGTCGCGGACGCTGGTCCTGCCCTGGACCTCCGCAGCGGGAATCGAGCCGTCCTCGAGGTAGCGCTCGGCCCGCTCCTGGACGTCCTTGAGCCCCGTCTCGGAGGAGACCGGCACCGCTCCGGGACGCGTCATCTTCATGCCGTTGTACTGGGCCGGGTTGTGGCTGGCGGTGAAGGTCACACCCGCCATGTCCAGGGTGCCGCTCGCGTAGTACAGCTCGTCCGTCGAGATGAGGTCCAGGAGGAGGACATCGGCCCCGCGCAGGGTCGCACCGTCCGAGAACGCCTTCGAGAATTCGGGGGAGGAGGGGCGCATGTCGCCACCGACGAGGATCGTCTGACCGGCCAGCCCCAGTGAGTCCACGAAGGCCGCTCCGACAGCCCTCACCGAGTCCACCGTGATGGTCTCGCCGACGATGCCGCGGACGTCGTAGGCCTTGAAGGACGCAGAGAGATCGAAGGTTGTAGTCACGCTCCGAAGTGTATCGGGTGGCATCACGCCGTCCGTTGCGCACATGGTGATCCCCCGACGGTGGCTGTCGGAGGCGGCTGGGATACTGGGGGAATGTCGCCGACACCCACGTTGAACGAGCAAGCAACCGCCATCCTGCACACCCTCGTCGGGTCGTCGGACGCGCACTTCCACGAGGGGCAGTTCGAGGCCATCGAGGCCCTCGTCGAGGGTGGGCGGCGGGCACTGGTGGTGCAGCGGACGGGCTGGGGCAAGTCCGCCGTGTACTTCGTGGCGAGCCTGCTGCTCCGCGCGCGGGGTGCCGGTCCTACCCTCATCGTCTCGCCCCTCCTCGCCCTCATGCGGGACCAGGTGGCTGCGGCGGCACGGGCCGGCGTCCGCGCCGAAGCGATCAACTCGGCCAATCAGACCGAGTGGCAGGAGATCACGGCCAAGCTCCAGGCCGATGAGGTGGATGTCCTGCTCGTCTCGCCCGAGCGGCTCAACAACCCGTCCTTCCGGGAGTTGTACCTGCCGGAGCTCATGCGGCGTACCGGTCTGCTCGTCATCGACGAGGCGCACTGCATCTCCGACTGGGGCCACGACTTCCGGCCGGACTACCGGCGCCTGCGCGAGCTGATTCTGGGGCTTCCGCAGGGCGTCCCGGTGCTCGCGACCACCGCGACGGCGAACTCCCGTGTGGTCGAGGACGTCGAGGAGCAGCTCGGGGCGGGCGGCACGGATGTCTTCACGCTGCGCGGCGAGCTGGCACGGAAATCCCTCCGGCTCGGTGTGCTGCGCCTGCCGAGCCCCCGGTCGCGCCTGGCCTGGCTGCTCACGCATTTGTCGGACCTGCCCGGCAGCGGCATCATCTACGCCCTGACGGTGTCGGCGGCGGAGGACACCGCGCGCCTGCTGCGTGAGAACGGGCACGCCGTCCGCGCCTACACAGGACGCACCGATCCGGCCGACCGCGAGGCCGCGGAGACGGCGTTGAAGAACAACGAGGTGAAAGCCCTGGTCGCCACGAGCGCGCTCGGGATGGGCTTCGACAAACCGGACCTCGGCTTCGTGGTGCACCTCGGTGCACCGTCCTCGCCCGTCGCCTACTACCAGCAGGTGGGGCGGGCCGGGCGCGGGACGCCGAACGCCGACGTGCTGCTGCTGCCCGGCGCCGAGGACCGTGACATCTGGGAGTACTTCGCCACCGCCTCCATGCCCTCGCAGGATGCAGCCCTCCGGGTGCTCGACGCTCTGGAGCCCGGCGTCGTGCTGTCCACGCCGGCCCTCGAGACCCGGGTCAACCTGAAGCGCTCGCCGCTCGAACTGCTGCTCAAGGTGCTCGACGTCGACGGCGCCGTCCGCAAGGTCACCGGCGGGTGGGAGAGCACAGGGGTGCCCTGGACCTACGACGCCGAGCGGTACCGACGCATCAGCGAGGCCCGGATCGTGGAGCAGCGCTCGATGCTGGACTACGAGAACACCACAGGCTGCCGCATGGAATTCCTGTCGGCGTCCCTCGACGACCCTTCCGCCACGCCCTGCGGGCGCTGCGACAACTGCGCGGGGCCCTGGTACTCGGACCAGGTGGCCCACGAGGCAGCCGACTCCGCGAGCCAGGCCCTCAGCAGGGTCGGCGTGGAACTCGAGTCCCGCGGCCAGTGGCCCAGCGGGATGGACAAGCTGGGCGTCCCCCTCAAGGGGAAGCTCAAGCCGGGCGAGGTCAGCCTGCCCGGCAGGGCCCTGGCCCGCCTCACGGACCTCGGCTGGGGCAACCGGCTGCGTGAGCTGATGTCCGATGCCACCCCCGACGCTCCGCTGGACCCTGCCGTGGTCGACGCCGTCGTGCGGGTCCTCGCTCAGTGGGGGTGGGAGGAGCGGCCCGTCGCCGTGGTCAGCATCCCCTCCAGGCGACGCCCGGAACTGGTCGGGTCACTGGCGCAGGCCCTCGCGACCGTCGGCCGCATCCCCTACCTCGGGCGGCTGGACACACCGCACGGCTTCCCGCAGGGACAGCCCGGGGGCAACAGCGCCTTCCGCCTGGCCTCGGTCTGGGACCATTTCGCCGTTCCCGACGAGGGTGCCGCCTGGTTCGCGGCGAACCCCGGGCCCGTGCTGCTCGTCGACGACTTCGCCGACAGCCGGTGGACCATGACCGAGGCAGGGCGGGCGCTGCGCGTTGCCGGGGCATCCAGCGTGCTGCCGTTCGCCCTGGCGCTGAAGGCCTGACCGGCCCGGCCGCCAGGACCAACGACGGTCCCGGGGGCTGCCCGGTCCCCGGCGTCGGTTCCGGCACGGTCCCATGGGTTGCGGCAACAAAAAGACCCCCGCAGTCGCGGGGGTCTTTCAGCGGAGACGGGGGGATTTGAACCCCCGGTAGGCTTTAGGCCCACACTTCATTAGCAGTGAAGCCCATTCGGCCGCTCTGGCACGTCTCCATCGGCCATCTCTGGCCTCCCAAGGTTACCCAGAAGGTGACGGCAAGAGCAAAACCACGGCTGCGGGCCGCCCTGTGGGACCGCGCAGGGGGGTGCCGTCAGAGCGAGCCGGTGAGCGCGCGCCAGAGGAACTCGAAGCTCATCGCGTGCATGCGGGCCGCCTGCCGGTTGTCGGCTGCGCCGGCATGCCCACCTTCCAGTGCTTCATGGAACCAGACGTCCTCGACGCCGAGGTCCTTCATCCTCGCCGCCATCTTGCGGGCCTGGACCGGGCCCACGCGGTCGTCGCTCGTCGCCGTCCAGATGAGGGTCTTCGGGTACGCGACGTCCGCGCGCAGGAGGTGGTAGGGCGAGAAGGTCTGCACGTACTCCCATTCCTCCGGCTTGTCGGGGTCACCGTATTCGGCGATCCAGGAGAAGCCGGCGGACAGCTTCGTGTAGCGGCGCATGTCCAGCAGCGGCACTCCGCACGAGATCGCACCGAACAGGTGCGGGTAGGTGGTGAGCATGTTGCCGACGAGCAGCCCCCCGTTGCTCCTGCCGGTGCAACCCAGCAGTGCCGGCGAGGTGACGCCCCGCCGCACCAGGTCCTCCGCGATCGCCGCGAAGTCCTCGTAGGCCCGGTGCCGGTCGGCGTGCAGCGCGGCTCGATGCCACTGGGGCCCGTACTCGCCCCCGCCTCGGATGTTCGCCAGGACGTAGACGCCGCGTCGGCCGTCCTCCGTGGTGCGCTCCAGCCATCCGCGGCCGATCACGCCGCTGTAGGCCGGGGTCATGGAGTGTTCGAAGCCGCCGTAGCCGGAGAGCAGGGTGGGGTTCCCGCCGTCGAGCGCGAGGCCTTTCGCCGCGATCTGGAAGTACGGCACGCGCGTGCCGTCGCTGGACACCGTGAAGTGCTGCTCCACGGCGTAGAGATCCTCGTCGAAGTAGGAGGGCGAGGATTTCACCGCGGTGGAATCCCCGCCGATCGTGCCTCGATACAGCGTCGACGGTGTCAGGAAGCCGGTGGCGACGAGCCAGTAGTCGTTGCCCGCCTCGTCGTCCTCGTCGTCGACGGCGTAGGCGTCGACCGAGTGCAGCGGCGGGCAGGCATCGAGGAGTTCGACCGCCCAGTCCTTCGCAGGATCGAGAATGCGGATCTCGGACGACACGTCGTGCAGCAGGTTGAGCAGCAGGTAGTCGCGGGTCCAGCTCCAGGACTGCAGCGACGTGGAGGCCTCCGGCGCGAACACGGTCACGAAGGAGCGGTTCCCGGCGAGGAAGGACTCGAGCGGGATGACGAGCAGCGACCCTGCACCGTGGGTCGCGGATCCCGTCGTCCAGTCGGTGCGGGGCCTGATGATCAGCCACTCGCGGTGCAGCGAGATACTGGCGTCCTCCGGCACCTCGATCAGCTGCCAGGCGTCGTCCCGTCGCAGATAGCTCCGGCGCGTGTAGAAGTCGATGGTGTCCACCGCGAGGTCCCTCTCGAACCCGGGGGTGGAATCATGCAGGACGAGGGCCATCATGTGGTCCTCGTCCACCGCGAAGTACTCTTCGGCCGACCCGAGGTCGCCGGCGCGCCGTAGGGTCCGCACGGTCCGCGGGTAGGAACTGGACGTCATGGACCCGGGGCCGAAGTCCGTACCCACGTACAGCGTGTCCTCGCCGGCCCAGCTGATGCGGCTCTTCGCCGTCGGGATGTCGAAGCCGGCCTCCACGAAGGACAGGGTCCCGAGGTCGAACTCGCGGTACCGGGTCGCATCACCGCCGTCGGGGGAGAGCGCGACGAGCACCCGTGCGTGGGGCGCGCCCTTCGCCGGCCGGAGGAAGAGGGCGCCTGCCCAGACCCACTCCGTTCCCTCGGCTGCACTGAGGGCGTCCACGTCGAGGAGGAGCTCCCAGTCGGGGTCGTCGGAGGCGTAGCTGTCCCACGTCGTCCGGCGCCAGATGCCCTGGCGGTGCTCGGCGTCACGCCAGAAGTTGTAGTAGAAGTCCCCGTGCTTGCCCGCCATAGGGATGCGGTCGGTCGAGTCGAGGACCTCGAGGATGCCCCGTTCGCGGTCCTCGAAGTCCGGGGTCACGAGGGCGTCCTCGGTCAGGGCGTTCTGCGCGCGTACCCACTCGAGCTGCCTGTCTCCGTAGATGTCCTCGAGCCAGAGGAAGGGGTCGTCCGTCGTCGCGGTGGTCTCCGTCGGGTGCGTCATGGGGCAATCCTATGCAGGGCGTTCAGGGCGCGGCCATCGCAGGCACCTACCGCCCGGGCAGGGCGGGGTGCCGCGTTCGTTAGTCTTGACGGGTGGAGAACCAGGAGTCACGGCAGGTGGCCGTCATCGGCGGCGGACCTCGTGGCACCTCCGTGGTGGAGCGTCTCATCGCCCGGCACCATGCGCTCGGCGCGGCCGCCGCAGAGCTCGTCATCCACGTCGTCGAACCCCACGAACCCGGTCCGGGGCACATCTGGCGTACGGACCAGTCACGCCTCTTCCTGATGAACACGCCATGCCTGTACCCCACGGTGGTCCCGGTCGGACCCGCCGCGGCGGACATCACCGAGTCGCCGGTAGCGGTGTCCTTCGACGAGTGGCGCCGACGGGTGAACGAGGGCCTCGTCACCGTCGCGGAGGCCGCGGACGTCGCCGAGTGTGCGGCGCTGGCGTCGAGCGACTTCCCGAGCAGGGCGCTCTACGGCCGGTACCTCACCTGGATGTTCGGTGAACTGGTGCGGCAGGCGGGCCCCGGCATCCGGGTCGAGCACCACCGCAAGGAGGCCGTCGGTCTCGCCCGAGGCGAGGGAGGCAGCGACGGGGCCGGCGGCACCGACGGTACCGACGGCGGCGGTGGTTCCGTGCACGGGTGGCGGATCACCCTCGACGACGGCTCGGAGATTCTGGCCGACGACGTCGTCCTGGCCGTGGGCCACCTTGCCGCGACCCTCACACCCGAGCAGGAGAAGCTGCAGGATGCGGCCGCGCGCTACGGCCTGCAGTACTGGCCGCCTGCCGTCCCGGCCGACGTCGCCTGGAACCGGCTGCCCGCCCGTAAGACGGTCCTGATCCGCGGACTCGGCCTGAACTTCTTCGACGCCATGATCCAGGTGACGGAAGGGCGCGGCGGACGGTTCACACGCCGCACCGACGGCCGGCTCGACTACGAGGCCTCCGGGCGGGAACCCAGGCTGGTCGCCGCATCACGGCGCGGCGTTCCCTACCGGGCTAAGGCATCCCTCGACTCCTACATCCCGCGGAGCGTCACCCTGCGTCACTGCTCTCCGGAGCGCGTGCTCGCGTTCCGGAAGTCCGGCATCCAGCCGGGCTTCGACCACGACATCTGGCCCCTGCTGCACCGCGACGTGCTGTGGGCCTACTACTCGACACTGTGCCGCACGTCGCCACAAGCTCTCGTGGCGCCGCAGGCCGCGTTCCTCGAGGAGCTCGCAGCGGCCCTCGCCACGAGCGGCCCCGGATGGGAGGACGCCGCCGGGTCCGCCGTCGGACGGTCCGTTCCGGAAGACCTCCGGCTGGACGTCGAAGCGCTCGCGCATCCCTTCGCCGGCCGCCACTTCGCGGACGGTGATGAGTTCACCGCTGCGGTGCTGGCCTACCTCGACGCCGATGCCGCCGGGTCGGCGAAGGGCGAGGACGACCCGCTCAAGATGGCGATAGGTGCCATGAACGCCGGCCGTTCCGTGATCAAGCAGGCCGTGGCGGACGGCGGCATCTCGGACTCGTCGTGGAACGCGGAACTGCGGGGGTGGTTCGAGCCGCTCGTCGAGGGCCTCGCCAGCGGGCCGCCGCCCCTGCGGATCGCGCAGCTCGCGGCGCTCGTCCGGGCGGGGATCGTCCGGTTCGTCGGCCCGAACCCGGGCTTCGGCTTCGACCCGGACGAGGAGCTCTTCCGCGCCACCTCGCCGTGGGTCCAGGATGAATCCTTCTCCGCGCGCTACCTGGTCGAGGCGATGATGCCCGCCAACCGGGTGTCCACGAGCCTGTCGCCGCTCATGCGGAACCTCCTCGATCGGGGCACCGTCCGGCCGAAGACGTACATGTCCGAGGACGGGGTCCCGGGTGACGTCGGCCGGGCTCGACGTCACGGCTCCGCCCTACCACGCCGTCGACAGCAGCGGCAGGAAGCAGGAGTCCCTGTTCGTGATCGGACTCCAGCTCGCGTCGGTGCAGTGGGGGACGGCCATCGCAGCGGAGGCCGGGGCGCCCCTCGGCGCGGGCAGCAGGACCCTCCTCGACGCCGACGCCATCGCCGGGGAGATCCTGACGCGGACCGTGGCCGCCTGAGGCACGCGGGCCAGGTGCCTACGACTCCGGTTCCGGTTCCGATGCAGAAAAAAGGGGACCTTCACCATGCCGGTGAAGGTCCCCTTCTCTCTTCGGGCCGGAGCCCGGCGATCCACCTAGCCTTCGAGGCAGCGGTGGTAGTTCGCCAGGTGGGCACGGTAGCTCGCCCAGCTGCCGTTGTTGGCGCCCTCGGCCGGCAGCGCCGGCTCGGAGCAGGCGGGCTTGCCCGGCTTGCCGGGTTTGACCGGCTTGACGGGCTTCTCCGGCTTGCCCGGCTTGGGCGGCTCGACCGGAGTAACCGCTTCGACCGTGACCGGAAGGGTCACCGTCGTCGCGCTCGGCGCGGCTGTCAGGACGATGCGCCCCTGTCCGCCGGCCGTCGCCGGGATCGTGAGCTCCACGGTCGCGCTGCCGCCCGAGACAGGGGACGGACCCGAGTTGCGTCGTGGTGCCGTCCGCCGCGACGAAGCTCGCGGCCAGCGTGGTGTTCACCGGGCTGCCCAGCGACGTGAGGTCGAGCTTCGAGACGGTGAAGGAGACGGCGGTGCCGGCCTTCACCGTGGTCGGGGCGCCCTGTACCTGCACGCTGCGGCGATCGAAGGAGGGCGACAGCGGGCTGTTCGCCCGGATGTAGTCGATCCATGCGTCGCGGTCCACCAGCCCCGACTCGCGGGTGTCGGTACCCTCACGGAAGGCCGTGAAGTTGTCGCCACCCTGCGCGAGGAAGCTGAAGGTCCCGATCCGGTAGTCCTTGGCGGGATCGAGGGGTACGCCGTCGATCAGGACCGACGTGATCCTCGAACCGCGCGCGAGGGCCGGATCGTAGGTGACGCTCACGTTGTCCGACAGGCCGAGGGCCAGGAAGGACCGTGAGCTGCCGTCCGGCTGCCACTGCTGCTCGAGCACGGCCTTGAACTGCGCACCGGTCAGGGTGGTGGTCCAGAGGTCGTTGACGAACGGCAGTACGGCGTTGGCCTCGGCGAAGGTCACGACGCCGTCGGGTGCGTAGTAGAGCTCGTTGCGCAGGCCGCCCGGATTGACGACGCCGATCTGGGCTCCACCGCGTTCCGCGGAGAAGAGGCTCGCCCTGAGCGAATCGGCGACGAGGTTGCCGAGCGTCGACTCCGAGGTGCGGTCGTCGCGCGTGGTCCCCGTGAAGGCCGTCGTGATGTCCTTGGTGACGGAACCCACCGGCTGGTTGCCGATGACCGCCGCCTGGTTGAGGGCCGCGTCCACGATCGTCTTCACCTCGGCGACGCGGGGGAAGGCGGCCACGAGGGCTGCGTCGGCGTCCGTGGTCCGGGCGACGTTGCGTGCCGTGTAGGACTCGACGTCACCGGTCTCCGTGTCGACGCTCAGCGTGATCTGACCGACGAACTCGCCGTACGAGCCGGTCTGCAGGACCGGCCGGGTCTTCCCGGCCGCGCCCGGTACGGGAGCATCCCACGCGTACTGCTTGTGGGTGTGGCCCGTGAAGATCGCGTCCACCAGCGGTGTCGTCTCCGTGACGATCCGGGCGAACGATCCGCCGGCGGCGAGCTCCTGCTCGAGCGTCGCACCCTCGACGACGCCGTCGCCGGCGCCCTCGTGGTACTCGGCGACGATGACGTCGGCGAGGTCCTGCTCCTCGATCTCGGCTGCGACGCGGTTGACGGCGTCGACGGGATCGCCGAACTCGACGTTCGCGATACCACCCGGGCTGACGAGCGCTGCAGTCTCCTGCGTGACGACGCCGATCACGGCGACGTCGACGCCGTCGACGGTGATGATCGAGTACTCGTCGAGCGCGGGCTCGGTGGTGCCCTTGGTGTAGACGTTCGCCCCGAGGTAGGGGAAGTCCGCCTCGTCGGCGACGCGGCCGGTCAGGTCCGCCAGGCCCTTGTCGAACTCGTGGTTGCCCACCGCGGATGCCTGGAGGTCCAGGGCGTCGAGGACATCGAGAGTCGGCTTGTCGTCCTGCAGCGCGGAGGCGAACAGCGACGCACCGATGTTGTCACCGGCCGAGAGGAAGGCCGTCCTGTCCTCGCCGAACTCGGCGCGCAGCTTCTCGACGGTGCCCGCGAAACGGACGGTGTTGGCGTCGATGCGGCCGTGGAAATCGTTGATGTTCAGGAGGTTGAGTTCCGCCGTCGTGTCGGCCGGCGCGAGGTCGAGTCCCACGATCACGGGGTCGTGGTCGCTGGCCCGGTAGGGATCGGCGGCGTAGTAGTCGGTGACGTTGTTGTTGAACCGGCTGTACTCGAGGGCGACCGACTCGACGGAATTGATGTTCCAGGTGTCGACCCCGGTCACCGCGGCATCCGCCGCGGGCGAGGCCAGGATGTGGTCGAGAGAGCCGCTGAGGCCCGAGAAGACGTAGGAGTAGCTGTCGTCCTTCTCGCCCTGGTTGACGTATCCCGCCTCGTAGAGGACCTGCATCGGGTCCTCCTCGGTGTACGAGTTGAAGTCGCCGGTCAGGAAGACCTTGTCGGTCCTGGCCGACTCCTTCATCGAGTCCGCGAAGGCCACCAGTGCCTCGGCCTGGGTGACGCGTGCGGCGTTCCACGCGCCCTGGCCGTCACCGCTGTCCGCGTTGGCTCCGGAGCTCGGGCCCGAACCCTTGGACTTGAAGTGGTTGACCATGGCGAGGAACGTCTCCGCCTCGGTACCGCCGACCGGCTTGAAGGCCTGGGCGAGGGGCTTGCGTGCGTTGGAGAAGGCGACGTCATCATTCAGGATGACGGATTCGCCCACGGGCTCCACGACGGCCTTCTTGTAGATCAGGGCCGTGCGGATGAGGTCCTCGTCGGCGAGCGACGGGACGGCGGCCGGCGAGCGGACGTAGTCCCAGGTGCCCGGAGCCTTCTCGTTGAGTGCTTCGACGAGCGTCGCGAGGGCGGCGTCACGGTCCTGGCCGAACTGCGCCGAGTTCTCGATCTCCATGAGGGTCACGACGTCCGCGCCGAGGGCGTTGATCGCCGCGACGATCTTCGCCTCCTGACGTTCGAAGTTCTCCTCGTCGGCAGCGCCGCGGGCGTCGCAGCCGCCGTTGATCGTGATCGGGTTGCCGGCGCGGTCCGTGAAGTAGGTGCATCCGGCAAGGTCCTCACCCGTGGTGGGGAAGTAGTTGAGCACGTTGAAGGACGCGATCTTGACGTTGCCGCCGACCGGCTGGGGTGCGGCCGGGCGCTCGCCGGCGAACTGCACGGGCTGCACGCCCGAGGGGGCCGCTCCATCGAGCTCGGCGAGCGGCTGGAACTTCCAGGCGCTGTTGCGGTAGTCGAGGACCACCGGGGAGGTGAACGACGCGCTGTAGCCGACACGCACGGGCTGGGACGGCGTGAGGTACGGAAGGACCTTGCCGCGGTTGGCCTGCGAGAAGAAGTTGGTCGTGGCCCCGTCGTCGAGCCGGATGCTGCGGGCTGCGTTGTCGGCGGCGACCGCTGCGTTCTCCGGGGTGCCCGGCCGTGCGACGTCGGTGGGCTGGCGGAGGCGCTCGGTGCCGGCGGCGAGGGTGACCTCGCCGTACTGGTTCAGCGTGTAGTTGTCGGCGACCGTGAAGTCGCCCGAGGGCTGGAACAGCATGCCCTCCACCGCTTCACGCGCCGCCTCCGTGGCGGGGAGCGCGATGGTGGAGGCCTTGGGCTCCTCGGCAGCCTCGGTGAGCTTCGTGGTGCCGCCTGCGGCGACGGTGAGCTGCGTCAGGTTGAAGAATTCTCCGGCGGTGCCCGTGACCTCGACGTAGTCACCCACGGCGACGGAGGCGACCGTGTCGGGGGAGAAGACGAAGAGGGCGTCCGAGGCGGTCTGGTCGGCTGCTGCCGAGCTGCCCGCGGTCTGGAGGTAGAAGCCGGCGAAGCCGCCGGTGGGGTAGGCAGCGGTGACCTTGCCGCGCGTGGTGACCGTCTGGCCGGCGAGCGGCGTGGCCGTCCCGGTGCCCTGGATGTCCCGGATGGGTGTGACCTTGCCGGGGACGGGCGGTGTGGTGGGGGTCGGCGTCGGGGTCGGCGTCGGCGTCGGACCGCCCGGGGTCGCGCCGCTGTTCGTCGGCGTCGTGTCCTGGAGGGTGAAGTCCGCGCCGTTGTCGTCCGTGTCGGCGAAGCCGGTGCGGTTGGCCGACTTCGGGCTGCCGCTGCCGGGAGCGGTGGCGACCGTTCCCTCGAAGGCGGTGGCGTTGCCGTAGCCGAGGGCATCCACGACACCCGGCGTCCCGTTGATGCTGCCCGTGGGCAGGACACCCACCGTGGTGGCCTGGTCGGACAGGACCAGGAGGCCGCCGTTGGCGCCGGGGGTGAAGGAGGTTGCGAGATCCGGGGTGGGCAGGGCCGCGCCGGCCGTGCCGTTCGAGTTGCCTTGGACCAGGAAGTAGCCCTTGGCAGGGATGGTGCCTCGGAGGGCGGTCACTCCCGGTGCGACAGTGCTCGAACCGGGTGCGCGGTACTGCAGCGACCACCCGTCGAGGCTCACCGGAGCGTCCGTCGGGTTGTAGAGCTCCACGTACTTGTTGGTGAACGGCGTGCCCGCCGAGCCGCCGGAGACGAATGCCTCGTTGATGATGACGCCGTCTCCTGTGACGGACGCCGTGGCCGGAGGTGTCTCCACCGCCGCGGCCGGCAGTGCGATCATCGGTGAGGCGATCAGCCCTGCCGACAGCGCCGCACCGAGCGCTCCCTTCCATGACGAATTACTCATTCGTTCGTTCTTCTCCTTGACGATGGCTGCGCAGCAGCCGCGAGTGAAGCCCGCCGACCCTTGATGGGTGAGCGCGTTGGCATGAGCACCATATGTGACTCAGGTGACATTTCCGTTGCCGGGAGAAGCCAACCAGTAGATCGTTAACAATGGGTTACCAAAAAGCCAGAGGCTCCGGAAGAACCGGGGCCGTCGGGCGTTATCCGTGGACGAATCGTCCTAGCGTGCGGCGTCCCTGAGCGTTCCGGTCACGGGTGTCTCGCCCGCGTCCGCGACGAAGCAGAGGATCTCCCGGTCGTCGTCCGAGTTCCAGCTGTCCTCGACCGGGTAGAAATAGAGCAGCTCGAGGGCCGACGCGTCGTATTCCAGGCCGACGAACGCAGCGAACTCCTCCGCACAGAATTCGCTCGCGGCGGTGTTGGCCGCGGGCAGGCCGGGATAGTCGCCATCGGGCATCTCGGTCCTCGCGAACGCCTCGAAGGTGTGCAGTTCGTCGCACGGCAGGACGGTGATGTCCGAGACGTCCTCGGTGCCCGGGTCCTCGATGCAGTCGCCCACCTCGATCGAGAAGGCGTCGGTCCGGGCTTCCGCGGTCACGGTGCCCGCGGCGTCGCGCTCGGGGCCGTCCGGGGAGAGGATGCCGCAGCCCGTTGCGAGCGCGAGGGTCCCCAGGAACGCCGCCATCGTCGCCCGACGGCGCAGCGATTCCCCCGTGTGTTCCCCAATGTGCATCGAGACCCCGTCGTCGGCCACGGATCCGTGGCACGGCTGTTGCTCCTCGGGACAGTACCGCACCGACGACGGAGGGCACCATCGCCGGGGTGCGCTGCGGGCACCGGGGAGACAGAAAAGGAGGCCCCGCTGTGCGGGACCTCCTGATGAGCGGAAGGTAAGGGATTCGAACCCTTGAGACGGGGTAACCGCCCACTGGTTTTCAAGACCAGCTCCTTCGGCCGCTCGGACAACCTTCCGCCGCTAGTGTTTCACGAAGGGCGGGTGACGCCCAAATACCGAGCGGGTGGAGGCCGGCATGCGTGCAGTGGTGATCGATGGAGCGGGCGGGCCCGAGGTCCTGTCGGTACAGGAGGTCGCCGATCCGGTCCGGGGCGACGACGAGGTGCTCATCGATGTCGTCGCGGCCGGGCTGAACCGCGCTGATGTGCAGCAGCGCCGCGGCTTCTACCCGCCTCCTGTCGGAGCGTCCCCGATCCCGGGGCTGGAGGTGTCGGGCCATGTGGCGGACCCGGGGACTTCGGCCTTCCACGAGGGGGACGCCGTCGTCGCCCTGCTGGCGGGCGGCGGATACGCGGAGAAGGTGGCCGTACCGTCAGGGCAGGTGGTGCGGGCCCCGGAGGGAGTGGATCTGGCCGAGGCCGCCGCGCTTCCCGAGACGGCCGCGACCGTCTGGTCCAACCTCGTGCTCCAGGCCGGCCTCGCGGAGGGCGACGACGTCCTGATCCACGGTGCATCCGGAGGGATCGGTGTGATGGCCATCCAGGTGAGCCTCGCCCTCGGGGCCGTGCCGCACGTGACTGCCGGCTCCGAGGCCAAGCTCGGTGTCGCCCGCTCCCTCGGTGTCCGGACGCTGATCAACTACCGCGAGCAGGACTTCGTGCAGGAGCTCCGCACGGCGACCGCCGGCAGGGGAGCGGACGTCATCCTCGACATCGTCGGCGCGAAGTACCTCGCGCGGAACGTCGAGTCCCTGGCGACAGGCGGGCGTCTGGTGGTGATCGGGCTGCAGGGCGGCGCGACGGCGGAACTGGACCTCGGCACGCTGATGGGCAAGCGGGCGAGTGTCGCGGGTACCACCCTGAGGGCGCGGCCCGTCGGCGAGAAGACGGCGATCATGGCTGCGGTCCGCGACAGCGTCTGGCCGCTCGTCGCCTCGGGTGGAGTGCAGCCGTTCGTCGACCGCGTGTTCCCCCTGGAAGAGGTCGCGGAGGCCCATGCCTACTTCGATGCGGGCGAGCACACCGGCAAGATCCTGCTGTCGATGCGCTAGACGCCCGCTGCGGCCGACCGCGCACCGCGCTGCGTCGCGTGGAGCGCCAGGACGAATGCGATGCCGACCGCGGCGCCGAGGACCGTCTCGATCGCCCGGTCTGCGAGCAGGACGGCCGGATCGCTCGGGTGCGCCAGCTCGGTGCTGACCAGGGCGAGCGGAGTGACGAACGCCTGTGCGAGGGCATACTGCCGCAGGACGAACATCTCCGCGGCGAACTGTGCGACGGCGATGACGACGACGAGCTGCCAGGCCGACGGCCCGGGCAGGAGGATCAGGGCGGTCAGGACGAGTCCTGCGAAGGTGCCGAGGATCCGCTGCAGGCCCCGAGTGACCCGGGCCCGTGCTGACTGGCCCACGAGCGGAACGGTCGCGGCGACCATCGCCCAGTACGAGTGACCGATCCCGAGCGCCGTCGCCGCGCTCCCGGAGAGCAGGGCGGCCACGACGTAGAGGGCGGATTCCCGGCCCAGAGCCGCCAGGTGGGCGGTGGGCCGGCCGGTGCCTCCCCGGGTCCAGCCCGTGCGGTGCCTCGGCCACAGGGCGCCCGACTGCCCGAGGAGCACCGCGAGCCCCACGGTGGCGACCGCCGTGGCGAGCCCCTGCCACAGGGGAGGCTGCCCGGGCACGGAGGCGATGGCCGCGAAGGCGAAGATGTGGAACAGCGAGCCGCCGGGGCGGAGGCGGAACAGACCCGCCGCGAACGTGCCCAGCCCGGCGACCGCGCTGGTGAGCAGCACGAGCACCCAGGGCCCGACGTCGGCGCGGGCGGTCAGCGCCGCCGCGAGGATCACCGCGAGCATCAGCCCGCCGCCTCGCAGCTGCGTCGCGAGTCGTTGCCGGTGAGGCTCGTTGCGGCCGTAGATCCCGGCGAACGCGCCGAACGTGGCGAAGATCGCGAGATCCAGGCGCCCGAGTACCACGACGAGGAACAGCGGGATGCCCACGCTCGCCGCGCAGCGGAGCGCGGGATGGTGGTCGTCGGCGGAGGGGGCGATGCTCACGAGATCGCGGAAGAGGGGCACGGACTACGGGCTTTCGATCGGAGGGATCGACGGCGCCGCTGGCATCGGATGGCTCAGGCCACCGGTCAACACTACTCCCGTCCCGGTCGGATCGTCAGCGCCGGCGGAATCATCAGCCTGCTTCCGATGACCGCGCGCCTGTGGAAGGGTGGCAGGACAGCCAATTGGAAGGAGCAGGACGGTGACCACCACCCAGCACGGCAACGACGGCGACGAGGGCGGCCTGTCGCAGGCGGCCGACAGCTTCGCCGAGAACCTCGGCGACCAGGTGCCCGACGGCGTCGACAACGGACCCACGGACGACGCCGACGAGCCGGCCGACGACCGCACCCGCACCCACTCGAGCATCAGCGAGGGAATGAACGCGAACGACGACGACGAGCCACCCGCAGTGCTCGACGACGGCCTCGACGGAGGCAGGCGCAGCTCCTCCTGATCAGGGAACGGAAGCGCCGGCCACTCGCCGCACGGGCGGGTGCGTTCGGCGCTTCGGAGGGGTTCGGGCGCTTGCCCTGTGACGCAGCCCTCACTAGGTTGCTACCTTCGTGTGCATCACACTTCCGCACCCGAGGAGCATCATGAGTAAGAAGCAGAACGGATCCCACCGGCACGCCGACGTGCTGGCTACGGATCCGGACCTGCCCGCGGTCGCCGTCGACCCGCAGCAGGCCGAAGCAGAAGACCGCCGGTGGACACCGGCGAAGATCGCACTCTGGGTAGGCATCGCACTCCTCGGCGGAATCGCCTGGACGATGCTCGCCATCGTCCGCGGAGAGACCGTCAACGCCATCTGGTTCGTCTTCGCCGCGGTCTGCACCTACCTCATCGCCTACCGGTTCTATTCGAAGTTCATCGAGCGCAACCTCCTGAAGCCCGATGACCGGCGCGCCACCCCCGCCGAGTACAAGGCCGACGGGAAGGACTACGCCGCCACCGACCGCAGGGTCCTCTACGGCCACCACTTCGCCGCCATCGCCGGCGCCGGTCCGCTCGTGGGTCCCGTCCTCGCAGCGCAGATGGGCTACCTCCCCGGCACGCTCTGGATCATCATCGGCGTGATCTTCGCGGGCGCCGTGCAGGACTACCTCGTCATGTTCTTCTCCATGCGCCGCGGCGGCCGTTCCCTCGGCCAGATGGCACGCGAGGAGCTCGGCGTCATCGGCGGGACCGCGGCCCTGATCGCCACCCTGACGATCATGATCATCATCGTGGCCATCCTGGCGCTCGTGGTCGTGAACGCGCTCGGGGAGAGCCCGTGGGGTGTCTTCTCCGTCTCCATGACCATCCCGATCGCGCTCTTCATGGGCGTCTACCTCCGCTACCTGCGACCCGGCAAGGTCACCGAGGTCTCCCTCATCGGCTTCGCCCTGCTGCTGCTCGCCATCGTCGGCGGCGGCTGGATCTCCGAGACCGCCTGGGGCGTCGAACTCTTCACGCTGGACCGCATCACCATCGCCTGGGGCATCATCATCTACGGCTTCATCGCCGCCGTCCTGCCCGTCTGGCTCCTGCTGGCACCCCGCGACTACCTCTCCACGTTCATGAAGATCGGCACGATCGTCATGCTCGCCGTCGCGATCGTCATCACCCGCCCCGACATCAGCGTCCCCGCCATCACGCCCTACGCGACCTCCGGTGCGGGTCCCGTCGTCGCCGGCACGCTGTTCCCGTTCCTGTTCGTCACGATCGCCTGCGGTGCCCTCTCCGGGTTCCACGCGCTGATCTCCTCGGGCACGACCCCGAAGATGATCGAAAAGGAGCGCCAGACCCGGTTCATCGGCTACGGCGGCATGCTGATGGAGTCCTTCGTGGCCATCATGGCGCTCGTCGCCGCCCTCTCGATCGACCGCGGCATCTACTTCGCCATGAACTCCTCGGGAGCGGCGACCGGAGGCACCATCGAGGGCGCCGTGACCTTCGTCAACGGCCTCGGGCTCACGGGCGTCAACCTCACGCAGGAGGCCCTCAGCACGATGGCCTCGAACGTGGGCGAGGAGTCGATCGTCTCCCGCACGGGCGGCGCCCCGACCCTCGCTGTGGGTATCGCGCAGATCATGCAGGGAGTCTTCGGCGGCTCGGGCATGATGGCGTTCTGGTACCACTTCGCCATCATGTTCGAGGCGCTGTTCATCCTCACGGCGGTCGATGCCGGCACCCGCGTGGCGCGTTTCATGCTGCAGGACAGCATCGGCAACTTCGTGCCCCGGTTCCGCGACACCTCCTGGCGGACGGGCGCATGGATCTGCACGGCCATCATGGTGGCCGGCTGGGGGGCGATCCTCATCATGGGTGTCACCGATCCCCTCGGCGGCATCAACACGCTCTTCCCGCTGTTCGGCATCGCCAACCAGCTGCTCGCGGCCATCGCGCTCGCGGTGTGCATGGCGATCTGCGCCAAGAAGGGCCTCTTCCGGTTCCTCTGGATCCCGGCCGTACCGCTCGCCTTCGCCGCAGTGGTGACCATCACGGCGTCGTTCCTGAAGATCTTCTCGCCGGTCCCGGCCATCGGCTACTGGGCGCAGCACACGGCCTTCAAGAACGCGCTGGCAGCCGGTGAGGAGAGCTTCGGCACGGCCACGAGCGTGGCCGCCATGGAAGCGGTGGTGCGCAACACCTTCATCCAGGGCACGCTGTCGATCGTCTTCGTGGTGCTGTCGATCATCGTCATCGCGACGGCGATCCTCGCGACCATCCGGGCCTACCGGCACGGCGGCGGCAAGGAGAACGAGGACACCCCGGTGCCGTCGCGCATCTTCGCGCCCGCGGGTCTGATCGCCTCTCCCGCCGAGAAGGAGCTGGAGGCGCAGTGGTCGGCCCTGGAGCCGGGCAGGCGGCCGGCGAGGACGGGGCACTGATGACCGTGCCACAGGTCCTTCACAGGGCACGCGACACCGCCCGCGAACTGGCCTGGCTGTTCAAGGGCGTGATGGGGGAGAACGCCTACCAGGCCTACCTCGACCACCACGAGCGCACCCACCCCGGCGGGCTCCCGATGACCGAGCGTGAGTTCTGGCGGGACAAGACGGACCGTCAGGACGCCAACCCCGAGGGCCGCTGCTGCTAGGCAGCCGCCTCCTCCACGAAGCCCGGCGCGAGCAGCGCCGGGCTTCGTCGTGTCCGCAGGTCAGCGTTTCTCCCACCGGAAGCGCTTCGCTGCGAACAGGTACGGCAGCACGACCCAGGCGAGGAGCGCGACGGCGGCTCCCGCCACCGAGGCGTCCAGTGGCTCGGCGCCCCAACCGGCCATGAGCAGGTTCTGCAGCGCCCCGCCCGGGGTGAGGCGGGAGAGGGCTTCGAAACCGTCGTCGAACCCGGTCCAGAAGAAGGTGCCGATCACGGCGAAGATGAACGGGAGGGTGGTGATCTGCGCCGACGCCGCCGATGGCGTATAGATGCTGGTGAGCATGCCAGCCGTCGCGCAGAGGGCGAGGAGACCCAGTGCGGCGCCCAGCACCACGAGCGGCTGCGCGGGCGCGTCCATGCCCGCGGAGCCGAACCCGACCGCGATGATCGCGAGTTGCGCCGAGACGAGGGCGACGATGGGGGTGAGCATGCCCAGCCAGATGACGGTGTCGGAGGACTCACCGCTGCGCAGGCGCTTCAGGAACAACTCCTGGCGGCGGGTCGCCAGGGTCGTGGTCGCGGTGAGGTAGACGCCCAGGAGCGCGACGATCATGATGGTCAGCCCGCCCATGATCGCCGTGGCCGAGGGGCCGGCCATCTGCTCGGCGCCGAAATAGAAGATGTAGGCCGCCATGACGATCGGCATGAGGACCGCGCCCGTGAGGACCGTCTTGTTGCGGAAGATGATGCGCAGCTCCATGAGCGCGATGGCCAGGATGCGGCTCGCGGAGGAGGCACTGCGGAGGGGTGTCGAGGGGGTCTTGGTGGCGGTGGTCATGATTTCTCCTGATCGGTGCGGGTGGGCGGAGGCTACGCGGCGTCGCCGAGGCTCACGCGGCGGAAGACGGCGGCGAGGGATGCCTCCGATGCGGACAGGCGGTCGAGGTGGATGCTGTTCGCATCAGCCCAGGACAGGACGCTCCACAGGTCCTGTTGGAGGTTCAGCGACGGCACCGTCACCTGCGTGCGGGCAGGGGTGGGGGAGAAATCCGGGGACAGGCCCATGCGTGGGAGCTGAAGGACGTCCACGGAGGCGTCCACCTCGAAGGAGATCATGGAAGGCTCGCGCCGCAGGACCTCGGAGAGCGTCCCCTCGACGGCGATCGTGCCGTCGTGCATGATCGCGAGTCGGTCCGCATAGGCTTCCGCCTCCTCGAGGTAGTGAGTGGTGAGGACCACCGTGGTCCCGGCATCGTTGAGGCCCCGGACGAGATCCCAGGTACGTTCGCGTGATTCGGGGTCGAGGCCCGTGGTGGGCTCGTCGAGGAAGAGGAGATCCGGTTGGTTCGCCGTCGCGAGGAGGAGATCGAGGCGGCGGCGCTGCCCGCCGGAAAGCATCTTGACCCGCGTGGAGGTCTGGGCAGCCAGGTCGAGGACATCGAGCCCCGTCGCGATCACCTGCTCCCGGCTCCTGTGCTCCGGATCCGCCGAGGACAGCCGCAACCAGAGCCGGCAGGTCTCCTCGACCGTCAGGTCGTCGGCGAAGCCGGCCTCCTGCAGCATGATGCCGAGGCGCGGCCGGATGGAGGCCCTGTCCCGATGTGGATCGCCGCCGAGCACGGACAGCGTGCCGGAGGTGGCGGGGCGGTGGCCCTCGAGCGTCTCCATCGTGGTGGTCTTGCCTGCCCCGTTGGTGCCGAGCAGGGCGAAGAACTCCCCGTTCCGGATCGAGAGGTCGATCCCTCGGACGGCCTCGTAGGACCCGTACGAGCAACGCAGGCCCTGTGCCGAGACGGCGATCGTGTCGTCGGGCCCGGAGGAACGGCTCGGGTCGGACTGGAGTGCCGGAGTGCTGGATGAAGTGGTCATGGCTCCATCGTTCCCGGCCACGAAGCGTGGCATCAGTGGTCGCACGTCACGTTCGTCCGTGCCTTCGCGCACGTCAGGACCATGACATTTGTCATGGTCCTACGATGGATGGCATGGCGATCTTCCCGGCTCGACCCAGCACGCAGGACGTGGCGGCCGCTCCGCAGCAGGTCGCCCCGGACCGTCCCGCCGCGTCCGATGCCGGACGGGGTGTCCGTGCCACCTGGCGCTACACGGTCGGCTCGATCGTCGCCTACTGCCTGTTCGTGAGTGCCATCAGCACCCTCCTGATGCTCGGCGGCGGCGAGTACGGACTGCAGGCGCTCGATATCGGGATCCTCGCACTCGCCGTCGCGTCGGCCGCCGCACTCGTCCGCTACTGCTGGTTCTTCCGCAGCGGCCTCGGTGCCGGGCTGCCCGCACGCCGCTACAACCTGTGGTTGCTGGTACCCAGTGCCGCCCTCTGGTTCCTCGGACTCGCCCAGCCGCACACCGTGTGCGTCGCGGCACTGCCCCTGTGGTTCGCGTGCAATGCGCTCAGCGTCGTCGTCAGCCGGCGCAAGCGTCCGTGGGTGCTCGTCGCGGGCTTTGCCACCCTCCTCGTCCACGTCCCGCTCGGTATCCTGCTCGGCCACACCTTGGCCGGGCCGTTCTGGGAGAACGGCGGAGTGTTCTCCGTCGCCCTCTGGTCCCTGATGACGCCACTGCTCTTCGTGGCGAGCATCTGGTGGTGGGAGATCGTGCTGCGTCTGGACGACAGCCGTCGCACCTCGGGTGAACTCGCCGTCGCCAGAGAGCGCCTGCGCTTCGCCGCCGACCTGCACGACATCCAGGGCCATCACCTCCAGGTGATCGCGCTCAAGACGGAACTCGCGGGCCGCCTGCTCGACACCGACCCCGCGGCCGCCAGGCTCCAGATCGCCGAAGCGCAGGGACTCGCTCGCACGGCCATGGAGGACACCCGGGCCCTCGTGCACGGATACCGTGCGGTATCCCTCGCGACCGAGGCGGCCAACGCCGCGGAGGTGCTCCGAGCCGCAGGGATCGAATGCTCGGTCGACGTCGACGGCGACGGGCTCCCGGCGGAGGAGCGGACGTTGTTCGGCCTCGTCATCCGGGAGGCCACCACGAACATCCTGCGCCACTCCGACGCCACCACAGTGGTGCTCACGCTCACGCACGGGGACGGGCGGTTCGTCCTCGGCGTGCGCAACGACGGTGTGACCGGTAGCGCTGAGCAGCGGCCCGGCGGTTCCGGGATCGACGGCCTGCGCCGTCGTTTCGACGCTGTCGGAGGAGGCATCCACGCAGACCGCGCGGGGAACGCTTTCGTCCTGACCGCCTTCGTGCCCGAGGGCGGGACGGCGGATCAGCCCGGCGCGACAGCCGCGACGTCTCTCGGGGCCGAGCTGTGATCCGCCTGATCCTCGCGGATGACGAGCACCTGATCCGCGGGGCCCTCGTCGCGTTGCTGGGACTTGAATCCGACCTCGAGATCGTGGCGAGCACGGACAACGGGACCGACGCCGTCCGGCTCGCGAAAGAGTACGTGCCCGACGTGTGCGTGCTGGACCTCGAGATGCCCCCGACCGACGGCATCTACGCCGCCGAGGAGATCCTCCGTACCGTCGCGACGCGCGTCGTCATCGTGACGCGGCATGCCCGGCCCGGCGTCCTGCGGAGGGCGCTCGCGAGCAGGGTGGCGGGTTTCGTCCCGAAATCGACACCCGCGGACCACCTCGCGAACGTCATCCGCGACGTCGCCGCCGGTCGCCGGTACGTGGATCCGGACATTGCGGCAAGTGCCCTGACGGGAGAGCACTGCCCCCTGACCATCCGGGAGCTCGACGTCCTGCGGCACGGGCGGCAGGGCGCGAGCGTGCAGGCCATCGCCCGCGAGCTGCACCTCGCCCCGGGAACCGTGCGGAACTACGTCTCCTCGGCGTTGGCGAAGCTCGACGTACCATCCCGACACGAGGCCGCCGCCCTGGCATGGGAGCAAGGCTGGATCTGACGTGCTCGCCTTCCGGCGGTTGTGGGAGCATAGCGTCATGACTGAACAGCAGCCAGCCAGTCCCTTCGATCCCGCCCCCGGGGTCGCGCCCGGCACGCCTGAGGATCCCCGGCAGGGGGGCGGCAGCGAGGCTCCGGCGGACAACCGCCCGACGTCGCTCGCGGAGCTCGTGGACGAACCGGCGAAGGTCATGCGCATCGGCACCATGCTCAAGCAGTTGCTGGGAGGAGGTCCGTACCGCACCGCTCGACGACGCGGGCCGCACCAGGCTCGCCTCCATCCACGAGCGCTCCGTCAAGGAACTCGAGGACGGCCTCGCGCCCGAGCTGGTCGAGGAACTGCATCGGATCAACCTGCCGTTCGGGAACGATTCGGTGCCCACCGACGCGGAACTGCGTGTGGCCCAGGCGCAGCTCGTGGGCTGGCTCGAGGGCCTGTTCCACGGTATCCAGGCGGCGCTCGCAGCGCAGCAGATGGCGAACCAGCAGCTCGCGGCCCGCCTCCAGTTGCGCGAGCTCCCTCCGGGCACCGTCATCGCGCCCGGGGTGGTCATCGGCGAGGACGGCGAACCGAAGCGCACCCCGCCCGTGCGCCAAGCCCAGGCGGCCAAGGCGGACAGCCACGGGCCCGGCCAGTACCTGTAACGCGTAGGTGGCATTCTTCGCAGCAGCGCGGCAGGGACGGAAGGACGACGCCGAACTCGGCACGGGGGTCTGGCGTCGCGCCCCACGACCGCTTCCGCCGTGGACTGGACCGCTACCACCAGATCCTCGAGGGCATCGAGGACGACGACGTCTACAACGAACTCGTGGTGATCGCCGACGAGCTCGGCGCCATGCTGCCGCGCGTGCGTGCCGTCTGCTCGAGCGCCCAGGCCTCGTCACCGAGCACCGGCCTGGACATCCCCGGCGCGCTCCTGCAGGTGCACCGCGCCCTGTCGCGTGCGGGCAATACCCTTGCGACGACGGCCGAGGCGGCCGCGATGACCCGGCTCGACGGCGAGCGGTGGGGCATCGCGTCCGCTGGGCTGGACAACGTTCGCCGCCGGGCCCAGCTGGTGGCGGACGACGTCGAGGAGGCCGAACGCGCGATGCCGGGCGGCCGGCCGCAGGGTCAGTAGAACAGCAGGGTGCTCCCCGGTGCGACGGCGATGTCCCAGACCTCCAGGTCCTGGCCGCCGCACACGCCTCGGTTCCCCGTCGGCACTCCCCGGATGAACGGGGTCGACCGGTACTCGTCCACATAGGGGTAGCCGCGCTCGTTCAGCACGGTCAGCACACGCCGCTCCGCCTCGGGGTCGCGGTCGGCGGAGGCCCGGGACGGCTCGCGCAGGTAGGCGGAGAAGCCGTCGGGCCAGCGGATCAGGACGGGGCGGCCGTTGAACTCGAACCAGACGCAGGCCTCGCCCGCCCCGGTGGCTGCCCGGAACGTCCCGAGCAGGCTCTGCGGGAGGTTCTGGGCGTCCCGTCCCTCGGCAGGCCGGATGCCGACGATCGATTCCGGGTCCAGGGACCCAGGTGCCGCACCGCTCGTCGCCAGCGCCAGCTGCTCCTCCGGCATCGCATCGATGGCATCACGCAGTTCGTTTGGAAGCGCCACCGGGTCCCCGGCGATCGTGGTCGCTTCCCCTCTCCGGCGGTCGGCCAGGATGAGCACCGAGCCGTCGCCGTCGATCGGGCTGAGCACGCCGTTCGCCTCGCGCACCAGGAACACGAGTTGGTGGGGCGGGAAGAAGTTGCGGCTGTAGGGGCGCTCCAGGGTGCTCCGGCCGGTGACATCGAGGGTCAGGACATCCCGATCGGCCGCGCCCTTCACGATCTGGACCACGGGGGCCCGCTGCAGGATCCGCATCTCGCCGTCGACGACCGTCGGTTCCACGCTGGTGGCGGCGATGACCGCGACGACGTCCGCGAGTCCGAACAGACGTTCCGTCGTGCCGGCAGGACCGGGCGCGGTGCGGGGGACGAGCGCGACGGCCAGGGCTGCCACGATCAGGACGAGGCACACCGCACCGACGACGGTCTGGATGTGTCGACGGGGTGCCGCACCCCGCCTGTCCCCAGCCGGCATCGGCCCGTCGTCCGGGCGGTCGACCGGCACGGGACCGGCGGGGCGGCTCTCCCCGGCGATGGCGGCACCGGGGAGGCTGCCGCGGCTGTGCTCGAGTTCCCGGTCGGGAAGGGAGAGTGCCGGGTCGACGGCGGCGAGGACGGCCGGCAGCGCCACGTCCGGGGCCGGCCCGACGGACAGCATGCGTGCGCACCTGGCCTGGACGGCGGGGAGCTGCCGCACGTCCTGCCCCGCGGCCCGGGCCGCGTCCTCCGCGCTCAGGCCGTCCCAGTGGAGCAGGAGCAGGAACTCGCGCTCGCCGGGGGAGAGCGCCGCGAGCGCGCCGTACAGGGGGAAGGCGCTGGAGACGCGGGGTGGCAGGTCCGGTGGGATGTACCGTTCGAGGGCTGCCCGGGTCGCCAGCAGGACCGGCACGATGTCGGGCCCGCCGTCGGGCTCGGCGTCGAGCGCCTCGACGGCCTCCAGTGCCGCCGCCGAGGCGAGGCGCACCGACAGGGAGCGCCGGAAGGCGTACCGGAAGGCATCGTCGTGCAGTGCGTCCCGCCGCCCGTCCCGCGTCGCGCGCATCGTCCGCACCCCCGCCCTCCGGCCCGGTACCGCCGTCCGGCGATACCACGCAGGCTGATAGTTGTCGGTGGGAACAGAAATAAATGGGAAGTGCCGTTGGTTCCCGCCTGTATGACTACTTCACCAAACCTTACGTTCAACGACGGCCAGATCATCCCCCAGCTCGGGTACGGAGTCTGGCAGGTCGAGGACAGCGTCGCCGAGGACGTCGTGGGCAAGGCCTTCAAGGCCGGCTACCGCCACATCGACACCGCCATGATCTACGGCAACGAAGCCGGCGTGGGACGCGCCATCGCCTCATCGGGCCTGAGCCGCGACGAACTGTTCATCACCACCAAGCTGTGGAATGCGGACCAGGGCTACGACAGCACCCTCAGGGCGTTCGACGCGTCCATGGAGCGACTGGGGCTCGAGAGCCTCGACCTGTACCTGATCCACTGGCTGCAGCCCAAGCAGGGCAAGTACCTGGACACGTGGAAGGCCTTCATCGAACTGCAGAAGCAGGGTCGCGTGAAGAGCATCGGCGTCTCCAACTTCACCGTCGAGGCCCTCGACGAGATCATCGACGCGACCGGCGTGGTGCCCGTCATCAACCAGGTCGAGACCCACCCGTACCTCAACCAGTCCGAGCTCCGCGCCTTCGAGGCGGAGAAGGGCATCCTGCACGAGTCGTGGTCGCCCATCGGCTCCGGCAAGGGACTGCTCGACGACGCCGTGCTGCAGGACATCGCGCAGAAGCGGAACGCCACACCGGCGCAGGTCGTACTCGCCTGGCATGTCGCGCTCGGCAATGTGGTGATCCCCAAGTCCGTCACGGAATCGCGCATCATCGAGAACTGGGAGTCACTCGACGTGAAGCTCGAGGACGAGGACATCGACGCCATCAACGGCCTCGACAAGGGCCCCGCGGGCCGCATCGGCGCTGATCCGGCGACGTCCGACTTCGCCTAGGCCGTCCGCAGGTACAGCCTGCTGCACGGATGACAGGAGCCGCCCGGCGATGCCGGGCGGCTCCTGTCGTTCCCGCCGGACGTCAGGCGGCCCGGGTCAGCGCCGCGCGCAGCGGGTAGTCCGAACCCTCGAGGACCACCTGGGCGCACCGCCCGGTCGCAGGGTCCAGGACGATCGGTGCCGCCAGGTTCACCGTGGTGCCGCCCGGGGCGGGATTCGCGACGACGAACAGGTGGGCTTCCGGCACGTCCGGTCCGAGCACGTCCCGCTGCGCGTCCGAGAAGCGCGGGCTGTAGGCCGGCACGTAGGTCGCGGCGTCGAGCAGGAACAGGCGCACGCCGGTGTCGTCGGCAGAGGTGAGGGTGAACAGACCATCGGCGCCCTGCACCTCCTCAAGGCGGAACTCGGTGCGCGGCGCGAGGCCGGGGGGAGGAGTCACGAAATCCGCCCTCATCGCAGGAAGTCCATCAGGGAGGGCTGGAGCACGCGCGCCGAGACGGCGAGGGCGCTCTGGTAGGCGGTCTCCTGCAGTTTGAGGTCCAGGATGATGGACGCGAGGTCGATGTCTTCCACGGCGGCGCGTTCTCCTTCGAGTGCCAGCGAGGCGTCGGTGACCGTGTCCTTGGCTTCGAGGAGCCGTGCGTGGCGTGTGCCGATCTCGCTGTGATGTGAGGTGAGGTCCTGGATGCGTTGCTGAAGTGGCGCGAGGTGGACGGACACGTCCTTGCCGGCGCGCAGGTCGGCGGCAATGGTGTCCAGCAGGGCGAACGCCGAGCCGGCACCGCTGCCGAAGACCGCAGCCCCGTCCGCGTCGACGCGGACCGTCCGGTCCGGGCCCACCCGTCGCTCGACCGTCCCCCCGGCGGCGAACGTGAGGTCCGGACCGAGTGCGGTGGGGGCATCCGTGTTCCCGGCGAACAGGAACCGGCCCGCGTAGGTCGCGTTGGCCTGCGCCGCGAGGTCGCTCCGCAGGGATTCGATGTCGAGCGCGAGGGCCTCGCGGGCCGCCGGCGGCAGCGAGGAGTTGGATCCCTGCAGCGTGAGGTCGTTCACCCGGTCCAGCGCGCGCTTCGAGGTCGTCATCGCGTTGTCGAGCTGGGCCAGCCAGCCCTCCCCGTCGGAGATGTTCCGCCCGTACTGTTCGGTGGCGCGGATCTCCGCACGGACGCGCAGTGCCTCGGCCGCCCCGGCAGGATCGTCGGACGGGCGGTTGATGGCCTTCTGGCTGCTCGCCTTCTCCTGCAGGTCCGCGAGTCGTGCGAGATTGGTCTGCAGGGAGCGCTGGGCTCCGTGCAGCATGGTCTGGTTGGTGACGCGTGTGATCATGGTGGCCTTCCCCTAGCGTCCGACGATTCCCATACGGTTGATGAGGACGTCGAGCATCTCGTCGACGGCCGTCATCACGCGCGCGGCGCCCTGGTAGGCGTGCTGGTACTGCAGCAGGTTGACCTGTTCCTCATCCATGCTCACGGAGCCGGCGCCGAGCTGCTGCTGCAGCGCGGTGGTCGCCGACACCTCGGCGAGCGCGTTGCCCTGCAGTTCCGTCCGTGCCGCAGCGCCGAGGTCGGCGACGAAGGCGGACCAGGCGGCATCGGGGAGCCGGTACCGGTGCCGATCCCGGAGATCGCATCGGCGACCGAGCCGTCATAGGCGCCTGCACCGGGAGCGCCTGCGGCGAGGTCCCCGAGGCGGGCCGGGAGGACCGTCAGGGACGCGGCTGCACGGTTCGGCTGGTAGGCGAAGAACGGACCCTTGCCGGCGCCGCTGTGCAACGTGTTCACCTGGTCGGCGAGCTTCGCGGCGAACGCGTCGTACCCGGCAGCGGCCTGTGCCAGCGCTCCTCCGGCGTCGGCGGGGGCAAGGAGCGAGAGGGTCGCTGCCAGTTCGCCGCTCTCCACTCCGGCGGAGGCGCCCGGCCGGTGGGCCCACTCGACCCGGACCGTGCCGGGGCCGTCGAGCCGTGCGGGTCCGGTGACCTGCAGGGCGCGCGCCGTGGTGCCCGAGACCAGCGCGTTGCCGGCCAGCAGGACGTCGGCGGTGCCGTCGGCGTTCTCACGGACCGTGGCGCCGGTCAGCCCGGCGAGAGTGGCGGTCAGGGTGGTGCGGCGGTCCAGGAGTTGGTTCGCGGAGGTGCCGGAGGCGACGGCGGACCGGATCTGCCGGTTCAGGTCGGCGATCTGCATGGCGGCGTCATTGACCTCGGTGACGAGGGTGCCGGCCGAGGAGCGGAGCGAGGCCCACTGGTCCTCGACCGCGCGGTATCCCGCCGAGACGCGCGCCGTGAGTTCGCCGGCCGCGGAGAGCAGCGAGGACGCCGAGGCGTCCTTCTCCGGATGGTTGGAGAGTTCCTGCCAGCCGGCCCAGAAGTCCTGCAGGGAGGCGGAGACGCCATGCGTGCCCGGCTCGCCGAGGCTGCCCTCGAGCGCCGAGTAGGCCTGGGCGCGTACAGCGGTGTAACCGGCTGCACCCGCGGTGATGCGCACCCGCGCCTCGAGATGGACGTCGTTGAGCCGCGCGATACCCTCGACGAGCACGCCCTCCCCGGCCCGCGTCCCGCTCGTGAACATCGTGGGCCGCACCGGGGCCGCGGCCGAGGTCTCGAGCCGCTGGCGCGTATAGCCTTGGGTGGTGGCATTGGCGATGTTCTGCCCTATGACGTCGAGGCCGGCCCGCGCGGCAGCAAGGCCGGAGTAGGCAGTGTTGAGTCCGCTGAAAGTGCTCATCGTCCCGCTAGAGGTCCTTGTTGAAGAGGGTCGGTCGGCCATGGCCCTGGGTGGTCTCACCGTCGGCCGCGTAGGTGCCCGCGCCCGTATTGATGCCCGCCAGGGTCTCCTGCGTGGAGCGGCTCGCCGCCCGGAGGAACTGCTGGTTGCTGTCGCGGACCGCGGCGATCTGCGCCACGAGGACCGTCATGGCCCGGAGGTGGTCGGCGAGGAGTTCCCCCCACGGCCCCTCCGGGGCGGCTGCCGCGAGTTCACGGAGGCTGGCGCCGTCGTGGATACCCCACTCCGTCGCGACGCCCGAGGCATGCACTGCACGTGCAAGCCCGGTGTCGCGCAATCGCTCGAGCACCTGCTCCACCTCGCGGGTGGCATGGTGCAGCCAGCGCGTCTTGCCGGAGGTCAGCAGGAGCTGCTCCTCCTCCAACTTGAAGACGAGGAGTTCGAGTAGTTCACGCTCCTGCCAGAGCAGGGCGGAGAGATCCTGGACGCTCACGGTGCCACCTCCTTTCCGGTGCCACGGGACGGGTGGAACCGGAAGAACTATCGGCATTGCCCGCCGCGATGTAAGGCCGCCAGGCGTGTGGTCGACAATCTACCAGCCGGGGCCTACCCGAGGAGGGGAGAACCCGATCCGACCGGGGAGTGCCTGGTGATCCAGGAGGCCACCTCGGCGGCGGGGAGCGGCCTGGCGAAGTGGAAGCCCTGGGCGAGATCGCACCCCAGCGCCCGCAGTTCGATCAGGGTCTCCTCGTTGTCGACTCCCTCTGCCACCACCCGCAGGTCGAGGCTGTGCGCCAGGTCGATGATCGAGCCCACGAGCCCGCCGGCGCGGCGGTCCGAGCGCATGGCGGTGATGAAGGACCTGTCCAGCTTCAGTTCGTCCGCGGGAAGATCGCGCAGGTACGCCAGGGAGCTGTAGCCGGTTCCGAAGTCGTCGATCGACACCTGGATGCCGTCCGCGCGGAGCCGCGCGAGGATCTTCGCGGAACGGGCCGGGTCGGCCATCAGCATGTCCTCGGTGATCTCGAGCGTGAGGCATCCGGCCGGCATGTGGTGCCGCTCGAGAAGGGCGCGGACCTGTCGGGGCAGACCGGGCTGGATGCAGGACCCGGACAGGTTCACGGCGACGCTGATCGTCAGCCCGTCGGCACGCCAACGCGAGACCTGGTCCACGGCGGCCTCGAGCACGAGCTTGGAGAGCTCGGGCATCAGGCCGGCCTCCTCGGCGAGGGGCAGGAACGACGTCGGTGGCAGTTGCCCGATGACGGGATGGTTCCAGCGGATGAGCGCCTCGACGCTCGAGACGGCGTCGTCGGGCAGGTGCACCTTGGGCTGGTAGTGCAGCTCGAACTGGCCCTCGACCAGCGCCGCGCGGAGCTCCTGCAGCGTCCGCAGCTTCCGCGCGCCGCCGTCGTCGTCCAGAGAACTGTAGAGGTGGTGGCCGCTGCGCTCGGACTTGGCCCGGAACATCGCGATGTCCGCCTTGCGCATCAGGAGCTGGATGTCGGTGCCGTTCTCGGGTGTGAGGGCGATGCCGATGCTGACCCGGATCGTCAGGGCGGCCGTACCGATCCGGATCGGTTCCACGAGTTCCGCTTCCAGGCGTCGTGCCATCTTCAGGGCCTCCTCCCGGGTGACGCCGTCGAGGAACACCGCGAATTCGTCCCCGCCGAGGCGTGCCAGCAGGTCGCTCGACGTCAGTGCCCGGGCGAAGCGCTCACCGACTTCGACGAGGAGGGCGTCCCCGACATCGTGGCCCAGGGCGTCATTGACGTCCTTGAAGCGGTCGAGGTCCAGGAAGAACAGGGCGCCGGAGCGCTGCCCGCCGAGCCGACCACCCAGATCCTGTACGAGCCCCCGGCGGTTGGGGAGGCCCGTCAGATCGTCGGTGGTCGCGAGGGCGACCAGCAGGCGGTTCCGGAACAGGAGGGGTGCCGCGGCCAGGAGGACGGTGAGGGCGGCGAGGACCTGGGCGAGAGGTGCGATGGGGACCTGGCACCCGATGAGCAGGACGGACACGGCCGAGCCGGTGGCCACCATCAGCATGGTGACGGCGGGCAGGCCGCGGTCGTGGTGACGGAAGACCGTACCGGCTCGGGCGATGCCGTCGATCCACAGGGCGATGGCGACGATTCCCAGGATCCAGCCGGCGTCGATCACCGATCCGGAGCTGTACTGATCCGCGCCCAGCGCGTAGGCGATGTCCGCGGCGGCGAAGAGCATCAGGCCGGCCACGAGCAGCGGCCAGCGCGGCCCGGGATCGAGCTCGCGGGAGGTCATCAGGCCACCGATGGTACTGATCAGCAGGAGATCCAGGACGGGGTAGATGACGACGACCACCATCTCGAACGTCGTACTGCTGCCGGCGCCGGCCTTCAGGACCGGCGCGAGGATCATGGCCATGACGGATGCGGCGGCCAGGGCCCCCACGAGGCTGTCCAGCAGCAGGGGCCAGGTGCGGCCCCTCAGTTTCCGCACGGTCACCACGAGGGTGCCGAGCATCAGCGGATAGAACGCGAAGTACGCGATATCCGCAGCCGATACGACGGTGAGGGAGTGCTGCCCCTGCAGCGCGGAGAGGTAGTAGGCGTCGCCCGCGGTGTAGACCGTCACAGCCGCGGTACCGAACACCACCTGCCACTGTGAACGACGCGTTCCCACGACCGCGAATACGCAGACGACGACAGCGGAGAGTTCCGCGGCGATGCCGAGCCACGAGCGGACGGCATCGAACCGGGCTTGGTCGCCGAGCAGGAGACTGACGGCATACAGTGCCGCGACGACCACCGCTGCGATGACGGGAACCCGGGAGATCTTCACCCTCTGCGCGCCATTCCTATCAACTTCAGACACATCAGCATGCACCGGGTACTTCCTTTCCTTCCACCATCAGGACCCTGACGGTGGAAGGACGAGCCTACGGCGGTGAAAGGGGCCGGATTCCCGGTCCGGCCTCTCAGGGCGCAACCCACAGGGAAAACTGGGGGTTTGTTGCGTCGATCTGCGCCCGTGGAGGAAACCGGCAAGAAAGTTCTCGGGATTCCTTACATCCCCTCACGGACCTCCGATAGCTACTGGTGCCGGCCCATGGATGGGCAGGCGTTTGCAGCCCTTTCACGGAGGAATACATCATGGGTTTCCAGATCAACACCAACACCGCGGCCAACACCGCATACCGCAACCTCTCCAGCACCCAGAACGACATCTCGAAGTCGCTCGAGAAGCTGTCCAGCGGTCTCCGCATCAACCGCGCAGCCGACGACGCCGCCGGCCTGTCCATCGCCGAGGGTCTGCGCTCGCAGGTCAACGGCCTCGGAGTTGCAGCCCGCAACGCCCAGGACGGCATCAGCGTCGTGCAGACCGCTGAAGGTGCGCTGACCGAGGTCCACAGCATCCTGCAGCGTGTCCGCGACCTGGCCGTCCAGTCGGGCAACGACTCGAACAACGCCGACGCCCGCACGGCGATCAAGGCAGAGGTCACGGCACTGTCCGACGAGCTCACCCGTATCGGCAACTCGACGAACTTCAACGGGACGAACCTGCTGGACGGCAGCGCTACGCTGACGTTCCAGGTCGGCGCAGGTAGCACAGCGGCGAACGACCAGATCGAGGTCGATCTGTCCGGCGCGGACATCAAGACGCTTGGTGCGACCATCGGTGCGCTGGACTTCGACTCCGCTGAGAACGCGCTGACGACCATCGCAGCACTGGATACGTCCATCAAGGACATTTCCACCTCGCGCTCCGAGCTCGGTGCCGTGCAAAACCGCTTCGAGTCCGCGATCAACAGCATCAACGTCTCGCAGGAGAACCTCGCTGCGGCCGAGTCCCGCATCCGCGACACCGACATGGCGAAGGAGATGGCGAGCTTCACCCGCTCGAACATCCTCTCGCAGGCCGGTACCGCGATGCTGGCCCAGGCCAACCAGATGAACCAGGGTGTCCTTCAGCTCCTCCGCTAGACGGTGAGCTCGTAGGCGAAAGGTGCACGGTGGCGGGACTGATCCTGGACCGAGAGGTCCCGCCACCGCGCATTCGCCTGATCGACGGCACTCCAGCCAGCACACCCCGATACACCGTTCCAGCCCCCGAGAGGTAGACCCATGGCGTTCTCCATCGACGGCATCGCCAGCGGGCTGGACACCACGAACATGATCAACCAGCTCATGCAGCTGGAAGCACGCCCGCAGTCGATGCTCAAGGCGAAGGCGACCTCGACACAGGGCTTCGTCACCGCCCTGCAGCAGCTCAACACGCGGCTCGGATCCCTGACCGAGCTCGCCACCAGGACGGCCAAGCCCGGAGCCCTCGACGTCTACAAGGCCACGGCAACCAGCGACGCCGTCACCGCGACGGCCACCTCGACGGCTGCGGCCGGCTCCCTCGACTTCACCGTGAAGCAGCTCGCCTCCTCCCAGTCCTCCGTCACGGCAGCTCTGACGGCCTTCTCGCCGGCGGCCTCCATCCTGACCCTGCGCGCGGCGGACGGCACCACCACCGAGGTGAAGACCACCGGTACGCTCGACGACGTCGTCGCCTCCGTCAACAAGGCCGGTGGCGGCATCACCGCCGCGAAGGTCAGCGCGGGGACGAACGCCGACGGCGTACCGCAGTACCGGCTCCAGTTCACCGCGACGGAGTCCGGCGCCGAGCACGGCTTCGCCATCTTCCGCGGAACGGCCGACGAGGTCACCGCCGGCACCGCGACCGACCTCTTCGCCCAGACCGGAGCGGCGACCGTCCGAGCCGCCCAGGATGCCGAGGTAGTCCTGTGGGGCGGGACAGCCGCGCAGCAGGTGGTGAAGTCGGCATCGAACACCTTCGCCGACATCCTGCCGGGGGTCTCCGTCACCGTCAGCAAGACCACCACCGAGCCGGTCTCCGTGACCGTCTCCCGCGACGCCGAGGCCACCACGAAGGTGGCGCAGGACCTCGTCGACGCGCTGCGCAGCGTCTTCTCCTTCGTGGACACCAACACCAAGGTCACGCCCGGCACGACCGCCGGCGCCGCGCCGACCACGGGCCGGTTCACGGGTGACAGCGCCGTGCGGGGCATCGCCCAATCCGTGCTCACCGCGGCAACCGCGCCCGTCGGCGGGACGTCCACGTCGGAGTTCGGTATCACGCTCACCCGCTCCGGGACCGTCGAGTTCGACGCCGACAAGTTCGCGGCCGCGCTCGCGAAGGACCCCGCAGGCACGAAAAACCTGCTCACGCAGCTGTCCACCCGGGTGGCGGACGCCGGCAAGGCCGCCTCGGACAAGTACGACGGCGAACTCACGCGCCGCATCACGAGCCAGGAATCGACGATCCGCACTCTCAACGACCGCGTGTCCGACTGGGACCAGCGGCTCGAGAAACGGCGCGCGACACTCGAACGCACCTACTCTGCGCTCGAGGTCCAGCTCTCACAACTCCAATCACAGGGGGACTGGCTGTCATCACAGCTGGCGAACCTCCCCACGACCGGAAGCTAGCTCCAGATGCTCCAGATGAACGGATACCAGGCCAAGCGGTCGCAGTACGTCCAGGACGCCGTCCTGTCCGCGACACCCGCGGGGCTGCTGACGATGCTCTACGACCGGCTGCTACTCGATCTCGCCCGTGCCGGCGCGGCGCAGGAGGCAGGGAAGTGGGGCGTCGCCTCGGAGAACCTGCTGCACGCCCAGGACATCGTCGGCGAACTGATGTCCTCGCTCCGCACGGACATCTGGGACGGCGCCACGGGACTGATGTCCCTGTACGCCTACGTGCGCCAGACCCTCGTCGAGGCCAACGTCACACGGGACCGTACCAAGACCGCCGAGTGCGCCGAGGTGCTGGAGCCGCTGCGCCAGGCCTGGCACGAGGCCGCCCGCACCGGCCAGCCGGCCGCCGTCGCGCCGTCGGACCACGAAGTGCCGCGGGCCCTGGGAGTGCTCGGCATTGGCTGACGACGCACGGCCGGCGGAGAACACCCGGCGCACCGACACGGCAGCCCTCCTCGCCTGGACCTCGGTCCTGGACGCCCTGGAAGCGGCCGTCGACGACGCCGCGGCCGGTGACGTCGCCCCCACCGCGCTCATGCGGCAGACCGCGGTCCTCGGCAGCTGGACCCCGCCGGTCGTCGACGGGCCCATCCCCGGCGCCCTGGTGGCACGTGCCCGGCGCATCAGCGAGCGCCAGCGCGCCGCACTCGCCCGACTGACCGCCGAGGCCGGAACCCTGCGGCGGCATCGGTCTGCCCTCGGCTCGGTCCGGGCGGCCACGACGGCGCAGCAGTCCGCCGTCTACGTCGACATCACGGGCTGAAAGTTCCTCCCGAAAGTACCTAACGACGGCCCGGAGGACATCCGATAGTCGCCACCGAGCATGGATCGCTCGACCCCCAGGCCATGGATCGGCCGCTCAGCCTTTTCCAAGAAGGTCCTGCCGCCGTGCTCGATTCCGTGTCCTCGCTCGCCCTCCGCAGCGCCCTCGACGGGCTCGCCCTGCGCCAGCGCGTGACGGCGAACAACATCGCCAACGTCAACACCCCCGGCTTCCATGCGCAGCGCGTGGACTTCGAGGACGCCCTGGCGCGCTCGGTGTCGATGGGGAACGGCAGCGTCCGGGCCACCACGGACACCTCCCTCGAGCCGACCCGGCTCAACGGCAGCAACGTCAACCTGGACACCGAGACCCTCTCCAACATCGACACCGTGCTGCGCTTCCAGTTCGCCGCCCGCGCCGTCGAGGGCCCCTTCACCAGCATCCGCACGGCCCTGAGGACCTCCTGATGACCTTCGACGCCATCGGCATCTCCGGCACCGGCCTGACGCTGCACCGCAAGTGGCTCGACGCCGTCGCGGACAACATGGCCAACTCCAACACCGTCACCGCCACCGACGGCGCGGCCTTCCAGCAGCGCTACATCACCGCGCGGGCCGACGGGAACGGCCAGGGCGCCTACGTGGCAGGGGTCGAATTCGGCAGCGCCGAGGGCCGCCTGGTCCACGAACCCGACCACCCGCTCGCGGACGAGGACGGCTACGTCCGTTACCCCGACATCGACATGAGCGCGCAGATGGGCCAGCTCATCATGGCGCAGCGCGGTTACCAGGCCAACGCCGCCGTCGTCGACCGCGCCAAGGCCACCTACGAAGCAGCCCTCCAGATCGGACGCTCCTGATGCCCGTTCCCGCACTCGGCGCGGTCCAACCCGTCGCCACCTCCTACCTGCCGTCCGTCGGCGCGGTGTCCGACGCCGGCGGCTCCGGTTTCGCGACCTCGCTCACCTCGGCGGTGGACAACCTGCAGTCCCTGCAGTCGGCGTCGAACGGGCTCGCCGTGCAGGCCGTCACCGGCGACCTCACCGACATCCACAACGCCACGCTGGCCTCGACGCGCGCCCAGGTGACGCTCGAACTCGTCGCGGCCGTCCGCAACAAGGGCGTTGACGCCTTCAACGAGATCATGAGGATGCAGGCCTGATGCCCACGCCGATGTCCACCGCCGCAACCCGCCCCGGGGATGCCGTGAAGAGCTTCACCATCGCCCAGCGCACCATCGCCATCATCGGCGTCGCCGTGCTCGTCCTCGGCGGTGTCGCGCTCACCTCCTGGCTCTCCAAGCCGTCCTACACGCCACTGTTCTCCGGGCTGAGCGGGGAGGACGCGAGCACCATCGTCGACCAGCTCCAGACCGACGGCGTGCCGTACGAGCTCACCAGCGGAGGCGGCACCATCCTCGTGCCGGAGAACGCGGTGTACGACCAGCGGATCAAGGCCGCCTCCGCCGGCCTGCCGTCGTCGTCCACCGGGGGCTACTCCCTGCTCGACGACATGGGCGTCACGTCCTCCGAGTTCCAGCAGTCCACCACCTACAAGCGGGCACTCGAGGGCGAGCTCGCCGCGACCGTCTCGGCGATCGACGGCGTCAAGACCGCCACGGTCCGTCTCGCCATCCCCGAGGACACCGTCTTCGTGGCCGAGCAGGGCAAACCGACCGCCTCCGTCTTCGTCGAGACCACCCCGGGTGCAACCCTGTCGAGCGACCAGGTGCAGGCGATCACGCACCTCACCTCCGCCTCGATCGACCGCATGGACGCGGCCGACGTCGCCGTGATCGATGCCGAGGGCCGGGTGCTCTCCGCCGTCGGTGTCGGCGCCACCGGCGGGACGGACCAGCAGGCCTCCGACTACGAGAAGCGCGTCCAGGGTTCCGTGCAGGCCATGCTGGACCGCGTGGTCGGTGCCGGCAACGCCACCGTGGCCGTGGCCGCGGACATGAAGCTCGAAAGCGCGGAGCGTGTCGAGGAGACGTTCACGACGCCGGAGAACGCCCCTGCCCTGAACGAATCCACCACCACCGAGGCTTACGAGGGAGCCGGCGGCGGCAATGCCGGCGTCCTCGGCCCGGACAACATCGCGGTGCCCGAGGACGGTGCGGCAGGTGACGGTACGTTCAACTCCGAGTCGAGCACGCGCAACAACGCCGTCAACAAGACCACCGAGTCCACCACCGTGCCCGCGGGCGGGATCAACCGCCAGACCATCTCCGTCGCGGTGAACCGCGGCGCCACGGCCAACATGGACGTCGCGGCCCTGACGGCGCTCGTCGGCAGCGCCGCGGGTGTCGACGCGGCCCGCGGGGATGTCGTGACGGTCGAGGAGCTGCCGTTCAACGACGCCGGGGCGGATGCCGCCGCGGATGCCCTCGCCCAGGCGGAGGCAGCGCAGGCGGAGCAGCAGCGCGCCGAGCTGATCCGCACGCTGTCCATCGTCGCGGCCATCCTCCTCGTCGCCATCGTGGCGCTCATCATCTACGCCCGCCGGTCCCGTCGGCAGCGGCGCGAGCCGCTGGACCTCGGCGAACTGAAGGGCGTCTACCCCGCGATCCCCGGCCCCGTGGCACCCGCGATCGATCCCGCCGTGGGGCTCCTCGGCGCCGTCGAGCCCGCCCCCAACACCACCACGATCGACGTCGCCGCCGTGCAGCAGGCGCTGCAGGCAGGGTCCGCGGAATCGGACCTGGAGCGCATGCGCTCGGACATCGACGCCCTCGCCTCCCAGGACCCGGCGAAGACCGCCGAGTTCCTGCGCAGCATGATGGATGACAGGCAGAGCGTATGAGCACCGTCGCACGCACGTCGGTGACGGGTACGCAGAAGGTCGCCATGGTCCTGATGCAGCTGGACCAGGCCAGGGCCGCCGAGATCCTCAAGCAGATGTCCGAGGCCGAGGCCGAGGAGATCGTCGCGGAGATCGTCCGTCTGCGGCGGGTCGAACCGGCAGCCGCCGAGGAGGCTCTCGCCGAGTTCCACGAACTGACCATCAGCGGCCGGCACCGGACGCGCGGCGGCATGGACGTGGCCATCGGCCTCCTCGAATCGTCCTTCGGTGCCGAACGTGCGGCCGGTGTGGTGGGCCGTCTCGCCTCGACCGCTGCCGGCAGGTCGTTCGATTTCCTCGACAGCGTGGAAGCCGGCCAGATCCAGACCGTCCTCGAGGGTGAGCTGCCGCAGACCATCGCCCTCGTCCTCGCGCACCTCAAGCCGGAGCGCGCTTCCGCCGTGCTCGCCGGGCTCAACCCCTCAAGCCGCACCGACGTCGCCCAGTGCATCGCGACCATGGGATCCGCGACCCCCGAGGCCGTGGCCGTGGTCGCGGACACCATCAAGATCAGGGCCGGCGGCGTCGCCGCACCACGCCACGGCATCTCGGCGATCGGTGGCATCCAGCCCCTCGTGGACATCATCAACCGGGCCGACGTCACCACCGAACGCGAGCTGCTCGACGGCCTCGAGAACCGCGATCCCGCCCTGGCCGAGGAGGTGCGCGCCCGCATGCTGACGTTCGCGGACATCGTGAACCTCGAGCGCCGCGACGTGCAGCAGGTGCTGCGCGGCATCGATTCCGCGGTGCTCGCCCTCGCGATGAAGGGCGCCGCCGAGGCCGTGGTGACAGTGATCCGGGCGAACGTGTCCGAGCGGAACCGGGAGATCCTCGACGACGAGATCCGCGGTGTCGGGCCGGTTCGCATCTCGCAGGTGGAGGAGGCCCGCGCCGAGGTGGTGCGTGCCATCCGCGACCTCGAGGCGCAGGGCGTCATCACGATCCAGCGCGGGGACGAGGACGAGTATGTCGACTGACGCGCTGACCCCCGTCACCTTCCCGTACCTCGGCCGGGGCTCCGGGCAGGCCGCACACGACACCGCCGTGGCCCGGGGTCACTCCGCCGGCTACGCCGACGGGCTGGCCCTCGCGCGTGCGGAACTCGCCGAGCACCGGGCACGGCTCGAGGCCGAGGCCGCGTCCGCACGCCTGCAGGCGGAGGCGCACCTCGCACAGCGGCTGCGGGTCCTCGACGCCGCGGCGCGCGCCCTCGAAGCGCGGACCGCGCCCGTGCTCGACCAGGCGCGGGAGCGCATCCTGGACGCCGCCTTCGACATCACCGAGGCCCTGCTCGGGCGCGCCCTGGCCGACGGTCCGACGTCCGCCCGTGCCGCCGTCGCGCGCGCCTTCGAGGGTGCGGACGGCGAGGACGTGCGTGCCGTCCGCCTGCACCCCGCCGACCTCGCCCTGCTGGCGCCGGGTGACGCTCCCCAGGGCGTGACGCTCGTGCCCGACGCATCCCTGGACAGGGGCGATGCCGTCGCCGAGTGCCCGAACGGGTCCATCGACGCGCGGCTCGGCACCGCCCTCGCGCGGGTCCGCACCGCACTGGCGGGAGGGACGGCATGACGCTCACCATCGACGACGCCGTCCACCTCGCCCGCCTCGCGGCCGCACCCCAGCGCGTGGGACGCGTCGCCTCCGTCGTCGGCCTCGGCGTCGACGTCGTGGGACTCGACTGTGCCATCGGCGATCTCGTGACCATCGGAGACGACGTCCCCGTGGACGCCGAGGTGGTCGCCGCCTCGCTGACCGGGCTGCGCTGCATGCCCTACGGCCACCTCTCCGGCATCCAGGCCGGAGCGCCCGTGCGCGCCCAGGGTGCACCTCTGCTGGTGCCGGCGGGGCCGGGACTGCTCGGGCGCGTGCTCGACGGCGTCGGCCGGCCCATCGACGGACGCGGTCCGCTCACCGACGTGACCTGGGTGTCCCTGGACAACACGCCGCCCGGAGCCCTCGCACGCACCCGCATCACGGAGCCGCTGCAACTCGGCGTGCGGGTGATGGACACGCTCACCACTGTGGGCCGCGGGCAGCGCATGGGACTCTTCGCGGGATCCGGCGTCGGCAAGTCCTCCCTGCTCTCGATGATCGCCCGCGGCACCGACGCCGCCGTCTCGGTGATCGCCCTCGTCGGCGAGCGCGGGCGCGAGGTCCGGGACTTCCTCGAGGACGACCTCGGGCCCGAGGGCCTCGCCCGGTCGATCGTCGTGGTCTCGACCTCGGACGAGCCCGCGCTCCTGCGCCTGCGTGCCGCCTTCGTCGCCACGCGGATCGCCGAATCCTTCCGCGACGGCGGCGCCGACGTCATGCTCATGATGGACTCGCTGACGCGCGTCGCCATGGCGCAGCGGGAGATCGGCCTCAGCGTCGGTGAGCCCCCCGCCACCCGCGGGTACCCGCCGTCCACCTTCTCGCTGCTCGCCCAGCTGCTCGAACGCGCGGGGACCGGGGCGGTCGGCTCCGTGACCGGGATGTACACCGTGCTCGTGGACGGCGACGACCACAACGAGCCGGTCGCCGACGCCGCGCGGTCCATCCTCGACGGGCACGTGGTGCTCGACCGCAAGCTCGCCGTCGCCGGACATTTCCCGTCCATCGACCCCCTTGCCTCCATTTCCCGCGTCGCCTCCCGCGTCACCACGCACGAGCAGGCCGGCGCAGCCGGCGCGCTCCGCAGGACGCTGGCCGCACGCAAGGCCGCGCAGGACCTGATCGACGTCGGCGCCTACCAGCGGGGGACCAACCCGCTGGTGGATGCCGCCGTGGACCACGAAGCCGCGGTCAACGCCTTCCTGCAGCAGCGCATGGACGAACAGACCCCGTCCGGTGAGGCCTGGAACCGCCTCGCCCACCTCACCGCGTCGATGGGAGTCGCCTGATGCCACGACAGTTCCCCCTCGCCGGCCTGCTCCGGCTCCGACAGCTGCGTGAGGACGAGGCGGCCGGCTCGCTGGCCGCCGCCAACGAGCGGCTGCGCGCCTCGCGGACCCGCACGGACGGCGTCAGCGACGCCCTCGAGGGCACCGACCTCGACCCGGCGGAGTCCGCGTCCCTCTACGCCGTGGCCGCTGCACGTGCCTCCGCGCGCAGCACCCTCGCCGACCTCCACGCCCTCGAGGCCCAGCTCCAGGCGGACCAGGAGCGCGCGCAGGACCGCTACCGGGCCGCACGCGCGGCGACCGTGGGCCTCGAGAAGCTCGAGACACGGCACCGGGACACCGAGGCGACAGCGCTGCTCGGCGCCGAGCAGCGGGTGCTCGACGAGATCGCTTCCGCCGGCCGGCGGCAGCACGCAGGAAAGGACCGGCCATGACGATGACCGACGCGGTGGGGCGTATCCAGCAGATCCAGTCCACCCTCACCATGCTCTCCGCCCCGGTGGCGCGGACGCAGGCCGGTGCCACCACCGGTTCGACGGCGGCCACCGGATCGACGCCGGCCGCCGGTACCGCTGCGGCGCCTGCGCCGACGGCTTCCGCGGACCTGTTCGCCGACGCCCTCGCCGGCGCCGCAGCACCGTCCTCCGTCGTGGATACCGGCAGTGCCGTGGGTGCCTCCGGTGCCGCGCCGCTGCCTGCCCCTGCCTCGGCCGATGCCGCCCGGCTCATCGAGGCGGCGCGCACGTACGAGGGCGTGCCCTATGTCTGGGGCGGCACCGACCCGGCCTCGGGCCTCGACTGCTCGGGATTCGTCCAGCGTGCCTACGCCGACATCGGCATCCAGATCCCGCGCGTGACCTGGGACCAGATGAACGCGGGTACGCACGTCCCGTCCCTTGCCGAAGCGCAGCCCGGTGACCTCCTGTTCAGCCACGACGGCGGACACGTGTCCATGTACCTCGGCGGAGGCAAGGCGATCGACGCACCGCAGCCGGGCCAGACCGTGGCCGTCCGCGACATGTGGGAGACGGACGCGAACATCACGACCATCCGCCGGATCCTGCCCGCCGCGCCCGAGGGGGCGGCCTCCGTGGCACCCGCCGACCTCGCCTCCGTGGCGCCGGCGTCCGCGGCGTCGGGCGCTGCCGATACCGCGTACGCGGCCCAGGCGGCGTTCCTCGCGAGCATGGCGCGATGAGCCCCGTGCAGCTTCCCCCCACCGCGGTGCCGGCCCGCGATGCCGTGCATCCCCTCCGGCCGTCGTCCGGCGTCCGGGGCCCGGTCGACGGCGCCCCCTCGTTCGGCGAGCTGTACCGCCGCCACGCGGCGGACCGTCCGGGCCCGGGTCCCGTCCCTGCCGGTCCGCGCCTGTCCACCTCCCCGTCCGCCGTGTCGGCTCAGTCCGCCGCCCCGTCCGCCGCGTCGGCTCAGTCCACCTCCCTGTCCGCCGCCCCGTCCGCCGCGTCGGCTCAGTCCACCTCCCTGTCCGCCGCGTCGGAGACCACGGCGGCGACCGTACCGTGTGCCGTCCCTCCCGCCGGAACGTCACCTGCCGCCTCCGATGCGGCCACCAGCATTCCTCCGCCTCCGGTCGACGGCACCGCTGTCCCCGACCTGCCGGTGACGCCGTCTCCTGCTGTCCCGGCTCCGACTCCGACGGCGGGTGCACCGATGGGCGGATCCACCGTGCAGGGGAGCGGGATTCCGTCCGGTGGACCCGGAACGGCTCCGGTCCCGACGGGTCCGACAGCCGCGACGGCCTCAACGGCCCCGACAACCCCGACGGGCCCGACGGTCGAGCCCCGTCCCGCCTCGACTGCAGGACGATCGGCCGGGGGAGAGGCGCCGGCTTCACGGGAGGCGTCGGACGGCGTCGCGGCCGGTGTGCAGCCGGCTCTCCCGACGTCCGGTATTCCGGAGTCGACGACCATCCCGGCCGCCGCTTCCGGCGGTGTCCCCGCAGCAGCGGGGATGTCCAGCGCACCCGGCGGTGGAGCCGGAACCGGGATCGACGGACCGGGATCCCGGCCGGGTCCTGCCGACGGGGCTCCGACAGTGCTGGGAATCCCTGCGATCGTCTCCGCTCCGCCCGCCGGCGTCCCGGGCGAGCAGGTCCTGGCGCTGACCGGCGTCGCCGGACCGATCGGCTCCGACGCGACCTGCCCCGACGCGACCAGTGGCACGGGCGGCACCACGCCGTCGGCCGCGGTACCGGATGTGCCCGCGGTATCGGCCGACGCTGGTCCTGTCCTTCCCGCCGCCGCGCGCATCGAGATGCCGGTCGCCGCGCAGCCGGTGGCCGCCGCCCCGGGCGCCACCGCGGAATCGCAGGCACCCGTCCGCGCAGGGGTCGCACCGCTGCCCCAGCAACTCGGTGCTCCCGCCTTCGCCCTCGCCCAGGCCGCCGCCGACACCCCGGGCGGCACGAGCACCATCACCGTCACGGTCGCCCCCGACGACCTGGGACCCATCACCATCCGCGCAAGCATCTCCGCGGACGGCACGAGACTCGAGTTCTTCTCCACCACGGACGGCGGTCGCGACGCCCTCCGGCAGGCGTTGCCCGACCTCCGGCGCGAGGCGTCGTCGTCGGGCCTGTCCGCGTCCCTCGACCTCGGGACCGGCACTCCCGGCGACGGCAGGGACGGGCCGCGGGACGACATGCCGCGGCACGCCCCGCCCGGGGGAGAACCACCAGCGCCGACCCCCATCCCCTGGACCGGCCGCCCCGCGGCGGGCTCCCCGACCCTCGACCTCTTCGCCTGATCCGGAAGGACCGCCATGCCCGTAGATCCCGTCGCCTCCGCGACCTTCGCCCCTCCCGCGGCATCCGCCACCGGAACCCGCAAGCAGGCCATGGACTCCGAGGTCTTCATGTCGCTGCTCGTCAGCCAGCTCCGCAACCAGGACCCCAGCGCGCCGATGGACACCAACCAGATGATCTCCCAGACCACGCAACTGGCCATGATGGAGAAGATCACGCAGATGACCGGCATCAGCGAGGAGAACTTCCATCTCCAGATGCGCTCCTCGGCCGCCGCGCTGCTCGGCAACGAGGTCTCCTACACCGGGGCGGACGGCGTCGAAGCGCGTGGCACCGCGACCGCGGTCTCCTACAGCGGCCCCGTCCCCACCGTCACCATCGGCGGCAAGAGCATCGCGCTCGACCTCGTCTCCGGGGTCGGGACGGTACCTGCGACGCCTCCGACCTGATTCCCCTGAATCCTTCCTGATCCTGCACCGAACCTCCTGATCCGCCCGCTCCGCACCGAAAGGCACCACCATGCTCCGCTCGCTCTACTCCGGTATCTCGGGGCTCCGCTCCCACCAGACCATGCTCGACGTCACCGGCAACAACATCGCCAACGTCAACACGACGGGCTTCAAGGCCTCGGCCACCCAGTTCCAGGACACGCTGTCCCAGATGACCCAGGAAGGGGGCGCTCCGCAGGAGGCCCTCGGCGGTACCAACCCCGCCCAGGTGGGCCTCGGCGTGCAGGTGGCCGGCATCGTGACCAACTTCTCGCAGGGCTCGGCCCAGGCCACGGGCCGGGCCACCGACATGATGATCTCCGGAGACGGCTTTTTCATCACGCGCCTCGGCGGCGAGACCCTGTACACCCGGGCCGGCGCCTTCACCCCCGACGCCGAGGGCAGGCTCGTCACGCCGGACGGCTCGCTCGTCCAGGGCTGGCCCGCCGTCGACGGCGTCGTCCAGCAGGGCGCCGTGGTCGGCGACCTGCGGATGCCCAAGGGCGCGGTGTCGCCGGCACAGGCGACGACGACCGCCCGCGTCACGGGGAACCTGCCCTCCGACGCCGCCGTGGGCACCCAGATCACCCAGGAGGTCGAGGTGTACGGCGCGGACGGCGCCGCGCGAGACCTCACGCTGACCTTCACCCGCTCGGCAGCGGGCTGGAACGTCGCGGGCCAGGACGGGAACGGCGCGACCGGCGCCGGCCAGCTCGTGCTGCCCAACGGCCAGGCCTCGGCGGGTTCCTCCGTCGCGGTCGGCGGCATCGCCGTCGACCTCTCGGCCGTCACGGGCTTCGCCGAGCTCAGGACCGTCTCCATCTCGGAACGCAACGGACGCACCGCGGGCACCCTCGACTCGTTCACGGTCGGCGCCGACGGCACCCTGATCGGCGCCTTCAGCAACGGCAGCCGACAGCCGCTGGGCCGGGTGGCGCTCGCCGGTTTCGTCAACCCCGCGGGCCTCGAGAAGGCGGGCGGATCCTCCTACCGTGCGACGGCGAACTCGGGGGCCGCGGAGATCGGCACGGCCGGCTCCAACGGTCTCGGGTCGCTCGACGGGGGCACTCTCGAGATGTCGAACGTCGACCTGTCGCAGGAGTTCACCAACCTGATCGTCGCCCAGCGCGGCTTCCAGGCGAACGCACGCATCATCACCACGTCGGACGAGGTGCTGCAGGAGCTCGCGAACCTGAAGCGCTAGCCGGACCGGCCGGGAGCCCGATCAGAGGCGGCCCTGACCGGGCAGGGTCAGAATCTCCGCTCCGTCGTCGGTGATGGCGATCGTGTGCTCGCTGTGCGCCGTCCGGCAGCCCGTGGCGCTCCGGAGCGTCCAGCCGTCGGCGTCGGTGACCAGGGCGGCAGTGTCCACCATGACCCAGGGCTCCAGCGCCAGCAGGAGCCCTGGGCGCAGGACGTAGCCGCGCCCCGGCCTGCCGGTGTTGGGGATGTGCGGGTCCTGGTGCATCGTCGACCCGATGCCGTGTCCGCCGAAGTCGGTGTTGACGGGATAGCCCGCCTCGCCCAGGACCGAGCCGATGGCGGAGGAGATGTCGCCGATACGGGCTCCTGGTCCGGCTGCTGCGATGCCTGCGGCCAGCGCGCGTTCGGTGGCTCCGATCAGCTCGAGGCTCTCCGCCGGCTGCGTGTCGCCCACGACGAAGCTGATGGCGGAGTCCGCGGCGATCCCGGCCTTCGACACGGCGAGGTCGAGCGTCACCAGGTCACCGTCGGCGAGCGTGTAGTCGCGGGGCAGCCCGTGGAGGACGGCGTCGTTGACGGAGGTGCAGACGTAGTGGCCGAACGGCCCGCGTCCGAAGGACGGCGCATAGTCGACGTAGCAGGACTCCGCCCCGGCCTCGGCGATCATGTCCGCGGTCCACCGGTCGATGTCCAGGAGGTTCGTGCCGACGGTGCTGCGGCCCTTCAGCGTGTGCAGGATGTGCCCGACCAGGGCACCGGTCTCGCGTGCCCTGTCCAGTTCGGAGGAGGTGAGGATCTCGATCATGCGACGCCTTTCCCGGGGAAACCAATAACTATACCGGTAATGGTATCCCGGTACTAGACTCGGAGCCATGGTCAGACTGCCGCTCACACCGGGGGAGGTCGAGCGCGGACAGCGCCTCGGTGCCCTCCTGCGGCGCGCCAGGGCCGAGCGCTCCATGCTCGAGACCGCGCTCGACGCCGGCGTCTCGCCCGAGACCCTCCGCAAGATCGAGTCGGGCCGCGTGGCCACTCCTGCCTTCCCGACCATCGCTGCCATCGCCGACGTCCTCGGCCTCTCCTTGGACGTCGTGTGGGCCGAGATCAACCAGCCCGAGCGCGACGCCGAACCGGCCCGCCGCGACGGGCGGGAGCAACTGGCGTCCTAGGCGCGTCCTTACGAAGCTCCGGCACGTGCCGACAGTGGAGGAAAGAGGCCCCGCCGGGGCGTCCCGACTCCAGGATGTCCGATGATCGTGGTGACCCGGCTCAACGAGAGCCAGTTCGCGGTGAACCCTGACCTCATCGAGCGCATCCACGAGAATCCGGACACCACGCTCGTGATGGTCGACGGCGCGAAGTACATCGTGACCGAATCACTGCACGAGGTGATCGACCTCATCGCGGCCTATCGGGCCCGCATCCTCTCACTCGCCCGGTTCCAGCCGATGGAACCCACGGATTCGACCGGGCAGCGACCGCTCGGGCTCGTCCGCGATCGCGACGTCGCCGCGGCGGCCGCCCGCCCGGGCACCGACGTCGATCCCGGTGCCGGCACGCCCGTCCAGCTCAGACCAAGGAACAACTGATGGATCCCGCAACACTCGTCGGCATACTCCTCGCTTTCGGGGCCCTGTACGCGATGATCACCCTCGAAGGTGCGCACGTGCAGTCCCTCCTCCTGCCGGCGCCCATGGTCCTCGTGTTCGTCGCCACCCTCGCGGTCGGCATCGCCGGGGGCACCCTGAAGGACTTCATCGTCGCGGTGAAGGCCGTCCCGCCGGCTATCATGGGCAGGAGCACGCCTCCGCAGGACACCATCGACAGCGTGGTGGTGCTCGCGGAGAAGGCCCGCAGCGAGGGACTGCTCGCGCTCGAGGAGGAGGCCACCACGGCGAAGGACCCGTTCCTCCGGGGCGCGCTGCAGAACATCGCTGACGGGACGGACGGCGAGGAGCTGCGCGAGATGCTCGAGGACGAGATCGATTCCGCCTCGTCGACCCACCGCACCGCGTCCAAGTTCTTCATGAGCCTCGGGGGCTATGCCCCGACCGTGGGCATCGTCGGGACGGTGGTGTCCCTGACGCACGTCCTCGAGAACCTCTCGAAGCCCGACGAACTGGGCCACATGATCGCCGCGGCGTTCGTGGCGACCCTCTGGGGCCTGCTGTCGGCGAACTTCCTCTGGCTGCCGATCGGTACCCGCATCAAGCGCCTCGGTGACATGGAGACCGCCCGGATGACCCTCCTGATGGAGGGCGTGCTGGCGGTCCAGGCCGGCAGCCAGCCGCGCCTGCTCGGCGAGCGGCTGAAGGCCATGGTGCCGCAGCACGCCCTGGGCAAGGGCAAGGACGGCAAGGACGACGGAAAGGTTCCGAAGGCCGCGAAGGGCGCCAAGGGATCGGGCGACGGCGCGGCGCAGGGCAAGGCCGCGGCGTGAGCAGACGCCCCCACCGGAAGAACCGGGGCGAGGACCACGCCGACGAGCATCCGGACGAGCGCTGGATGGCGTCCTACATGGACATGGTCACCGTGCTGATGTGCATGTTCATCGTCCTCTACGCCATGTCCACCGTGGACCAGGCCAAGTTCGAGCAACTGCGCGTCTCCCTGGCCACCGGCTTCGGGGCCGTGGAGACGGCGACCGTCGACACGGCCGAGGGCACCGTGGTGCCCGCGGAGTACGCCAACGAGGAGGGGGAGTCCTTCACGGGCGGCGCGGCACTCACGGACGCGGACCCCGAGCCGGAGATGGAGGAGCCGGGTGTTGCGGCGGCGGCCGCGCCGACGCCGTCGCCTTCGCCGTCGGCCGGTGGTGACACCGCCGAGCCCGTGACGGACCGGGAACGCGCCGTCGAGGAGGTCGAGAACCTTCGGGCCCTGCAGGAGCGCATCGACGCCGGGCTGAAGGAGCGCGACCTCGCGGAGGCCGTCCGCTACGTCATCGACGAGCGCGGCCTCACCATCCGGCTCGTCAGCTCGGAGACCTTCTTCCTCCCGGACAGCGCCCAGCTGACCGACCAGACGCTGCGTATCCTCGAGAGCGTGGGCCCCGTCCTCGCCTCGATCCCCAACGAGGTGGGCGTCGAGGGTCATACGGCACGGCTGCCCGATTCCGTGCCGCGGCCGCTCGACTGGGAGCTGTCGACCGAGCGGGCGGTGAACGTGGTGCGCCACCTCATCGACACGGGCGGCGTTCCCGCCCTCCGGCTCTCGGCCATCGGCTACGGCGAATCCCGTCCGCTCGCCGCCGGGACCAGCGAGGCGGAACTCGAACTCAACCGCCGCGTGGACATCGTGGTGCACTCCGACCAGCCCGAGAGCGTCCGCGGCCTCATACCGGGAATCGCCGCCGGCGACTGATTCGCTAACGGCCCCTGCAGGCCGTCCGATAGTGGCTGGTGTGACGGTCCAGGAACAACTCTCCTTTGGCGTGCCCTCGGGCACCGCCAGGGCGGTGGATGTCTATGACTTCCGCCGGCCCACCACTCTCGCGCGTGAACACTCACGCGTGCTCGAACTCGCCTTCGAGACGTTCGCGCGCCAGTGGGGCACGCAACTCACCGCGAAGGTCCGCGTGATCTCGCAGGTGACCAGCGAGCAGGTCCTCATGCAGACGTACAACGAGTACGCCGCGTCCCTGCCGCCCACGACGGCGATGGTCCTCTGCGCGATCCAGGAGCACGCGAGCAAGGCGGTCATCCAGTTCCCCGCATCCGCGGGCCTGTACTGGGTCGACTCGATGCTCGGCGGCCACGGCACGGTGCCTCCCGGCGAGCGGAAGTTCACGCAGATCGAGCAGGCGCTGATTCGGCGCCTCATGGACGACGCCCTCGAGGGACTCCACTACTCGCTGGGATCGGTCCTGACCCAGCAGCTGGGCATCGACTCGATCCAGTACAACTCCCAGTTCGCACAGGCGGCGTCGACCACCGAGCTCATGATCGTCGGGACCTTCGAGATCCGCGTCGGTGAACGCTCCTGCCCGGCCACGGTCGCCATCCCGGCACAGCTCCTGCTGGCGCAGCTGGGCGACGCGAACCCCACCGCCACCGGCGAGGACGCACGCGAACTGATCGAGCAGCAGGTCACGCACGTGCCGGTAGACGTCGCCGTGCAGCTCGCGGCACTGCCCGTCCTGCCGTCCCGCATCCTCGACCTCGCCGTCGGGGACGTCCTGAAACTGCCGCACCCGCAGCACCGGCCCTTCGAGCTCGCCGTCAACGGGCAGCGGCTCGGCGAGGCGGCCCTGGGCCAGAACGGCTCCCGCCTTGCCTGCGTAGTAGTGACCACCGAGGAGAACACCGCACCATGAACACCACCACCGCCGAGCACGAGGCCGCAGCGTCCCCTCGCAGCACGACTCCCGCTGCCCGGACCCCTCACGGCCGAGCCCTGCAGCGCCTCCGAGGTGCCGTCCGCGAGCGCGTCCACCGCGATCGTCGCGTCCTTCGTGGGTGCGTCCTCCGCGGACCTCGCCGTCGTCCTGATCGACGCGCAGCCTCTCGCCGCCGCCGCCGGGACGTCATCGCCCCTCGTCTCCCCGGCGGACGTGCTCGTCCCCGCGCTCGAGGCGGCGTCGGCGGCACTCGGCGACGGCGTGCTCGGCGCCCCCGCCGTGCAGGACGCGCTGCCGCTGTTCCGCGACGCCGAGACGTCGGTGTTCCGCCTCGCCGGCAGGTCCGGGGCGGTGGGCTGGTTCGCCGTCCGCCTCCGCGGCGCCCGTCCGGGTGCGGCTCCCCGCCGTTCCTCCGCCTCCGCCGGTGCCGCCAACCTTGGCCGCATCAGCAATGTGGAGATGGCCATGACCGTCGAGATCGGGCGCACCCGGATGTCGGTGCGCGATGTCCTCGACCTCGAACCCGGCGCCGTGATCGAACTCGACCGCTCGGCCGGCGCCCCCGCCGACGTGCTGCTCAACGGGCGCCTCGTCGCCCACGGCGAGGTGGTCGTCGTCGACCAGGACTACGCCGTGCGCATCACCCAGATCCTCGATGTCGCAGACGGCGCCCTCTAGTGGACGTCGTGGTCCTCGCGCTGAGGGTGCTGCTGTCCCTCGGCGTGGTCCTCGCGCTGCTCTTCGTGCTGCACCGCAGGCTCTCTCGAAGGTCAACGGCAGCCGTGCCGGAGCCGGGCTCGTGTCCGTCGTGGCACGCCAGGGTATCGGCGCGAAGGCATCCCTCGTGGTGGTCGAGGCCGAGGGCACCCGCTTCTACCTCGGCGTGACCGAGCAGTCGGTGTCGGTCCTCCATTCGTCGACCGCCCCGCGCGCACTGCAGGCCGTCCCGGTGTCCGACGACGCCGTGCCCACGGTTCAGGCACAGGCGGCCGCGGCCTCCGCGGGACCGGGCACGACGGCGGAACCCGCCGACGCCCGCTTCGCCGCATCCCTGCGGCTGGCCGCGACGGCTCCCGGTCCTGGGAGCACCGCCGATGCCGAACCGGTCAGCCGCCGTGCTGCGCGTGCAGCACGATCAGCGGAGCCCGCGCAGTCCGCGGCGACCCTCCAGGGGTCGATCCTGTCGCCCGCCACCTGGAAGCAGACCGCGGCCTTCCTGCGCCAGGGACGGGCCGGGTGACGACGGCGGTCCTGCCGTCGGCACCCTCCGCACGCGGAACCCGCCTGGCCCGGTTCGTCCCGGCCCCGCTCCTCCTCGGAGCCGCAGCCGTCCTGCTCGCCGTCGTCGTCGTCCTCCTCGGAGCCGCCGCCGGCCATGCCGGCGAACTGGATCCCGCCGTTCCCGCGCCCACCGCCCCGTCCGCTCCCGCCAACCCCACGGCACCGGCCGAGCCGGGCAGCGGGGACGGGCTGTCCGTCGAGATCAACGGCGTCAACGGGGAACCGAGTTCCGCCGTCCTGACCCTCATCGGCATCACGCTGCTGTCCGTGGCGCCGGCGCTGCTGCTGATGATGACGTCCTTCACGAAGATCTTCGTGGTGCTCGCGATGACGCGGAACGCGCTCTCGCTGCCGTCCATCCCACCCAACCAGGTGCTCGCGGGACTGGCCCTGTTCCTGTCGCTGTTCATCATGGCGCCGGTCCTGACCGAGATCAACGACCTCGCCGTGCAGCCCTACCTCAGCGGCGCGACGACCTTCACCGAGGCCCTCACGGACGGCGCCCGCCCCCTGCAGACCTTCATGATGGCGCACACCCGGGAAGAGGACCTGGCACTCATGACGCGGGCCGCCGGCCGGCCGAACCCCGAGGACGCCGCGAGCGTCCCGCTGACCACCCTGATCCCGGCGTTCATGATCTCCGAACTGCGGGCCGCCTTCATCATCGGCTTCGTGATCTTCGTGCCGTTCCTCGTGATCGACCTCGTGGTCTCCGCTGCGCTGATGTCCATGGGCATGATGATGCTCCCGCCGGTCATGATCTCGCTGCCGTTCAAGATCCTCCTGTTCGTCCTCGTGGACGGGTGGGGGCTCATCATCACGTCCCTCATCAATAGCTACCAGGGCGGTTGACGTGGATACCAACGCCGTCCTCGACATCGGGCTCGCCGGCATCTGGGCCGCGGCCAAGCTGTCCGCGCCCGTGCTCCTGACCGCCCTCGTGGTCGGTTTCGCGATCTCGCTGCTGCAGTCCATCACGCAGATCCAGGAGGTCACGCTCTCCTTCGTGCCGAAGGCCGCCGCCGTCTGCCTCGCCCTGCTCGTCTGCGGGCACTGGATGATCTCCGAGATGATCTCGTTCACGCACGAGATGTTCGAGCGCATCCCCGGACTCCTCGGGGGCGGCTGACATGGAGATCGAACTCGACCAGGGCAGGATCGAAGCCGTCATGCTCGCCGGCGTGCGGATCGTCGCCTTCCTCGTGATCGCCCCGCCCTTCTCGTACAAGGGCATCCCGGCACGCGTGAAGGCCATGCTCGCCGTCGGGCTGGCGCTCGCGGTGTCCCCGCAGGTCGCCGGGAGCTACGAGACGGGCGGCACGGGCCGGTACCTCGGTGCCCTGGTCCTCGAACTCGTGGTCGGTGCCGCCCTGGGCTTCCTCGTGCTGGTCGTCTTCTCCGCGATCCAGTCCGCCGGGAGCCTGATCGACCTGTTCGGCGGGTTCTCCCTGGCGCAGGGATTCGATCCGCAGTCGATGGTCAACGGCGCCCAGTTCGCGCGCCTGTTCCAGCTCACGGCCCTGACGCTGCTCTTCACCTCGGACGGCTACCAGCTCATCATCGGAGGCCTGGTCCGGACCTTCAGCGCGCTGCCACTCGGCGGGGGGCTGGACCTGGGGGAACCCGTCGAGGCGCTCACCGGCGCCGTCACCGGACTCTTCCTGGCCTCGGTCCAGATCGCCGGGCCGCTGATCGTGGTCCTCTTCCTGGCCGACGTCGGCCTCGGGCTCCTGACGCGCGTCGCACCGGCACTCAACGCCTTCGCGCTCGGGTTCCCGCTCAAGATCTTCATCACGCTCAGCCTCGGCGGCGTGGTGTTCGTCGCCCTGCCACGCGTCGTCTCGACCCTCGCGGACGACGCCGCCGCACTCCTGATGGGGGTGGGCTGACATGGCGGAGGATTCCGGCGAGCGGACCGAGCAGGCCACTGACAAGCGGATGAAGGACGTCCGCTCCAAGGGCCAGCTCGCCAAGTCCGAGGACTTCACGGCGTGGGTGGGTGTCGGAGCTGCGGCGCTGATGCTGCCGTCCCTCATCTCCCGCTCGTCCGACGCGGCGACCGAACAGCTCGCCCGCGTGGCCGACACCATCGCGAGCCCCGACCCCGCGACGGCCCTCGACGCCCTCGCGGACGCCGGCGCGTCCCTGGGCGCCATCCTGGGCCCTTTCCTGGGTGTACTGCTCGTGGCCGTGCTCGGTACCGCCGCCCTGCAGGGCGGCATCCACGTCAAGAAGTTCTCCGGCAGGTTCGAGCAGTTCAACGTGGTCAACGGCCTGAAGCGGATCCTCGGCGGACAGGCCCTGTGGCAGGGCGCGAAGGCACTCCTGAAGACCGCCGTGGTCGGAGTGGTGCTCGTCGTCGTCGTGCAGAACCTCATGCCGGTGCTGATGGCGGCCGGGGGACTCTCGGTCGCCTCGCTCCTGAACACCGCCGGCGACGGCACCGCCGCGCTCCTGCGGGCCGCCGTCGTCGCCGGTCTGGCTCTCGCGGCGATGGACCTCCTCGTGGTCCAGCGCCGGAACCGCAAGAAGACCCGCATGACCAAGAAGGAGGTCAAGGACGAGAACAAGAACTCCGATGGCGACCCCCTCATCAAGTCCCAGCGTCGTTCTCGCCAGCTGGCGATGAGCCGCAACCGCATGATCGCCGCGGTGGGCGGGGCCGACGTCGTCCTCGTCAACCCGACGCACGTGGCGGTGGCGCTCAGGTACGAGCCGGGGCGGTCAGCACCGCGCGTCGTCGCGAAGGGTGCGGGCGTGATCGCCGCGAAGATCCGTGAGGAAGCGGAGAAGAAGCAGGTACCGATGGTCTCCGACATCCCGCTGGCCCGTGCGCTGCACGCCGCATGCGAGCTCGGCCAGGAGATCCCGTTCGAGAACTACGACCAGGTGGCCCGCATCCTGGCGTTCGTCATGTCCCTCAGGACCCGGGGGGCCGCACGCGGCCTCCACACCCTTCCCGCCCGACCCTCAGCCGCCGGAGGCTTCTAGACCATGCGCTCCTCCCTCCCGAAATTCCTGGTCCCGGTCGGCGTCGTCGGCATCATCCTGCTCCTCGTGGTGCCGGTGCCGTCGGTGCTGCTGGACGTGCTGATCATCGTGAACATCCTGCTGGCGCTCGTGATCCTGCTGAACACCATGTTCATCCGCAAACCCCTCGACTTCTCCGTGTTCCCTTCCCTGCTGCTCGTTGCGACACTGTTCCGGCTGGGCTTGAACGTCGCCTCGACCCGGCTGGTGCTCGGCGAAGGGTATGCGGGGGAGGTCATCGCGGCCTTCGGACACGTCGCCGTCGGCGGCTCGATCATCATCGGCGCGGTGGTCTTCCTGATTCTCGTCGTGATCCAGTTCGTGGTGGTCACCAAGGGCGCCGAACGCGTGGCCGAGGTCGGTGCCCGCTTCACCCTGGACGCCATGCCGGGCAAGCAGATGGCCATCGACGCCGACCTCAACGCGGGGCTGATCACGGACACGCAGGCCCGTGAACGCCGCGCGGAGGTCTCGGCGGAGGCCGACTTCTACGGGGCCATGGACGGCGCATCGAAGTTCGTGAAGGGCGATGCCATCGCCGGGATCATCATCATCATCATCAACATCATCGGTGGCATCGCGATCGGCATGCTGCAGGGCGGCCTGCCCATCTCCGAGGCCCTCACCACCTACGGGCTGCTCACCATCGGCGACGGCCTCGTCACCCAGATCCCGGCACTGCTCATGGCCGTGTCCACCGGCATGATCGTCACGCGGTCCAACGCCGAGGCGGACATGGGCTCGACGGCGGCCCAGCAGCTCGGGCAGTCGCAGAACGCCCTGCGCATCGCGGGCGCGGCGGCGATCGTCATGGCGCTCATCCCGGGCATGCCGAAGCTGCCGTTCATCGTGGTCGGTGCAGGTCTGATCGTGATCGCGCAGCGCCTCAAGAAGTCCGACGACGACGCCCGCACCGCGGCGGCGGCGCTCGAGGCCGAAGCCGCCGCACCCTCCGCCGACAGCACGGACGACCTGCTCGAGCAGATGCGGGTCCACGCCCTCGAGGTACTGCTCGCACCGGATCTCGTGGACGTCGTCACAGGAGCTCCCGACGACCTCCTCGGACGCGTCCGCGCCCTCCGCCGCAAGGTCGCCCTGGAACTCGGGGTCGTCGTGCCCCCCGTCCGCACGCGGGACAGCATCGACCTGCCGCCCGCCACCTACGTCATCAGGATCGCCGGTGTCGAGGCCGGCCGGGGCGAGGCGCCGCGCGGCAAGGTCCTGGCGCTCGGCGACCACCTCGCGCACCTGCCGGGCACCGCCGTCGTCGAGCCCGTCTTCGGACTCGCCGGGAAGTGGGTGCCCTCGGAGCTGCGGCACAACGCGGAACTCGCCGGTGCCACCGTGATCGACCGCGTCTCGGTCCTCGTGACCCACCTGTCCTCGGTGATCACGGCCAATGCCGCACGGCTGCTGACGCGCGAGGACGTCCGGGTACTGACCGACGGCGTCCGCCAGGTCAACCCCTCCGCCGTCGAGGAGCTGGTTCCCGGGCTGCTGTCCCTCGCCGAGGTGCAGCGGGTGCTGCAGGGGCTGCTGTCCGAGCAGGTCCCGATCAACGACCTCGCCCGCATCTACGAGGCACTGACCCTGAAGGCGAAGTCCTCGTCCGAACCGGAGGGCCTGGTCGAGGCGGCCCGGCTGGCACTCGGTCCCGCTGTGACCCAGCAGTATCTCGACGGCACGCTGCTGCGGGTCGTCATGATCGACCCGCTGCTCGAACAGTCCATGCTCGAGGGGCTGCGCCCGTCCGACCAGGGCACGCAGATCCTCCTCGATCCCGCCCGGACCGAAGCCGTCCTCGCCTCGATCCGCTCCACGGTGGCCGACATCGAGACCACCGGCCGTACCGCGGTGCTGGTGTGCGCGCCGGCGCTGCGCCCCGCGCTCAAGCGGCTCGTGGGTCCCCAGGCGGCGGGCCTGCCCGTGCTCTCGTACCAGGAAGTGACGAGTGCGAATGTCGCCATTGAGACCATAGGAGTGGTGCGTGGCTCCGCAGTTATTTCATCTTGAGGGTCCTTCCCTCGAGGAGCTGAAGATCCAGGCCGCGGCCCTGTACGGTCCGCGGGCACTCATCGTGTCCGCCGAACTCGTCACGGTCGGCGGTATCCGCGGCGTGCTCGCCCGCAGGCACTACGAGATCGTGGTCGAGGTGCCCGACCCTGCCACCGGACAGGCCGACGGCTACCGGTCCGTGTCCGGTTCCACGTCCGGCAGCCGGCGGGGGCGCCGCAGCGCCGCAGCGCCGGCCGGCATCGACGCCCTGCTCCGGCAGGCCGAACTGGACGAGGTGCGGATAGCGGGCGGGTCCTCTCCCGCCGGGTCGCCGGCGGCAGGCTCCAGGGGTGTCGCAGCCGGTGCCGCAGCCGGTGCCGGCGGGCCGGGATCCGGTACGCCCGGTGCCGGTGCGGGGGAGCCGGCCGGCGTCTCGACGGACTCGGGTCTCTTCGCGGCCCTGATGGACAACCTCACCTTCGCGACCTCTCCCTCGGCACCCGGTACCGTCGCCGACCCTTCGGCGGCGCGGCGGCGGCACGGCGACGACGCACCGCGGGCACTCCCGGACGTCGAACCGACCCGGACCGAGCCACCCGGCGGACCCGTAGCCGCCGGATCCGTCACCGCCGGATCGACCGACCCCGGACCCTCCGGCGGGTCCACGCCGTGGGGCCTGCGCGCGAGCGGCCGGCCCTCCGCCGCGCCGGGAAGCGGTGAGGCACCCGATGATGCACCCGCCGTCGTGCCGCACCTCGCTCCGCACCCGGGCGACCCGGCGGACCTGCCCGACCTCGGAGGCTACGTCGTCGACACCGCCGCTGCGCCCGACCCCGACCCCGTGCCCGCCGTCCTCTCTGCCCCCGGCGACCTCGTGATCGTCGTCGGCGCGCCCGCCGTGGTGTGGGAGGTCGCTGTGTCCATGGCGGCGGCGTTCGGTCGGGGCGCCCCGGCCGCCGTGGCCGTCGCCGGGCCGGAGGGCTGGCTGACCCGCGACGCACGCAGGATCGACGACCGCCTCGACGCCAATGCGGCCCGTGCCGCCGGAGTGGACGGCGGGCATCCGGTCTTCCTGGCGCTGTCCTCGGAGGATCCCGTGACCGACGCCCGGCTCCTGCTCGCCCTGCGCCCGGACCAGGTGTGGCTCGCGGTCGACGCCGGACGCAAGGAGGCGGATACTGCCGCGTGGGTCGGAGCGCTCCGCAGGAGCATGGAGCGCGCCGAGCTCGCGCCGGCAGGGCTGGCGGTCGTGGGGTCTGGGTCGACGGCGACGCCTGGCACGGTGGATGCGCTCGGTCTGCCCGTGGGCTGGCGTGACGGCGGGTCCCCGGAGTCCCCGACGCTCCGCCGCGCTGCCGCCGTCGGTCGACGCCGGGCCGAGCCCGCCGGGATAGAGTGAAACGATGCTTGTTCTAACGCGAAAGGTCGGCGAGCAGATCCTGATCGGCGACGACATCGTCATCACGGTGCTCGATTCCCGCGGTGACGGCATCCGCATCGGCATCGATGCCCCGCGCGGCGTGAAGATCCAGCGCGAGGAGGTCCTGCGTGCCGTCACGGAGGCGAACCTCGCCGCCGCGGCTGCCGATGCCGAGGCCGCCGATACGCTCAAAGGCGCTGCTCCGGTCCGGAGCGGTGGTGGCGACGGAGGATCCTGCCGACGGATCCGCCGATGCCCGCCGCGGCCCGGCCGACGGCGCCTAACAGACTCTCCCCGCACTGGCGAGCAATCCGGATCCCCGATTCTGCGTTGTCGCTCGAAATCGACCGGATCTAGCCTGACACCACCTGTTCATACCAACATGGAGGTGCCACATGGCTACTGGAGAAACCGGATTCGACGACGTCTCTTTCGACCTCATCTCGCTGCAGTACCACTCGCTCAAAGCAGGACACGACTACGGGCAGTACGTGCGCGACGCCCGGAACGCCGGTCGCGACGACATCGCCGAGTTCTTCGAGCAGGTCATGGCCCAGGACTCCGAGCGCGCCGCGAGGTGCCATGCGTTCCTCGGTGAGCTGACGAAGTCCGACGACTCCGGTCCCGCGATGAGCTGACCGTCGTCAGCCGACAGCGGCGGGTGCTTCCGGGCGCCCGCCGCTGCCATGTCTCGGCGGGCGGATGCACGAGAAAGCCCCGGCGGCGTACCGTCCGGGGCTTCGATGGAGCCTCCTGCCAGAGTCGAACTGGCGACCTTCTCATTACGAGTGAGACGCTCTACCGACTGAGCTAAGGAGGCAATGCTTCCCGGTCCGGGCGATGCCCGGGGCCGATCCACAAGCCCCAACTTTATAGGAGGTTCCGGCCCGGGGTCAAAATGGGCGCCGGGCCCCGGATCGGTCCGCGCTCACCCCGCTGCCGCACCGAAGGAGCCGGCCGTCAGCAGCGGGTCCCGTCCTCCGGCACCGTCCCGTCGATGAAGTAGGAATCGACGGTGTCGAGGATGCAGTCGTTGGACCGGCCGTAGGCGGTGTGCCCCTCACCCTGCCAGGTCACGTGCACGCCGGACTCGAGCTGTTCCGCCAGCGCCGTGGACCAGGCGTACGGCGTGGCCGGATCGCCGGTGGTGCCGATGACGACGATCGGGTCGGCACCTTCGGCCCGCAGGGGAGCCGGGCCCAGGACCGGCGGATACTCCCAGGGGGCGCACAGGACGCCGCCGTAGGCGAGGAACCGGCCGAACGTCGGCGACGCGGCGACGAGCTCCTGCTCGTCGGCGCGCATCTGCGCCGGATCGCTCGTCATCGGGTAGTCGAGGCAGTTCACGGCGAGGAAGGCCGCCGTCGAATTCGTGGCGTAGGTCCCGTCCGGCCGGCGTTCCGCGGAGAGATCGGCGAGACGGAGCATGCCGTTCACGTCGCCTGCGAGGGCCGACGACACGGCCTGCGTCAGGGTGGGCCAGTTCCCGTTGTCGTAGAGCGGCAGGATGAACCCCTGGACGAACGTGCTGATCGGCACCAGCCGTCCGTCCTCGGCCCTCTTCGGCTCGCGTTCGACCGCGGCGAAGAGGTCCTGGATCTGGGCCACGCCGTCGTCGACCGTGCCCGGATACGGGCAGTCGGCGCCCTGCTGGCAATCGGCGACATAGGCGCGGACGGCGTTCTCGAATCCGCTCGCTTGGCCGAGTGTGATGTTCTCGTTGCTCAACGACGGGTCGATCGCCCCGTCGAGGACGAGCCGGCCCGCCCGCTCGGGGAAGAGGTCGGCGTAGGTCGCCCCCAGCTGCGTCCCGTAGGAGAAACCGAGGTAGTTCAGCTTCTCGTCGCTGACCACGGCGCGCAGGATGTCCATGTCGCGGGCCGCCGACTCCGTGTCCACGAAGCCGAGCAGTTCCCCGGTGCGCTGGGCGCACAGGCCGGCGTACTCCTTCGCGTCGGCCGTCATGAGTGCCAGCAGCTCCTCCTCGGAGGCGTCCACGGGGTAGCTCTCCTGCCGCGCCTCATCGAGCTCCGCGTCGGTGTGGCACTTCACGGCGCTGGACCGGTTGACTCCGCGGGGATCGAACCCGAGGACGTCGAAGTCCTCGCGCAGGCGCTCGCTCGTGACGTAGTCGAGCGAGTCCCTGACGATGTTGAAGCCGGAGCCGCCTGGACCGCCGGGATTGACCAGCACGGTCCCCTGCGCCTCACCCGTCGCATCCGAACGGATGGCGGCGATCTCGATGCTGCTGCGGCCGGGGTCGCTGTAGTCCAGCGGAACCTTGATGGTGGCGCACGAGAAGGATCCCTCGCAGCCCTTCCACTGCACTTCCTGCGTGTAGAAATCACGGAGGTCCTCCTCCACCTCGCCGATCGCAGCGGGATCGGCCGTCTCCACGCCGACCGCGGGCGCTTCCTCCTCCGAGGGGGAGAACAGCGTACATCCGGAGAGCCCGAGCACGACGGCGGCGGACGCCGCGAGGAGAGCCACGCTCCGGCGGCGCGGCGTGCGGTCGGGGGAGTGGAGCGGTCCGAGGGTCATCGGTCGAGGTCCTTCCGGGACAGGAGGCTCACGGTCATGGCTTCGATCGCGAGGAGCGGCGACACGTTGGTGCTGACGAGGCGCGTGCGCACCTCGTTGATGGCCTCGAGCCGCAGGAGGGTGTCCTCGGAGCTCTCCCTGCGGGCGAACTCCTCGAGCTCGGGCCGCAGGGGCTCGTTGACGAGTGACTGCCCGCTGGAGAGCTGGAGCATGAGCACGTCCCGGTAGAAGGAGATGAGATCCGTCAGGGCCCGGTCGAAGTAGTCGTTCTTGGATCGCTTCGCGCGCCGGGTCTGGTCCTCCTCGAGGCGCTTGATCTGTGCCCGCATCGACGGCGGCAGGGTACCGGTCTCCGGCGCCCCGAGGGTTGCGAGCAGTGCAGCCCGCTCCTCGGCGTCGCGCTGCTCGAAGGAGCTCTGCGCCTCCGCCTCGGCGAGTTTCACGAGATCCGCCGCGGCGCGCATGGCCCCGGCGACGGAGCGCAGCGTCAGCGGCAACCGCACGATCTGGTTGCGTCGTTCCCGCGCGCCGTCGTCGGTCGCAAGCCTCTTCGCCACCCCGATATGGCTCTGCGCGGCCCGGGCGGCCGCTTCCGCCGTGGCGGGGTCGATGCCGTCGCGGGCCACGAGCAGGTCCGCGACGTCCCGCACGGGCGGCAGGCGGAGTCCCACGGACCGGCAGCGCGACCGGATGGTGACGAGGACGTCACCGGGACTGGGGGCGCAGAGCAGCCAGATGGTCCGCGGGGGCGGCTCCTCGATGGCCTTGAGCAGCACGTTGGTGCTGCGCTCCTGCATGCGGTCGGCGTCCTCGACGATGATGATGCGCCAGCGCCCGGTGGACGGCTTGTCCTGGGCCTTACGGACGAGTTCGCGTGCCTCGTCGATGCTGATCGTCACCTTCTCGGTGGTGACGTTCGTGAGGTCGGCATGCGTTCCCGAGAGGACCGTGCGGCACGCCTTGCACGTGCCGCAGCCCCGGTCGCTCAGCGACTCGCGGTCACAGAGCAGCGCGGCCGCGAAGGCGCGAGCGGCGTTCGACCGGCCGGAGCCGGGCGGGCCCGTGAACAGCCAGGCATGGGTCGGCACACCGGACTCGGCGGCCCGACGCAGCTGCTCGACCACCTGCTCCTGTCCGCGCAGCTCCGCCCACACCCCGGCCGAGGGGAGACCGTGCTCGATGGTGCTCATGCGGACACCCGGGGCAGCGCTCCGAGGATCGCCCGGTGGAGTTCCTCGGGCGCACGGGACGCGGCCAGCACGAGATAGCGTCCGGGCTCCTGCCGGGAGAGGTCGAGGAACGCGGACCGGATGCCGGCGTGGAAACCGTCGGGCTCGGACTCGAGCCGGTCCTCCGCGGCGGCGCCGGCCGTCCGGCGGCTACGGCCCTCGGCGGGGTCGACGTCGAGCAGCACCGTCAGGTCGGGACGGAGTCCGTCCGTGGCCCAGAGGTTCACGTCGAGCACGGCCTGCGCCCCGAGGCCGCGTCCCGCCCCCTGGTAGGCGACGGAGGAGTCGATGTAGCGGTCGCACACGACGACGTCGCCGCGCTCAAGGGCCGGCACGATCACCTGCTGCACGTGCGCGGCCCGGGACGCCGCGAACAGGAGGGCCTCCGTCCGCGCGTCGATCTCGCCGTGTCCGTGCTCGAGGACGAGGGACCGCAGCTTCTCGCCGATGACGGTGCCGCCCGGTTCGCGGGTGCGCACGACTGTGCGGCCGCTGTCCTCGAGCGCCCGGCAGAGCATCGCCGCCTGTGTGGACTTGCCGGCGCCGTCGCCGCCCTCGAACGCGAGAAAGAGCCCGGGAAGCCCGTGCGGGAGGGGAAAGGTCACGCGCCAAGCCTACCGAGTGCGGACGACCTTTACCTGCGGTAACACCCGCCCGGCCGGCGCCGGTCCCGGGGGCCCGGGGCTAGGCTCATGGAATGGCACTCGAGTTCACGGATCTGGCCCCCGATACCCTCACCGTCGCGGCAGGTCGTCCTCCCCGCGAGCACGACTCGCCCGTCAACCCTCCGATCGTCCTCTCGACGACCTACCACGAGACGCGCGCGCCGGAGGCCGGCGACCGCATCTACGCGCGCGGCTCGAACCCCACCTGGGACCCCTTCGAGGAGGCGCTGGGTGCGCTCGAGGGCGCGGACCTCCCGGCCCTCGTCTTCGGCTCGGGCCTCGGGGCGGCGGCCGCCGCGTTGTCCCTCGTGCCCACCGGGGGAGCCGTCGTCATGCCCCGCCATGCCTATGCAGGATCGATCAGCCTCGCCGCGGACCTCGCCGCGCAGGGCCGCTTCGAGCTGCGCACCGTCGATGTCGCCGATACGGCAGCGGTCCTCGCGCTCCTCGACGCGCTCGCCGGGCGGTTCGACGCCGGACAGGTCATGCTCTGGCTCGAGAGCCCCACGAATCCGATGCTCGAGGTCGCGGAACTGTCCGTCCTGACGGACGCCGCCCACGCGACCGGCGCCGTCGTTGTGGCGGACAACACCTTCAACACGCCCATCGTCCACCGGCCGCTCGAAGAAGCCGGCGTCGACGTCGTCCTCCACTCCGTCACCAAGTGGCTGGCCGGCCACTCCGACGTCGTCCTCGGGGCCCTCGTCACCTCGGACGCGGACCTGCGCGCACGGCTCCTGGCGCACCGCACACTGCACGGCGCCATCGCCGGACCGTTCGAGGTCTGGCTCGCTCTGCGCGGACTGCGCACGCTCGCGCTGCGGATGGAGCGGAGCCAGTCCACGGCCGCGTCGCTCGCGCACCGGCTCGCCGACCACCCCGCCGTGCGCCGCGTGCGCTATCCGGGGCTGCCGACGGACCCGGGCCATGAGCGCGCTGCCGCCCAGTTCAACGGCTTCGGGGGCATCGTCAGCATCGAGCTCGACGACGTCGCCACGGCCGATGCCCTGGTCGCGGCGGTGCGGCTCTGGCTGCCCGCGACCTCGCTCGGCGGCGTGGAGTCGCTGGTCGAACGGCGACGGCGCCAGCCCGCCGAACCGGTCACCGTCCCGGAATCGCTCGTGCGCCTGTCCGTCGGCATCGAGAACCCCGACGACCTGTGGGCGGACCTCGAGCAGGCGCTCCGCCGTGCAGCGGGAGGACGGGACGGCGGCCTCTGACCCTGGAGGGCGCGGGCACGCCACCCGCGGTTCCGGTGCACCCCGGACTGCAGGCCAGCTAAGCTGACTCCGTGGCTCTCGTATACGGCATCCAGTACTACCTGTACCTCGCGCTCGGTCTCGTGGCGCTGGGCATCGAGGGTGTGGGCCTTCTCCGACTGCGTGCGGCGTCCCGGCACGTCCTTCGAGGCGGCGTTCAAGCGGACCAAGGGCTTCTGGCTCGCCCTCACCGGCGGTGCCGTCGTCGTCGGGCTGCTGTCGGCCCTCGCCGGCCGCGGGGGCTTCAACCTCTTCCAGCTGGTCGCCATCGTCGCCGCCTGCGTCTACCTCGCGGATGTGAAGCCGGCCGTCAGCCAGACCTCCGGCCGCGGCGGCAACAACGGCCCGTACGGTCCCTGGTAGGCCTCCGCTAGCCGGGCGCGACCGCGCCCCAGGCCACGGTCACCTCACCGAGCCGCCAGCGCGACGCGCCGTCCAGCAGCGGCCATCCGTCGCCCTGCAGCGCACGGCACGCGGCGACCCACCGCTGCCGGTTCCCGAACGAAGCGAGCGCTGCGGCATCGAGCCACGCCCTGTCCAGGGCGCGCAGGTAGCCGTGAACGCGTTCGCCCTCGACGTTCCGGTGGATCAGCGCCTTCGGGAGCCGTTCCGCCACGTCGGAGGGCAGGGCGAACGCGCCGAACCGGAGCGAGATGCTCAGCGACACCGGCCCCGCCGGGTCGAGGGCGGCCCACGTGGACCGGCGCCCGATCTCGTCGCACGTCCCGTCGACGAACAGCCCGCCCGGCGCCAGTCGCGAGCGCACCTCGTCCCAGTAGGCCGCGTACTCCTCCTCGCCGTACTGCCGCAGCACGTTGAAGGCACGCACGAGGACGGGCCGCCGCCCGTCGAGCGGCAGTTCGAACCCGCCCTGCCGGAAGGCCAGGCCCGGGCGGGCGAGGGGTGCCGCCGCCGCCACGCGTGCCGGATCGATCTCGATCCCGACCACCTCGACGTCGTCGCGCACGGCCCGCAGGCGCGTGAACAGTTCGACGGCGGTGACCGGAGCCGCCCCGTACCCGAGGTCGACGACGAGCGGATCGACCGCACGGCGGAGGCGGTGCGCTTCCGGGCCGGCGAGCCAGCGGTCCACGCGGCGCAGGCGATTGGGGTTCGTGGTGCCGCGCGTGATGGTCCCGAGGGGCTTCGGGGAACGGGGACGCGGGGGCACCCGTCAAGGGTAGGACACCCGTTCGACACTCGCGGAACAGGGGTGTCATCCGCATGACCGCCGCAGCGCGATACGGCAGACTAGGACGCATGACCTACACACTGATCCTGCTGCGCCATGGGCAGAGCGAATGGAACGAGAAGAACCTCTTCACCGGCTGGGTGGACGTGGCCCTGACGGAGAAGGGCCGTGAGGAAGCCACCCGCGGCGGCCACCTGCTGACCGAGGCCGGGATCCTCCCCGACATCGTCTACACGTCCCGGCAGAAGCGCGCCATCATCACCGCGAACCTCGCGCTCGAGGCTGCCGACCGCAGCTGGATCGACGTCAAGCGCAACTGGCGCCTCAACGAGCGTCACTACGGCGCGCTGCAGGGCAAGGACAAGGCCCAGACCCTCGCCGAGTACGGCGAGCAGCAGTTCATGGAGTGGCGCCGGTCCTACGACACCCCGCCGCCGCCCCTCGACGACGCCAGCGAGTACTCGCAGGCGAACGACCCGCGCTACGCGGACCTCGGCGGCGACGTCCCCCGCACCGAGTGCCTCAAGGACGTCCTCGAGCGCTTCCTGCCGTACTGGGAGTCCGACATCACGGTGGACATCCGGGCCGGTAGGACCGTCCTGATCGCCGCACACGGCAATTCGCTGCGCGCCCTCGTGAAGCACCTCGACGGCATCAGCGACAAGGACATCGCCGCGCTGAACATCCCCACCGGGATCCCCCTCGTGTACGAGCTCGACGAGGACCTCAAGCCCGTGAAGGCCGGTGGTACCTACCTCGACGCCGATGCCGCAGCCGCAGCCATCGAGGCCGTGGCGAACCAGGGCAAGCACAAGCCCTGGACAGGGACGACGGCGGCCCCCGCGGGGGCCGCCGTCGTCGTCGTTCTCTACGGGCCTCCCGGCCCGGTGGATCAGCTCAGCGGTGCGCTGGGCTGCCATTCGCCCGTGACGAGGTAGGCGACCTTGCGGGCCACCGAGACGCCGTGGTCCGCGAAGCGCTCGTAATAGCGGCTGGCGAGCGTGACGTCGACGGTCGTGGGCGCGCTCTCGTTCCAGTCCTCCGCGGCAACGGCCTTGAAGACGCTGGCGTGCAGCTCGTTCACGCGGGCGTTGGCGGTGTTGATCTCGTTGCTCAACTCGAGGTTGCGGGTCTCCAGGAGTTCGGTGACCTTGGCCGCGATCTGCACGTCCAGCTCGGCGAGCTCGTCGAACGTGGGGCGGATCCCCTCGGGGATGACGTTCGCGGGGAAGCGCAGCCGGGCGAGTTGCGCCACGTGGCGGGCGAGGTCGCCCATGCGCTCGAGCGACGCGCTCATCCGCAGGGCACCCACGATCATGCGGAGGTCGGACGCCACCGGCCCCTGGAGTGCGAGGACATCGATCGCCCGCTCGTCGAGGGGAGTTCTGGAGGAAGTCGATCCGCGCGTCCGCGGCGATGACCTCCTGCGCGAGTTCGGTATCGGCACCCTGGAAAGCGCTGTTGGCCTTCTGGATGGCCTCGGAGACCAGCTGCGAGATCTCGATCAGCTCCTCGCCGATCTGATGTAGCTCGGCCTGAAAAACCTTGCGCACGTGGGCTTCCTTCCCTGGAAGTTCGAATCGACCGTTGTCACAGTTCCGCCGACGACACTTCCAGCCAGCGGTGAACTGTTTCCCCGCTTTCGATGAACGTTAGTTGAACCCCCTACCTATTGCCACCGGATCGGCCGGGACCGCCGAGGGCAGCGCATAAGCTATGTCCGTGGACCCCCTTCTCCTGACGTTCGTGGCCGGGCTGGTAGGCCTCGCCCTCGGCGTGAGCGGCATGGCGGCGTTCCGTGCGAGCGAGGCGCAGCGGCTCCGGCTCCTCTACGAGGACGAACCCACACTGCCCGACGGCGCCGCGGAGGTCCTCTCGATCATCGGACGCGCGTACGTCATCGTGGACGCGATCGACGGCGTGGTCCGCGCGAGCCCGGCAGCCTACGCGTTCGGCCTGGTCCGGGGACACACCGTGGTCCACTCGGAGCTGCTCGACCTCACGGCGCGCGTACGGCGCGACGGCGTGATCGAGCAGCAGCAGCTCGAGTTGCCCCCGCGGGCCGCTCGGGCAGGGCACCATCGTGGTCCAGGTCCGCGTCGCAGCCCTCGGCGCCGAGTACATCCTGATCCTCGCGGACGACCGCACGGAGATCACGCGCAGCGAGGAGATCCGCAACGACTTCGTCGCGAACGTCTCGCACGAACTGAAGACGCCGGTGGGTGCCATCTCGCTCCTGGCCGAGGCCATCGACGAGGCCGCCGAGGACGAGATCGCCGTGCGCCGCTTCGCCCAGCGCATGCACAAGGAGTCCGGGCGCCTGTCCGCGCTGGTCCAGGACATCATCGAGCTCTCCCGGCTGCAGGGCGCCGACGTCGTCCGCCGCGGGAAGCCGGTGGACATCAACTCGGTGATCGCCGAGGCCGTGGACCGCAACAAGCTGCCGGCCGAGAGCAAGCAGATCGACATCGTGGTCGGCGGCTCCGTGGCGACACCGGTGTACGGCGACCGAGAGCTCCTCCTCATGACGGCCTTCCGCAACCTCATCGACAACGCCATCCGCTACTCGCCCGAGGGCACGCGGGTCGGCGTCGGGGTCCGGGCCCGGGACGGACTCGTCGAGGTGTCGGTCACGGACCAGGGCTCGGGCATCACGCCGGAGGAGCAGGAGCGCATCTTCGAACGGTTCTACCGGATCGACGCCGCACGATCACGGCAGACGGGCGGTACGGGCCTGGGCCTCAGCATCGTCAAGCACGTCGTGTCCAACCATGGCGGTGAGGTGACCGTCTGGTCGCAGGCCGGCCAGGGCAGTACCTTCACGGTCCGCCTGCCGGAGATGGAGGGGGCCCCCGACGACGGGGTCGGCTACGTCGTCCCGGATGGAGCCGCCGTAACGGCCACCGACCGGGCCGCGCAGGGGACGGACCGGTCGTCAGGGAAGACGGACAGCGCCGCTGTCCATGAGCAGGGAGTCAAGGCTTGAGCCGCATTCTGATCGTCGAGGACGAGGAGTCCTTCAGCGACCCGCTGTCCTACCTCCTCGGCAAGGAGGGCTTCGAGGTGTCCGTGGTGGACAACGGCCTCGACGCCGTGACCGAGTTCGACCGCACCGGCGCGGACCTCGTGCTGCTGGACCTCCAGCTGCCGGGGCTCTCCGGGACGGAGGTGTGCCGCCAGCTGCGCCAGCGCTCGAGTGTCCCGGTCATCATGCTCACGGCGAAGGACGCCGAGATCGACAAGGTGGTGGGACTGGAGCTCGGCGCCGACGACTACGTGACCAAGCCGTACTCGTCCCGGGAACTGGTGGCGCGCGTCCGGGCGGTCCTGCGGCGCCAGGGCGAGCCCGAGGAGCTGATCCCGAACACCATCCAGGCCGGACCGGTCCGGATGGACATCGAGCGCCACGTGGTCAGCGTCGACGGTGAACAGGTGGCGTTCCCGCTGAAGGAGTTCGAGCTGCTCGAGATGCTGCTGAGAAACTCCGGCAGGGTCCTGACGCGCGGCCAGCTCATCGACCGCGTCTGGGGCTCCGACTACGTCGGGGACACCAAGACCCTCGACGTCCACGTCAAGCGGCTGCGCGGGAAGGTCGAACCCGACCCCTCGAACCCCCGCTACCTCATCACCGTGCGCGGGCTCGGCTACAAGTACGAACCCTGAGCAGCCCGCCGATCCCAAGCGGAGACGGGACTGCCCGCCTCCGATCGATGGGAGGCGGGCAGTCCCGTCCGGTGAAGGTGCTGGGAGGAGGGGCTAGTGGCTCTCTGCGGCTTCCTCGGTGGCGGCGGGCTCGCTCGGACGCGGCGTGTAGCCGCCGGGGACGAATTCGCGGTACTCCTCGAGCGTCCCGTCGAGCACGGGCACCTCGAAGGTCGCCTCCTCGCCCTCGACATCGAAGTCGACGTCGACGAGGGACCCCGGGAGGGCCTCGAGGCTCTCGAGGGTGGCGTCGTCCAGGCTCTCGTCCTCGAACGTGAACTGGCCCTGGCCCTCGATCGTGACCCTGGTGGAGGCGCCGCCGGCCTGGACGGACAGATCCACCGGGTCGTCGCTCGTGTTGAAGACGGTGCCCACGAGGCGGCCGGTGCTCTCGTCGTCGCGGCCGACGATCAGGATGTTGCGCAGCAGAACCGGACCGAGATCCTTCACGATGCCGTCCGACGCGGCGTACGGATCGGCCGTCGACTGGTCCGCGGTGAAGCTGCAGCCGGAGACGCCCAGCATCAGCAGCACGGCGCCGGCAGCAACGGTCTGCTGCGCTCGGTTCTTCGGTGCACAATTCACAGCACAAACTCCTGGGGTTCAACAGGTGGGACAGGGACGTAATCCGGTGCGGACCTATGCAACAGACTATCGGCAACGGGATGGAACCGTGGTGTCCGTTTCGACGCGCCCACGAGTGGAGGATCACCAAAAGCACTTCACGTCAAGAGGCGAATCATAGCCAGATGGGCTTGTTTCGGCGGCCTGACCTGCGAAAACGCGGGGTCGGCGTGTCGTTGCCGTGATAAACTGACTGGCGGGAAAGGGGAAAGTCCACATGGTTTTTGAGGTCGGCGAAACGGTTGTCTACCCTCACCACGGCGCAGCGAAGATCGAAGAGATCAAGATGCGCGTCATCAAGGGCGAAGAGAAGATGTATCTCAAGCTCAAGGTGGCACAGGGTGATCTGACGATAGAAGTACCAGCAGAAAACGTTGACCTCGTAGGGGTTCGCGACGTGGTGGGCAAGGAAGGGCTCGAGCACGTGTTCGACGTCCTGCGAGCCGAATTCACGGAAGAGCCCACCAACTGGTCGCGCCGCTACAAGGCGAACCTCGAGAAGCTCGCCTCGGGCGACGTGATCAAGGTGGCCGAGGTGGTCCGCGACCTCTGGCGCCGCGACCACGACCGCGGACTCTCGGCCGGGGAGAAGAGGATGCTCGCCAAAGCGCGCCAGATCCTGATCTCCGAACTCGCACTCGCGGAGAAGACCGACGAAGAGAAGGCGGCAAGCGTTCTCGACGAGGTCCTCGCCTCCTAGGAGTCGGACCGCACGGGAAGAGGGACCTCCGGGTCCCTCTTTTTTTGTTGCGCTGTCATAGGGTGACGGAGTGTCCGAGAACAACGTGCCACCTGCCGCCGGCGCCTCGACGGGCGTCGTCGTGGTGGCCGCCGGTTCGGGCCGGCGCCTCGGGCAGGGTATCCCGAAGGCCCGCGTCCTCTGCGGGGGCCGCACCCTGTTGGAGCATTCCCTGGAAGCGGTCGTGGCGTCGGGGGTCGCGGCGGTCGTCGTGGTGGTCCTGCCCGCCGGCGACACGGTGCTGTCGGACGTCGTGGCGAGCGCACAGCAGGCTTCCGGAGACTCCGGGCCGCGCATCTCGGCCGTGACCGGCGGTGCCACACGGACGGCGTCCGTGCGCGCAGGGCTCGATGCCCTGCCGCCGTCGGTCGGCGTCGTCCTGATCCATGACGCGGCCCGTGCCCTGGCGCCGCCCGCGGTCTTCCAGCGGGTCGCCGCAGCCGTCGGATCCGGCGCACCGGCGGTGATCCCGGTACTGCCCGTGGTGGACACGGTGAAGACGGTGGAGGGCGACGTCGTCACCGCGACACCGGATCGCGCTACCCTGCGCGCCGTGCAGACCCCGCAGGGCTTTGCCGCCGCCCGACTGCGCGCGGCCCATGCCGGTGCCTCTGCGGGCGACCCCGGGGTGACCGACGACGCAATGCTGATGGAGGCGGAGGGCACCACGGTGCGAGTCGTCGACGGCGACGCCCTCGCCTTCAAGGTCACCACGCCCCTCGACCTCGTGGTCGCCGAGGCGGTGCTCGCACAGCGCACCGTGGTGCTGCCGGTGGCCGACCCCGGACGCACTCCCAGCCCTGCCCCACCGACCGCCGAGCAGCACAGGAGCGCACGTGTACCCGAGTGAGCACGACCATCTTCCCCGTACCGGGATCGGCGTCGACGTCCATGCCTTCGCATCCGACGACGCCCCGCTGTGGCTCGCCGGCCTGCTCTGGGAGGGGGAACGGGGGCTGTCGGGTCATTCCGACGGCGACGCCGTCGCCCACGCGGCAGCCGACGCGCTGTTCTCCGCGGCAGGCGTGGGGGACCTCGGGACCCACTTCGGCACGGATCGCCCGGAGTACGCCGGCGCCTCGGGATCGACCCTGCTGTCCGCAGCCGCGGGAATCGTGAGGGAGGCGGGCTTCGACATCGGCAACATCGCGGTGCAGCTCATCGGCAACCGGCCGAAGTTCTCCCCCCGCCGGGCAGAGGCGGAGGCGGCGCTGTCGGCTGCCGCGCAGGCACCGGTCAGCATCTCGGCCACCACCACCGACGGTCTGGGCCTGACCGGCAGGGGAGAGGGCATCGCTGCCATCGCGACCGCCGTCGTCGTGCGTTCCGCACCCCGCCCCACGCCGGCGGTACCGGCAGGCTGACCGCCCCCGCCGGGTAATCTGGACCGGTGAGCCTGCGATTCTATGACACCGCCCGCGCCGAGGTGCGCCCCTTCGAGCCCCTCGAACCGGGCCGGGCGAGTCTCTACTACTGCGGTGCCACCGTCCAGGGTCTGCCCCACGTGGGCCACGTGCGGTCCGCGATCGCCTTCGACCAGCTCACGCGCTGGCTGGAGGCGCGCGGACTGCGGGTCACCGTCGTGCGGAACGTGACGGACATCGACGACAAGATCCTCGCCAAGTCCGAGGACTCGTTCCGCGAGGGGGCCGCGGAGCAGGACCCCTCCGTGGTGCCCGAAGAGCCGTGGTGGGCGCTCGCGTACCGGTTCGAGCAGGAATTCCACCGAGCCTACGCGGCGCTCGGCGTCCGCCCGCCCACGTACGAGCCGCGCGCCACGGGGCACATCCCGGAGATGCATGCGCTCATCCAGCTCCTGATCGAGCGTGGCCATGCCTATCCCGCGCCGGACGGGTCGGGCGACGTCTACTTCGACGTCCGCTCCTGGCCCGCCTACGGCAGCCTCACGCGCCAGGACATCGACGACATGCAGGCCGCGCCCGACGCCGATCCGCGCGGCAAGAAGGATCCGCGCGACTTCGCGCTCTGGAAGGGCTCCAAGGACACCGATCCCGCGACCGCGTCGTGGGGCAGCCCCTGGGGGACCGGCCGTCCGGGGTGGCACCTCGAGTGCTCCAGCATGGTCACGAAGTACCTCGGTACCGAGTTCGACATCCACGGCGGCGGCCTGGACCTCCGCTTCCCCCACCACGAGAACGAGATGGCCCAGTCGCAGGCGGCCGGGCACGCGTTCGCCCGCTTCTGGATGCACAACGGCATGGTGACGTACGGCGGCGAGAAGATGTCGAAGTCGATCGGCAACACCGTCAGCCCCCGGGAGATGATCGAGGCGGCGGGCCCCCGCGTGGTCCGTTACTACCTCGGGCAGGCCCACTACCGCTCGGTCCTCGACTACCGCGCGACCTCGCTGCAGGAGGCGGCGTCCGCGGTGGCGCGGATCGACGGGTTCATCGCCAAGGCATCCGCCCGCGTCGGCACACCGGCCCGCGGACCGGTCAGTGCCGGGGACCTGCCGCCGGAGTTCGCCGCCGCCATGGACGACGACCTCAACGTGCCACAGGCCCTCGCGGTCCTCCACACCACCGTGCGCAGCGGCAACACCGCCCTGGCCGCCGGGGGACGACGACGCCACCCGGACCGGGCTCGCCGCCGTCGTCGCCATGACAGCGGTCCTCGGGCTCGACGACGCTGCGGACCCCGCCGCGCCGACCGCTGCGGGGGCAGGGGCGGCGAGGGCCCTCGACGCCCTGGTCGTGGATCGCATCGCCGACCGTGCTGCTGCACGGAGCGCGCGGGACTGGGTGCGGGCGGACGCCATCCGGGACGCACTGGCGGCCGCGGGGATCACCCTCGAGGACTCGGCGGACGGCGTCACCTGGTCCCTCTCGGGGGACTGACGCCGGGGCGTCCGGCGCCGTCCTGACCGGTGCGGATCGCGTGCGGATCGCGGATGCCCGGGCACCGCACCGGCTCCGCGTAAACTGGAGGGGATTCTTCTTCTATATAAAGGTGTTCTCTCCATGGCCAGTCACGGACGTCCAGGCGCGGTTCGCAAAACGAAAAAGGGCCCCACCATCGGCACCGGCGGCCACGGACGCAAGTCGCTCGAGGGCAAGGGACCCACTCCCAAGGCGGAGGACCGCCCGTACCACAAGGCGTACAAGAACAAGGAGCTCGCCGAGCGTTCTGCGGCCAAGCGTGCCGGCGGGAAGAACGCCGGCACGGGCCGTACCAAGGGCAAGGCCGCCGAGGAGGCCGTGACCGGCCGCAACTCGGTGGTGGAGGCCCTCCGCGCGGGCATCCCGGCGAAGGCGCTGCACGTCGCGATCCGCATCGAGATGGACGACCGCGTGCGGGGAGTCGCTGAAGATGGCGGCCGAGCGCGGCATCCCGGTCATGGAGACCGGCAAGCCCGAACTCGACCGCATGACGGACGGCGCCGTGCACCAGGGCCTCATGCTGCAGGTCCCGCCCTACGAGTACGCCGATGCCCTGGACCTCGTCGACGAGACGATCGAGCGGTACAGGCGCGGCCACATCGGGAACGCCCCGCTGTTCGTGGCCCTCGACGGCATCACCGATCCCCGCAATCTCGGGGCCATCATCCGCTCGGCCTCCGCTTTCAGCAGCCACGGCGTCATCGTGCCGGAACGGCGTTCCGTCGGCGTGACGGCGTCGGCCTGGAAGACCAGTGCCGGTGCTGCGGTCCGGGTCCCCGTCGCGCGCGTCGGCAACCTGAACTCGGCCCTGAAATCCTTCAAGGACAAGGGCATCTTCGTCCTCGGGCTCGACGGCGACGGCGACGTCTCGCTGCCCGAGCTGTCCCTGGGCCGCGACCCCATCTGCATCGTCGTCGGCTCCGAGGGCAAGGGCCTGTCCCGGCTCGTCCGCGAGAACTGCGACCAGATCGTCTCCATCCCCATCGACTCCGCCATGGAGTCGCTCAACGCGTCGATGGCGGTGGGAATCACGCTGTACGAGGTGTCCCGCCAGCGTTCGGCCTGACCCCCGGCATGGTCAATCCCGCACCGCTGACGCGCGCCTCCCGCGAGTTCCCGCTCGGACTCCACTCCGTCAAGGGGGCATGGAGCCAGGACGGGCATGCCAATGCGGCGGTGTGGGCGCCCGGCATCGCCTCCATGGACGTGCACTGGTGCCGCGCCGACGGCACCTGGACGTCCGAGACGCTCGTGGGGCTCGACGGCGGCGTCCACCACGGTGTCGTGGGACCGGTGGCTCCGGGTGCGCTCTATGCCTTCTGGCCCACCGGCGAGGACCTTCCCGGAACCCCCGGGACGGCACAGCTGCTGCTCGATCCCTACGCCCGCGCGGTCGAGCCGGTCGCACTCGCCTCCGGTGCCGATGAGCCGCCGTCGCGCTCCTACTACTCGGTCTTCCTCGAGCACACGTTCGACTGGGGGACGAGCGAGCACCCCCGCACGCCCTGGCGGGACAGCGTCATCTACGAAGCGCACGTGAAGGGCCTCACGAAGCTCCACCCCGGCATCCCCGAGGAGCTGCGGGGCACCTACGCCGGACTGGCGCACCCGGTGATGACCGCATACCTCCGCGATCTCGGGGTGACCGCGGTCGAACTGCTGCCGATCCACTTCTCCATCGACGAGCCGCACCTGGAACCGCTCGGCCTGAGCAACTACTGGGGCTACAACACGCTCGGATTCTTCTCCGCGCACTCCGCCTACGCCACTGCGGCCGCGCGGGAGGCGGGACCGGACGCGGTGCTCGACGAATTCAAGGGCATGGTCCGTGCACTGCACGAGGCCGGCCTCGAGGTCATCCTCGACGTCGTCTACAACCACACGGCCGAGGGCGAGCAGCACCGCCCCGCGCTGTGCTGGCGCGGGCTCGGCGACCGGGACTACTACCGGCACGACGACGCCGGGCGGTACGTCGACACGACCGGGTGCGGCAACAGCCTGGACTTCTCACAGCCCCGGGTCGTGGAGTTCGCGCTCGACTCGCTGCGCTACTGGGTCGAGGAATGCCACGTGGACGGTTTCCGCTTCGACCTCGCGGTCACCCTCGCCCGCGACGAGAACAACACGTTCACGCCGCGCCACCCCTTCCTGGTCGCGGCCGGCGCCTCGAAGGCCCTGCGCGGCACGAAACTCATCACCGAGCCGTGGGACATCGGACCGGACGGATGGCAGACCGGGAGGTTCCCGGTGGGCTGGGCGGACTGGAACGACGGCTTCCGGGACGCCGTCCGCGACTTCTGGCTGCGGGACGTTGCGTCCATCGCGGCCGGCGGCACGGGGTCCTCGCCGGCACGCCTGGCCGGCCGGCTCGCCGGGTCGGCCGATACGTTCGCCGGATCCGGCCGGAGCCCGCTGGCGTCGGTCAACATGGTCACGGCCCACGACGGCTTCACGCTCGCCGACCTCACGGCGTACGAGCGCAAGCACAACGAGGCCAACGGCGAAGGCAACCGCGACGGGTCCAACGACAACCGCAGCTACAACCACGGCGCCGAGGGACGCACGGAGGACGAGGGCATCCCTCGCGGCCCGTGAGAAGAGCGCCCGCAACGTCATGGCGTCACTGCTGATCTCGCTCGGCGTCCCGATGATCACCGCCGGCGACGAGCTGGGCCGGACGCAGCGCGGCAACAACAACGCGTACTGCCAGGACAACGACCTCGCCTGGCTGCACTGGTCGGACGACGCCGCGTCCCGGAGCATGCTGGCCGCAACGCGCACGCTGCTGTCCATCCGACGCGACTTCCTGGCCGCGCAGCCCGCCACCTTCCCGTCACGGAGCGACCAGTCGACCCTCCTGTGGTTCAACGCCGCGGGCCTGCCGATGACGGCGCAGGAGTGGAACGACCCGGCCACCCGGACGGTCCAGCTCATGCTGGGCTCCACGGGTGGGAGCATCAACGGCCTCGTGGTGATCAACGGTTCGCTCCGCGAGACGCGCATCCATCTGCCGTCGGCCTGGATCCTGCAGGGGCAGGGCGTGGCCGGCGAACAGCCGCGCTCCTTCACCCAGACCTTCGACTCCGCGGTGAGGGATGCGCCGACCGACGCCGGACGGCTGCTCTCGGGCGAGGCCGACACCGTCGCTGCGGATTCGGTGCGCATCTACCGCTGCTGAGTCCGTCCCCCTCCGGACACGACGAAGCCCGGGACCGTCCGGTCCCGGGCTTCGTCGCGTCCGGAGGACAGCGTCGGCGGTCAGGCGTTGACGACGAGTCCGAGCTCGGCCTTCGTGGCGAGGGTCGAGTGCTTCGGGAGCACGCGCACGGTGTAGCCGAAGGACCCCGAGTGGTCGATCCGGATGCTGCCTGTGAAGAGGTAGCGCCCGCTGCCGAGGTTCTCGGCGACGGTGAGGTCGTCGACGGTCACGTCGCTCAGCTCGTCGCTCTCGAGTGCGCGGCCGTAGGCGACCTCGACGGCCACGTCGTCCGGGTCGAGTCCGCCGAGGGCCACGTAGGCGTTCACGGTCAGGGAATCGCCGATCTGCGGGTCCTCGGGACACGCCGGTCGAGTCCACGTGCTCCACCTGCACGGCGGGCCAGCTGCCCTGGACGCGTGAGCGCCAGGCCGCGGTCCGCTTGGCCAGGGCGAAGGAATCGGTCGCCGCCGCCTGGCCCGAGCGCCAGGCGGGGCGGTACAGCTTCTCCACGTAGTCCTGCAGCATGCGGTCGGCCGACACGGCGGGGCCGAGCGTCGCCATGGTGTGCTTGATCATCGCGATCCACTGGTGCGGGACGCCGTCGCGGGAGGGCTCCGACGGGCCGGCGGCGCCTGCTCCCTCGGCGGGGACCAGCGAGTAGAAGCGCGGGCCCACCTGCGTCTCGAGGAGGTCGTACAGCGCGGCCGCCTCGATGTCGTCGCGCTCGTCCGCGGAGGCACCGTTGTTGGCGGTCGGGATCGCCCAGCCGTTGTCGCCGTCGTACATCTCGTCCCACCAGCCGTCCAGGACGGACAGGTTGAGCCCGCCGTTGATGGCCGCCTTCATGCCCGAGGTGCCACAGGCCTCGAGCGGGCGCAGCGGATTGTTGAGCCAGACGTCGCAGCCCGGGAAGAGCGTGAGCGCCATCGCGATGTCGTAGTTGGGCAGGAAGACGATGCGGTGGCGCACCTCGGGATCGTCCGTGAAGCGGACGAGGTCCTGGATCATGCGCTTGCCCTGCTCATCGGCAGGGTGCGACTTCCCGGCGATCACCAGCTGGATCGGGTGCTTCGGATGCAGGAGCAGCGCCTTCAGGCGGGCAGGGTCGCGCAGCATGAGCGTGAGCCGCTTGTAGGTGGGCACGCGGCGGGCGAAACCGATGGTGAGGACGTCCGGGTCCAGCACCGAGTCCGTCCAGGTCAGCTCGGCATCCGCAGCACCGCGCTTCTTCCAGGAGGCACGGAGCCGCCGGCGGACATCGTCCACGAGGTTGGACCGGAGGTTGCGGCGCAGGGCCCAGACGTCCGTGTCCGGCACGTCGTAGACCTTGCTCCACTGCGCGTCGAGCACCGACTCGGCGCCGAAGTGGGACAGCGCGAAGTCCGCAATCTGGGGGTCGACCCAGCTCGGGACATGGACACCGTTCGTGACCGAGGTGATGGGCACCTCGCGTGCGTCGAATCCCGGCCACAGACCCGAGAACATGCCCCGCGAGACCTCGCCGTGCAGCTTCGCGACGCCGTTGGCCCGCTGAGCAAGGCGCAGGCCCATGATCGCCATGTTGAACTTGGTCGGATCGCCGTCCGCATAGTTCTCGGCGCCCAGGGCCAGGACGCGGTCCGTCGGGACGGCCGGCGCGAGGCCCGCATGGAAGAAGTGCTCGATCTGGGAGCGGTCGAAGCGGTCGATGCCGGCAGGAACCGGGGTGTGGGTGGTGAACACCGTCGACGCACGGCCGGCCGTGAGGGCCTCCTCCCAGCTCATCGGGGACTCGTTCGACGGGTCCATCAGTTCACGGATGCGCTCGATGCCGAGGAAGCCCGCGTGGCCCTCATTCGTGTGGAACACCTCGGGAGCCGGCGTCCCGGTCAGCCGCTGGAAGATCCGCAGCGCCTTGACGCCGCCCATCCCGAGGAGCAGTTCCTGCTGAAGGCGCTGGTCCCCGCCGCCGCCGTAGAGGCGGTCGGTGACGTTGCGCGCCGCGTCGTCGTTCTCGGAGACGTTGGAGTCGAGCAGAAGGAGGGGGACGCGGCCGACGTCGGCACGCCAGATGTGGGCGGACAGCTGCCGGCCGTTGGGCAGGGGGAGCACGACCTTCGCCGCCGAGCCGTCCTCCTCGCGGAGGAGGGTGAGGGGGAGGCCGTCGGGGTCGAGGACGGGGTAGGTCTCCTGCTGCCAGGCGTCCCGGGAGAGCGACTGCTTGAAGTAGCCGGCCTGGTACAGCAGGCCGACGCCCACCAGGGGCACGCCGAGGTCCGACGCCGACTTGAGGTGGTCGCCGGCCAGGATGCCGAGGCCGCCGGAGTACTGGGGGAGGACGGCGCTGATGCCGTACTCGGGGGAGAAGTAGGCGATGCTGCGGGGCGCGTCGTCGCCGAGGCCCTGGTACCAGCGCGGTTCCGTGAGGTAGCTTTCGAGGTCGGCACCGAGCTCCTGGATACGCCGCACCAGCTTCTCGTCGCTCGCGAGCTGCTGGAGCTGCTCGCGCGTGACGGACCCGAGGAAGGACACCGGGTCATGGCCGCTCTCCTCCCACGCCACCGGGTCGATCTCCTCGAACAGGCGCGAGGTCGGCAGGTGCCACGACCAGCGCAGGTTGCCCGCGAGTTTGCCGAGCGGCGCGATGCTCTCGGGGAGGACGGTTCGGACGGTAAATCTGCGGATTGCCTTCACCCCGGTTACGCTAGCGCACTTGCCCAGCGCTGGGGAGGGCTCCGGCGCAAACGCTTGCGTTCCCCGAAGCCGGCCCCGATGTTACGCAAAGCTCCCTTAGCATTTCGGCCCATTACTCGCTAACGTCGTACGGGTGACGACTCCTACCGAGCAGAATCGAAATGCCCCGTACCCCGAAGGACTGCGTTTCGGCCGCATCCCCATCACCGCCGTGACTCCCGTCATCGAGGACGGACGCTTCCCCGCCAAGGGGATCCCCGGCTCGGACATCGCCGTCGGTGCGACCGTGTTCCGGGAGGGCCACGATCAGCTCGGCGTATCGGCCGTGCTCTACGACCCCCGCGGCAAGGAGGTGCAGCGCGTCCGCATGACGCCGGTCGGGTCCGGCCTCGATCGATGGGCCGGCACCCTGACGCCGCGCGCCAAGGGCCTGCACACGTTCACCATCGAAGGATGGTCGGACCTCTTCGGGACGTGGGAGCACGACGCGACCATCAAGATCGCGGCAGGGGTCGACGTCGAGCTCATGCTCGCCGAAGGCGCCGCGCTGTTCACGCGGGCAGCCGAGGAGCGCACCGCGCGGGACGCGACCCTCTTCCGCCGCACCGCCGCCACCCTCGCCGACACCTCGCAGAGCGTCGAGGCGCGGCTCGCCGCAGGGCTGTCGCCGCAGATCCACGAGGCGATCGCGCGCCAGCCCATCCGTTCGCTCGTCACCGCCTCTCCGGCGTATCCCATCAACGTCGAACGCGAACTGGCCGGGCGTGCCGCCTGGTACGAATTCTTCCCCCGGTCCGAGGGCGCGACCTACGACCCGGAGACCGCGCAGTGGACGTCCGGTACGTTCCGTGAGGCGACGAAGCGCCTCGACGCCGTCGCGGCCATGAACTTCGACGTCGTCTACCTCCCCCCGATCCATCCGATCGGACGGACGCACCGGAAGGGGCCCAACAACACGCTGACCGCAGGGCCCAACGACCCCGGTTCACCGTGGGCCATCGGGTCCGAGGCCGGCGGCCATGACGCGATCCACCCCGACCTCGGGACGTTCGACGATTTCGACGCGTTCGTGGCGCGGGCCCGGGAGCTGGACCTCGAGGTCGCACTCGACCTCGCACTGCAGGCCTCCCCCGACCATCCCTGGGTCACGAGCCATCCCGAGTGGTTCACCACGCGGGTGGACGGGTCGATCGCCTACGCGGAGAACCCGCCGAAGAAGTACCAGGACATCTACCCGATCAACTTCGACAACGACCCCACGGGCCTCGCGAAGGAGATCCTGCGGATCGTCCTCATGTGGATCCAGCACGGCGTGAAGATCTTCCGGGTCGACAACCCGCACACCAAGCCCGTGCAGTTCTGGGAATGGCTGATCGCCCGCGTCAACAGGAAGCACCCCGACGTCATCTTCCTGGCGGAGGCCTTCACACGGCCGCCCATGATGCACGCCCTCGGTCGTGCGGGCTTCCAGCAGTCGTACTCCTATTTCACGTGGCGCAACACGAAGACGGAGCTCGAGGAGTACTTCACCGAGATCAGCAAGGTCTCGCCGTCCTACTTCCGGCCCAACTTCTTCGTGAACACCCCGGACATCCTCACGGAGTACCTCCAGTACGGGGGCCCGGCCGCCTTCAAGATCCGGGCCGTGCTCGCGTCCATGGCCAGCCCGCTGTGGGGCGTCTACTCCGGCTACGAACTGTTCGAGCACGTCGCCCGCCCGGGCGCCGAGGAGTACATCGACAACGAGAAGTTCCAGTACCGCCCCCGGGACTACGCCGCAGCCGAGGCCGAGGGGCGTTCGCTGGCCCCGTTCATCACCCGGCTGAACGCGATCCGCCGCTCGCACCCCGCGCTCGGCGACCTCGAGAACCTCAGCATCCACGGCTGCAGCGATCCCGCGACGGTGGTCTTCGCCAAGCACAAGCAGACGGCGGAGGGCAAGGACACGATCATCGTCGTCGTCAACATCGACCCGCACAGCACCAGGGAGAGCACGGTGTCACTCGACCTCGCCCGGCTGGGCCTCGATGCCGCCGACTTCGACGAGAACGGCACATTCCTCGTGGACGACCTCATCACGGGACAGACCTTCAACTGGGGTGAGCACAACTACGTGCGGCTCGACGCCCACGTGGAGCCCGCCCACATTCTCTCGATCAGGAGGCAGCGCTAGTGCCCAACCCCTTCCAGCTCAACGCACCCGGACTGGCCCACGACCCCCACTGGTACCGCAAGGCGGTCTTCTACGAGGTCCTGGTCCGCGGATTCGCCGATGCGAACGGGGACGGCTCCGGTGACCTCTCGGGCCTGATCGACAAGCTGGACTACCTCCAGTGGCTCGGCGTGGACTGCCTGTGGCTGCCGCCCTTCTTCAAGTCCTCGCTGCGCGACGGCGGCTACGACATCTCGGACTACTACGACGTCCTCGACGAGTTCGGGTCCCTGGGCGACTTCAAGCGGCTCGTCGCCGAGGCGCACGCCCGCGGCGTGCGGGTCATCATCGACCTGCCCGTGAACCACACCTCGGACCAGCACCACTGGTTCCAGGAGTCCCGCAGGGATCCCGAGGGCCCCTACGGCGACTTCTACGTCTGGAGCGACACCGACGAGAAGTACCAGGACGCGCGCATCATTTTCGTGGACACCGAGGAATCGAACTGGACGTTCGACCCCGTGCGCCGGCAGTTCTTCTGGCACCGGTTCTTCAGCCACCAGCCCGACCTCAACTTCGAGAACCCCAAGGTGCAGGAGGCGATCTTCGACGTCGTGAAGTTCTGGCTCGACCAGGGCATCGACGGCTTCCGCGCGGATGCCATCCCCTACCTGTTCGAGGAGGAGGGCACCAACTGCGAGAACCTGCCGAAGACGCACGAGTTCCTCAAGCGGCTCCGTGCGATGGTGGACGAGAACTACCCGGGCCGCGTCATCATCGCCGAGGCGAACCAGATGCCGGACGAGGTCGTCGAGTACTTCGGCGACGAGGACGGGCCCGAATGCCACATGTCCTTCCACTTCCCAATCATGCCGAGGCTCTTCTACGCGCTGCGCGACCAGAAGTCCGCACCCATCATCGAGACGATGAAGGAGACCCCGGACATCCCGGCCGGCGCGCAGTGGGGCACCTTCCTGCGCAACCATGACGAGCTCACCCTCGAGATGGTTACCAACGAGGAGCGCGAGGCGATGCTCGGCTGGTACGCGCCGGATCCCCGGATGCGGGCCAACGTCGGTATCCGACGGCGGCTGTCGCCGCTGCTCGACAACTCGCGCGCGGAAGTGGAACTGATCCACGCCCTGCTGCTGTCCCTGCCGGGCAGCCCGTTCCTCTACTACGGGGACGAGATCGGGATGGGCGACAACATCTGGCTGGAGGACCGTGACGCGTCGCGGACCCCCATGCAGTGGAACCCGGACCGCAACGCGGGCTTCTCCCCGGTGGACCCCGGGAAGCTGTACCTCCCGGTCGTCCAGTCGCTCGTCTACCACTACAACCACGTGAACGTCGAGGCGCAGATGGCGACGTCGAGTTCGCTGCTGCACTGGGTCCGCCAGATGCTGGCCGTCCGCAAGGCCCACCCGGCGTTCGGGCTCGGCACCTACCGCAACGTCCCCGTCGAGTCGGAGCACGTCCTGGCTTTCCTCCGCGAGGTGGATGCGGACAACGCCGAGGGCGAGCCCGAAGAGTCGGTCCTGTGCGTCTTCAATCTGTCGCAGCACCCGGTGGCGGCGCGGATGCGCTTCCCCGAGTTCGGCGGCCGTGGCCTCCGGGACCTGTTCGGCGGTTCGATCTTCCCCGCGTTCGCGGAGGACGGCGAGATGACCCTGACGCTCGGCAGCCACGACTTCTTCTGGCTGCGCGTGCGCTCGGCCAGCTCGAACACGTCATCCCCGCACACCCAGGCGATGCCTGTCATCCCCGTCCCGGAGGCGATCCGATAATGGCGACCCATACCCCCTTCATCCCGGAGATCCTCACCGAATGGCTTCCGTCCCAACGGTGGTTCCCCGCGAAGGGACGCGAGGTCGCCCTGACGGTCGTCGGCGGAACGGTCCTGGAGGATCCTGCCGGTGCCGCCGGCTTCGAGGTGCACTTTCTGGCCGTCGAATCCGGACGGCGGACCGACGTCGTCAGCGTGCCGATCAGCTACCGCAGCGAACCGCTCGACGACGCCGCCGGGCTGATCGGGCAGGTCGAGCATCCCGCGCTCGGGACGCGGTGGGCCTACGACGCCACCCACGACGCCGACTTCGTGCGGCTGTGGGTGGACTTCATCCTGTCCGGATCGGGCACCCCCGACGGGCGGCTCACCGGCGTCGTCGTCAAGGAGCCGGAACACCAGGAACCCGGCTCGTCCCAGCCCGTCAAGGTGCTCCAGGGCGAGCAGTCGAACACCTCGGTGGTCTACGGCTCCGGCCCCGGCTCCATGATCGTGAAGTTCTTCCGCGTGCTCGCGGCCGGCGACAGCCCCGACGTGCAGATCAGCGCCGGCCTCACCGCCGGCGGGTCCACCGACACCCCCGACACGTTCGGGTGGGTCACGGGCACGTGGCAGGAGGCCCATGGGGAGCCCGGCCACCACGTGAGCGGGCACGTCAGCGTCCTGCGCGACTTCGTCGAGGGCAGCACCGACGCCTGGCGCACGGCCTCCCTCGCCGCCTCTACCGCCACCGACTTCACCGCAGAGGCACGCGGCCTCGGCCGGGCCGTCGCGCGGATCCACCGGCAGCTGGACGGCGCCTTCGGGAGCCGCACGGCGACCGCCGAGGAGGAGAAGGACTTCAAGGACGCCCTCGCGCAGCGGATCCGGTGGGCCTGGGAGGAAGCAGGCGACGCCGTCGGCCCACTGGGTGCCGAGGTGGACCGCATCGTGCGGGACATCGAAGGCCTCGAGGACATCCGGCCCCTCCAGCGCATCCACGCCGACCTCCACCTCGGCCAGGTCCTCCAGGCTCCCGACGGCACCTGGCTCATCATCGATTTCGAGGGCGAGCCGCTCCGGCCCACCGCCGAGCGCAGCGTCCCGGACGTCCCGGTCCGCGACGTCGTCGGGATGGTCCGCTCGCTCGAGTACGCTGCCGCCTCGCGGGGAGCGGCCCCGGTCGGTTCGCCCGAGGCCGTCGTGACCGAGCAGTGGTCCGACGCCGCGCGGAGCGCCTTCCTCGACGGGTACGCGGAGGAGTCCGGCGCCCCCGTCGACACCTCGGGTCCGCTGTTCCGGGCGCTCTGGCTCGACAAGGCCCTGTACGAAGTCGTCTACGAGATCCGCAACAGACCGGACTGGGTGGAAATGCCCGTCCGGGATGTCCGACGCGCACTGGGGGCACACTCCGGAGCGGACGCTACGAAAGCAGCTGACATGAATTCTCCGAAGAACTCCGACGAGGGCGCGGCCGAGGAATCGCTCGCGGCCAAGGCCGCCAGGACCGTCACGGGCACGGCGAAGGCCGTAGCTGAGACCGCGAAGAGTGCGACGGCGGGCCTGAAGGACAAAGTGCGGGAGACCGGAGGGGACGCGGAGCCGGATGCGGCCGCCCCGCCCTCCGCCGACACCGCGGCCGCCGACCTGACTCCCGCTCCCGTCGATCCCGACGTGCTGCAGCAGGTCTCGGACGGCGTCTACCACCAGCCCCACGCGGTGCTGGGCGCCCACCTCGACAGCGACGACGTCGTCACCCTCCGGACGCTGCGCCGCCTGGCGCAGTCCGTCGTCGTCGTCACGAGTGCGGGCCGTACGGAGCTCCGGCACGAGCACAACGGCATCTGGGTCGGCGCCCTGGCGGCCGAGAACCCCGGGCACGTACCCGACTACCGGCTCGAGGTCACGTACGACGGCGGACCGGCGATCGTCGACGACCCCTACCGGTTCCTGCCGACCCTCGGTGAGATCGACATGCACCTGATCGGCGAGGGCCGGCACGAGACCCTGTGGACAGCCCTCGGCGCCCATGTCCGCCACTACTCCTCCGTGCTCGGCGAGATCGAGGGTGTGTCCTTCGCGGTGTGGGCGCCCAACGCGCGCGCCGTCCGCGTCATGGGCGACTTCAACGGCTGGGACGGAAGCGTCAACGCCATGCGCGCCCTCGGCAGCTCGGGTATCTGGGAGATCTTCATCCCCGGCGCCGGGGCCGGTGCCTGCTACAAGTTCGAGATCCTCGGCAGCGACGGGCAGTGGCGCGAGAAGGCGGACTCGATGGCGCGTGGGACCGAGATCCCACCGCTCACCGGATCGAAGGTCGTCGAGTCGACCTACGTCTTCGGCGACGACGAGTGGATGCAGGCCCGTGCGGCGAACGACCCCCACAACGGCCCGATGAGCGTCTACGAGGTGCACCTGGGCTCCTGGCGCCAGGGCCTGAGCTACCGCGAACTGGCGGAGCAGCTGGTGGAGTACGTGACCTGGCAGGGCTTCACGCACGTCGAGCTCATGCCCGTGGCCGAGCACCCGTTCGGTGGGTCGTGGGGCTACCAGGTGACGTCCTACTTCGCGCCGACATCACGCTTCGGTTCACCGGACGACTTCAAGTACCTGATCGACGCGCTCCACCAGGCGGGCATCGGCGTCATCATGGACTGGGTCCCGGCGCACTTCCCGAAGGACTCGTGGGCGCTTGCCAAGTTCGACGGCGGCACCCTGTACGAGCACGGCGACCCGTTCCTCGGCGAGCACCAGGACTGGGGCACGCTGATCTTCGACTTCGGCCGTCGCGAGGTGCGCAACTTCCTGGTGGCGAACGCGCTGTACTGGCTCGAGGAGTTCCACATCGACGGGCTGCGTGTGGACGCCGTCGCCTCGATGCTCTACCTGGACTACTCGCGGGAGGAAGGACAGTGGCGCCCGAACAGGTTCGGTGGGCGCGAGAACCTCGAGGCCATCTCCTTCCTGCAGGAGGTCAACGCGACCGCCTACAAGCGGGCGCCGGGGATCGTCATGGTCGCCGAGGAGTCGACGGCGTTCGACGGCGTGACCAGGCCCACCAGTTCCGGCGGCCTCGGGTTCGGCATCAAGTGGAACATGGGCTGGATGCACGACACCCTCCAGTACATCTCGGAGGACCCGATCAACCGGGTGCACCACCACGGCAAGGCGACGTTCTCGATGGTGTACGCCTACACCGAGAACTTCATGCTGCCGATCAGCCACGACGAAGTCGTGCACGGCAAGGGATCGCTCCTGCGCAAGATGCCCGGGGACCGCTGGCAGCAGCTCGCCAACGTCCGCGCCTATCTGGCGTTCCAGTGGGCGCACCCGGGCAAGCAGCTGATCTTCATGGGATCGGAATTCGCGCAGGAGTCCGAGTGGGCCGAGCACCACAGCCTCGACTGGTGGCTCACCGAGACTCCCTCGCACAAGGGGGTGCAGGAACTCGTCCGTTCGCTCAATACGATCTACCGGGACACCCCGGCCCTCTATGCGCGTGACAACGAGCCGGCCGGCTTCCAGTGGATCGACGAGAACGACGGCGAGCACAACACGCTGTCCTTCATCCGCTGGGACCACCAGGGCAACCCGCTTGTCTGCATCGCCAACTTCGCCGGGGGACCCCACGAGGGCTTCCGGGTCGGACTGCCGTGGGCGGGGGAGTGGACGGAGGTCCTCAACACCGACTCCGAGGAGTTCGGCGGCTCGGGTGTCGGCAACAGCGGCTCCGTCACTGCGCAGGAGGGCGCGCACAACGGACAGCCGGCGTTCGGCGACGTCCGCGTACCACCCCTCGGGGTGCTGTACCTGAAGCCGGCCGCATCCCGATGATCGCCGCCTGACCACCGCCCTCGACAGCAGCGGCGGACCCCTGCACGAAGGGGGTCCGCCGCTGTTGGCATTCCGGGCGGACCGGTGCTATCGTTTATATCCGCGCTGATGAAGTCATCTGGTCGGCCGACAACCACAGAACCGAGGTTCACCTCTCGTCCGCACGGACGGGAACGGGAGCGGAGGACATGGGAACCGGCCGATTTGGACAAACTGAACCAGGGCGGGTAAGCTTGAAAAGTTGCTTCGGAGCGATGACATGACGGTTTGGTCGTGTTTGGTGCCGGTAGCTCCTGTTGTTTGAGAACTCAATAGTGTGCCAAGTTTGTTGATACCGATTGTTTTTTTTGATTGGTTGAATTTGCTGGTTGCCGCGCATCCCGTGTGTGGTGGCTGGTTTTTTTGGCTGGTTTCGAATTTTGTGCAGCATGGTTGTCCGTTTTCCCGGGTTTCTGTGTTGTGTCTGTAATGCATTTACGGAGAGTTTGATCCTGGCTCAGGATGAACGCTGGCGGCGTGCTTAACACATGCAAGTCGAACGATGAACCTCACTTGTGGGGGGATTAGTGGCGAACGGGTGAGTAACACGTGAGTAACCTGCCCTTGACTCTGGGATAAGCCTGGGAAACCGGGTCTAATACTGGATACGACCTTCTGGCGCATGCCATGTTGGTGGAAAGCTTTTGTGGTTTTGGATGGACTCGCGGCCTATCAGCTTGTTGGTGGGGTAATGGCCTACCAAGGCGACGACGGGTAGCCGGCCTGAGAGGGTGACCGGCCACACTGGGACTGAGACACGGCCCAGACTCCTACGGGAGGCAGCAGTGGGGAATATTGCACAATGGGCGCAAGCCTGATGCAGCGACGCCGCGTGAGGGATGAAGGCCTTCGGGTTGTAAACCTCTTTCAGTAGGGAAGAAGCCGGCCCTTGGGTTGGTGACGGTACCTGCAGAAGAAGCGCCGGCTAACTACGTGCCAGCAGCCGCGGTAATACGTAGGGGCGCAAGCGTTATCCGGAATTATTGGGCGTAAAGAGCTCGTAGGCGGTTTGTCGCGTCTGCCGTGAAAGTCCGGGGTTTAACTCCGATCTGCGGTGGGTACGGGCAGACTAGAGTGCAGTAGGGAGACTGGAATTCCTGGTGTAGCGGTGAAATGCGCAGATATCAGGAGGAACACCGATGGCGAAGGCAGGTCTCTGGGCTGTAACTGACGCTGAGGAGCGAAAGCATGGGGAGCGAACAGGATTAGATACCCTGGTAGTCCATGCCGTAAACGTTGGGCACTAGGTGTGGGGGACATTCCACGTTTTCCGCGCCGTAGCTAACGCATTAAGTGCCCCGCCTGGGGAGTACGGCCGCAAGGCTAAAACTCAAAGGAATTGACGGGGGCCCGCACAAGCGGCGGAGCATGCGGATTAATTGATGCAACGCGAAGAACCTTACCAAGGCTTGACATGAACCGGAATGATGCAGAGATGTGTCAGCCACTTGTGGCCGGTTTACAGGTGGTGCATGGTTGTCGTCAGCTCGTGTCGTGAGATGTTGGTTAAGTCCGCAACGAGCGCAACCTCGTTCCATGTTGCCAGCGGGTTATGCCGGGGACTCATGGGAGACTGCCGGGTCAACTCGGAGGAAGGTGGGGACGACGTCAAATCATCATGCCCTTATGTCTTGGGCTTCACGCATGCTACAATGGCCGGTACAAAGGGTTGCGATACTGTGAGGTGGAGCTAATCCCAAAAGCCGGTCTCAGTTCGATTGAGGTCTGCAACTCGACCTCATGAAGTTGGAGTCGCTAGTAATCGCAGATCAGCAACGCTGCGGTGAATACGTTCCCGGGCCTTGTACACACCGCCCGTCAAGTCACGAAAGTTGGTAACACCCGAAGCCGGTGGCCTAACCCCTTGTGGGAGGGAGCCGTCGAAGGTGGGACCGGCGATTGGGACTAAGTCGTAACAAGGTAGCCGTACCGGAAGGTGCGGCTGGATCACCTCCTTTCTAAGGAGCGCCTCAGGTTCATGTGCTCATCCTGTGTGGTGGGTGTGTGGCTTGCAGGAGTTAGCCCATAGCGCGGGCGTTTGTTCCGCGGTGGGTGCTCATGGGTGGAATATCAACGGATAGGTCCCTGGTGGGTCCTGGTGGCATTCGAGCACGAGTCTGTCGTGGTGCCTTCTGGGAGGGCCGGGTGGATGTGGTGGTTGTGGAAAGGGTGGTGTCGGGGTTCGTCGGGGGGTGTTTGGCACACTGTTGGGTCCTGAGATAACAGGGCTCGTGTTCTGCGGTGGTTCTCGCGTTTGTGTCGGGTGCTGGTCTGTGACTGGTGTCCGGGATGGGTGTGGGGGGTGTCGTGGGGTGGGGTTTCGTTGTTTCTGGTTGTTCCTGCGCATGCTGTGCCTGGTCCTTCGGGGTGGGTGTGACGGGGTTGTTGGTTGAGAACTGCATAGTGGACGCGAGCATCTAAAAGAAGCAATTTCTAAGATAAATCTGGTTTCGGACGAAAGTTCGGGCCTGGTTTTCTCGATATGTTTTGATCTTTGTGGTCAAGTTTTAAGGCACACGGTGGATGCCTGGCATCAGGAGCCGAAGAAGGACGTGGAATCTGCGATAAGCCTGGGGGAGTTGATAACCGAACTTTGATCCCAGGATGTCCGAATGGGGAAACCCCGCCCGGCGCGCGAGTGACCGGGTGACCCGTATCTGAACACATAGGGTACGTGGAGGGAACGTGGGGAAGTGAAACATCTCAGTACCCACAGGAAGAGAAAACAATAGTGATTCCGTTAGTAGTGGCGAGCGAACGCGGAACAGGCTAAACCAGTGGTGTGTGATAGCCGGCGGGCGTTGCATCACTGGGGTTGTGGGACTTTCCGTTCCAGTTCTGCCGGACTGGTGAAATGAGTGCGTATAGGTGAACGGGTTTGAAAGCCCGGCCGGAGAGGGTGTAAGTCCCGTAACCGTAATGCGTGACGCCGTTTGGAGAGGATCCCAAGTAGCACGGGGCCCGAGAAATCCCGTGCGAATCTGCCAGGACCACCTGGTAAGCCTAAATACTCCCTGATGACCGATAGCGGACCAGTACCGTGAGGGAAAGGTGAAAAGTACCCCGGGAGGGGAGTGAAACAGTACCTGAAACCGTGTGCCTACAAACCGTCGGAGCAGACTTGTATCTGTGACGGCGTGCCTTTTGAAGAATGAGCCTGCGAGTTAGTGTTACGTCGCGAGGTTAACCCGTGTGGGGAAGCCGTAGCGAAAGCGAGTCTGAATAGGGCGACCAGAGTGGCGTGATCTAGACCCGAAGCGAAGTGATCTACCCATGGCCAGGTTGAAGCGACGGTAAGACGTCGTGGAGGACCGAACCCACTTCAGTTGAAAATGGAGGGGATGAGCTGTGGGTAGGGGTGAAAGGCCAATCAAACTTCGTGATAGCTGGTTCTCCCCGAAATGCATTTAGGTGCAGCGTTGCGTGTTTCTTACCGGAGGTAGAGCTACTGGATGGCTAATGGGCCCTACAAGGTTACTGACGTCAGCCAAACTCCGAATGCCGGTAAGTGAGAGCGCAGCAGTGAGACTGTGGGGGATAAGCTTCATAGTCGAGAGGAAACAGCCCAGACCACCAACTAAGGCCCTAAGTGTGCTAAGTGGGAAAGGATGGAGTTGCCCAGACAACCAGGAGGTTGGCTTAGAAGCAGCCACCCTTGAAAGAGTGCGTAATAGCTCACTGGTCAAGTGATTCCGCGCCGACAATGTAGCGGGGCTCAAGTACACCGCCGAAGTTGTGGCATTCACATATATACCTCAGCCGGGGACTTGTTCTCCTGGTTCAAGGGTGTGGATGGGTAGGGGAGCGTCGTGTGGGCAGTGAAGTCGCGGTGTAAACCAGCGGTGGAGCCTACACGAGTGAGAATGCAGGCATGAGTAGCGAAAGACGGGTGAGAAACCCGTCCGCCGAATGATCAAGGGTTCCAGGTCAAGCTAATCTGCCCTGTAAGTCGGGACCTAAGGCGAGGCCGACAGGCGTAGTCGATGGACAACGGTTGATATTCCCGTACCGGCGAAGAACCGCCAATACTGATCGAGGGATACTAACCGCCAGAAGCATGACCGCCCACCCTTGTGGTGACGTGGTTTTGTGGATCGGGACCTGATCTCGGGAGGTAAGCGTATTAACAGGTGTGACGCAGGAAGGTAGCCGGGCGATGGTTGTCCCGGTCTAAGGATGTAGGGCAGGGCGTAGGCAAATCCGCGTCCTTGTGTTCGATCACGGGCCTGAGATCTGATGGGACCCCGTATGGGGAATTTGGTGATCCTATGCTGCCGAGAAAGCATCGGCGCGAGGTTCCAGCCGCCCGTACCCCAAACCGACACAGGTGATCAGGTAGAGAATACTAAGGCGATCGAGAGAATTATGGTTAAGGAAATGCCCCGTAACTTCGGGAGAAGGGGGGCCCCAACCGTGATGGTGACTAGCTCACCGGAGCGGATCAGGGCCGCAGAGACCAGGGGGAAGCGACTGTTTACTAAAAACACAGGTCCGTGCGAAGTCGCAAGACGATGTATACGGACTGACTCCTGCCCGGTGCTGGAAGGTTAAGAGGACCGGTTAGTTTCACGCTTGCGTGGGACGAAGCTGGGAATTTAAGCCCCAGTAAACGGCGGTGGTAACTATAACCATCCTAAGGTAGCGAAATTCCTTGTCGGGTAAGTTCCGACCTGCACGAATGGAGTAACGACTTCCCGCTGTCTCAACCATAAACTCGGCGAAATTGCAGTACGAGTAAAGATGCTCGTTACGCGCAGCAGGACGGAAAGACCCGAGACCTTCACTATAGTTTGGTATTGGTGTTCGGTGGCTTGTGTAGGATAGGTGGGAGACTGTGAAGCGTGGACGCCAGTTCACGTGGAGTCATCGTTGAAATACCACTCTGGTCACTCTGGATATCTAACTTCGGCCCGTAATCCGGGTCAGGACAGTGCCTGATGGGTAGTAACTGGGGCGGTTGCCTCCTAAAAGTAACGGAGGCGCCCAAAGGTTCCCTCAGCCTGGTTGGCAATCAGGTGGCGAGTGTGCACAAGGGAGCTTGACTGTGAGAGACATCTCAAGCAGGGACGAAAGTCGGGACTAGTGATCCGGCGGCACATTGTGGAATGGCCGTCGCTCAACGGATAAAAGGTACCTCGGGATAACAGGCTGATCTTGCCCAAGAGTCCATATCGACGGCATGGTTTGGCACCTCGATGTCGGCTCGTCGCATCCTGGGGCTGGAGTAGGTCCCAAGGGTTGGGCTGTTCGCCCATTAAAGCGGTACGCGAGCTGGGTTTAGAACGTCGTGAGACAGTTCGGTCCCTATCCTGCGCGCAGGAAATTTGAGAAGGGCTGTCCTTAGTACGAGAGGACCGGGACGGACGAACCTCTGTGTGTCAGTTGTACTGCCAAGTGCACCGCTGATTAGCTACGTTCGGATGGGATAACCGCTGAAAGCATCTAAGCGGGAAGCCTGCTTCAAGATGAGATTTATACACCTAGAGTGAGAGGCCCCAGCCAGACCACTGGGTTGATAGGCCGGATGTGGAAGCAGGGACTAACGACCTGTGAAGCTGACCGGTACTAATAAGCCGATAACTTACACCACACACCCACCCCCACCACCAGGGCGGCGACACCACGGGGATCCCGGGCAACCAGGACCCCCCGGCAACGCTCCGGTCGTGACACACGGGGAAGGTGAAGATCAAACATGCTACGCGTCCACTATGCGGTTCCCAACCAACAACAGGAACCACCACAACCACCAGGAGCACCCCCAGGGCGCCCCCGGTGGGACACCCGGGAAACCACTATCCGTGGATAACCCGGGCACACACCCGAACACTCGGGACATAACTGAAGATCGGGCTGAACAGAGCCCATACATCCAGCACGAACGATGTAACCACAAGACTTACCACCACCGAACCCCCCACCCACCAGCGGGGGGCGCCCGGTCGGAACGGTAACAAGGGTTACGGCGGTCATAGCGTGGGGGAAACGCCCGGTCCCATTCCGAACCCGGAAGCTAAGACCCACAGCGCCGATGGTACTGCACCCGAGAGAGTGTGGGAGAGTAGGACACCGCCGGACAACACCTCAACAGGAAGGCCCCCCACCACCAGGTGCGGGGCCTTCCCCACTTAACCCACCCCACCCCACCAGCGAGCCCCGCCACCCGCGCCGGCACCGGAGCCCGGCCACGACCGGCACCTGAGCACCCGCCCGCACTGAGCACCGGGACCGGTCGGGCCCGGCACTGCACGAGACATCCATCCCACGGGACTGCCGGAGCACCTGTCCGCACTGAGCGCCGAGCCCGACCGGTCCGACACTGCAATGGAGCCCGGCGTTGCCGGAGATGCAGACCACGACGCCGGCCGCGAGACTGCGCAGCCGCCAAGACCCAAGGCAGGGCGCGTCGGTCCCGGGGAGCCGCCAGCGCTCAGGCAGCACCGGCGCCCGCAGCGGATATGCAGCCCGAGGCGATCCGACCCCGCACTCCTGCACGGGACATGCAGCTCACGGTGCGCGCTCAGGCCACCATGTCGGCGCCGGAGCGCCACGCACGGCCGCAGGGACACGACACTTGTCCTAGCGACCAGGAGGTAGGTGCCCCCACCGCTATAGGGGCCGAGTCGTGTCGGCTGGTATCAGGACCGGATGCTATCCACACGATGTTCGAAGGCGTACTGGAGCTCCCTGTGAATGCCGGCGACGGCGATCACTGAACAACACGACCTCCTTGGCAGTTCAGGGGGTAAGAAGGGGAGCAGGGAGAACCGGCGTCCATATTCACCTTGCGAACAACATCCCCGGTCCATTGAATCGTTCGGCGCAGTGCGCGACGAAGAGTGGGCGGCCGGTCCGGTCGGTTCGGTCGGGGTGCTTTAGGCGCTGGCTGCTGCCGCGGGTGAAGGGGAGGGTGCTAGTTCATCGCAGCTGTGCGCCTGATACCGATCGAGGTTCCTGGCAAACGTGAAGCTCGAGGCTCCACATGGAGATCCGATGCATTGCATTAGCTGCTCAGCCCTGGTTCCCACTCTCGTCGTCGGTTGCACGCACCGCCCCCACAGCTCGTGGAGACCAGCCGTGGGGACCATCGGCGGCCTGCCGCAGGGCTGATGGTCGTGGTCAGAAGATCCTCGGTGCGATATTCAGGTACCTACTTCATTGAAGATCAATCCTCGCCATCAGCCCCGCTTGAGGGCTACTCGTAGTCGTCGGCGGCCTTGCTCGAGTCCTCGGAAGGCGCGCGTCGGTGAATGCCTATCACTCTGGTGCTGTTGAGCTGTTGAGCTGTTGAGCTGTAGAATCGTAGTGCCGGCGCATAGCCCTTCCGTTGAATCGGTGGCCGGTTCCCTTACAGAGTGGGTTCCGTTACCGGGCGGGGTGGCGCATCGGGCTGTGGGATCAGTCGGACTAATCGGGGTTCAGGGATGACCACGCCGATCCTTCGGATTCATCTCCCCGCTTCATCTCCCGGTTTCATCTTCGAGCTGGGATCAGGAGCCCAACGACCGCACGACCGACCCCCGGATTGCATCATTGAGGTCACCTCTTCGCGGAGGCAGAGAGGCCACGCTGATACGAAGCAGCTCCTGACGAGTGGGGTCCTGCGGATCTGAGGAGCGGGAGTGTTTGGACTGGGGGAGGCCGCTGGACCGAGCCGGGTTGGGGAAGCGCAGGTAACGGCCGGGCGCCGCTGACCCCATCTTGTTGGTAGGGCTTGGAGCCGAGCTCGCATAGCCGGCTTGTCTCCTGAATGCAGGCGAGACGTCGGCTCGCCTGCGGTGCTTCGAGGAATTCGCCTGTTTCGGGCAGGAGGGTCAGCAGTCGCTGCGGCGGTGGTTCACGCCACGACGAGTGTCGGTGCCGAGTCGCCTTCCTCGGTTACGTTCCCGAGTCGCTTTCCCGACCCACCTCTCCTGTCAGCCATACGGACTGGGCCGGCTACTGTCGTCGAGGAGGTCCCACAGCTGCTCATTCGGGGTCACCCAGGCGGGGGCTGTGATCGCCGGCCGTATCACCTCCCGGCTCTGGTTCTGGCCTTGGTCGATGGACATCCTGGTGCTTCGGCAGATCGCGCAAGCACCACCTGGAGATGCATGTCCGGCAACGTCTCCACGGTCTGCAGTATCTGCATAGGCGGCGGACTGCACAGCCGAGCCCGCGCTTCGCGCGAACCACTAGGCCGTTCGAACTGCGTCAGGTGGTGAGCTGGTCCCGCCGATTCCTGCCCGGCAGGGCCGGCGGCAGGACGTGATGCAGACGACGCCGTTCCGGTTTGCGGCAGCGGTAGTCGGCGTGTAATGTTCTATGAGTTGCCCCGGTGAGGGTGACCATCCCCCTTCAAATCATGTGGTGGGTTCGTGCGCTCTGGAGCGGTAGCGAATTTACCCTTCATTCGTGGTGGGATTGCTCTTGTTCTTTCCTTTTGTGCGGGTTCTACGCGATGGCGGAGGATTTGACAAGGGAAAAAGGATTGGAATAAGCTGTGAATGTAGCGGCGAGGGAAAGCGGCCCGGGAAGCGTGGATAGCGCGGGGGTTCGTGAGTAATCGTTCGTTCCTGTTGTTTGAGAACTCAATAGTGTGCCAAGTTTGTTGATACCGATTGTTTTTTGATTGGTTGAATTTGCTGGTTGCCGCGCATCCCGTGTGTGGTGGCTGGTTTTTTTGGCTGGTTTCGAATTTTGTGCAGCATGGTTGTCCGTTTTCCCGGGTTTCTGTGTTGTGTCTGTAATGCATTTACGGAGAGTTTGATCCTGGCTCAGGATGAACGCTGGCGGCGTGCTTAACACATGCAAGTCGAACGATGAACCTCACTTGTGGGGGGATTAGTGGCGAACGGGTGAGTAACACGTGAGTAACCTGCCCTTGACTCTGGGATAAGCCTGGAAACCGGGTCTAATACTGGATACGACCTTCTGGCGCATGCCATGTTGGTGGAAAGCTTTGTGGTTTTGGATGGACTCGCGGCCTATCAGCTTGTTGGTGGGGTAATGGCCTACCAAGGCGACGACGGGTAGCCGGCCTGAGAGGGTGACCGGCCACACTGGGACTGAGACACGGCCCAGACTCCTACGGGAGGCAGCAGTGGGGAATATTGCACAATGGGCGCAAGCCTGATGCAGCGACGCCGCGTGAGGGATGAAGGCCTTCGGGTTGTAAACCTCTTTCAGTAGGGAAGAAGCCGGCCCTTGGGTTGGTGACGGTACCTGCAGAAGAAGCGCCGGCTAACTACGTGCCAGCAGCCGCGGTAATACGTAGGGCGCAAGCGTTATCCGGAATTATTGGGCGTAAAGAGCTCGTAGGCGGTTTGTCGCGTCTGCCGTGAAAGTCCGGGGCTTAACTCCGGATCTGCGGTGGGTACGGGCAGACTAGAGTGCAGTAGGGGAGACTGGAATTCCTGGTGTAGCGGTGAAATGCGCAGATATCAGGAGGAACACCGATGGCGAAGGCAGGTCTCTGGGCTGTAACTGACGCTGAGGAGCGAAAGCATGGGGAGCGAACAGGATTAGATACCCTGGTAGTCCATGCCGTAAACGTTGGGCACTAGGTGTGGGGGACATTCCACGTTTTCCGCGCCGTAGCTAACGCATTAAGTGCCCCGCCTGGGGAGTACGGCCGCAAGGCTAAAACTCAAAGGAATTGACGGGGGCCCGCACAAGCGGCGGAGCATGCGGATTAATTCGATGCAACGCGAAGAACCTTACCAAGGCTTGACATGAACCGGAATGATGCAGAGATGTGTCAGCCACTTGTGGCCGGTTTACAGGTGGTGCATGGTTGTCGTCAGCTCGTGTCGTGAGATGTTGGGTTAAGTCCCGCAACGAGCGCAACCTCGTTCCATGTTGCCAGCGGGTTATGCGGGGACTCATTGGAGACTGCCGGGGTCAACTCGGAGGAAGGTGGGGACGACGTCAAATCATCATGCCCTTATGTCTTGGGCTTCACGCATGCTACAATGGCCGGTACAAAGGGTTGCGATACTGTGAGGTGGAGCTAATCCCAAAAGCCGGTCTCAGTTCGATTGAGGTCTGCAACTCGACCTCATGAAGTTGGAGTCGCTAGTAATCGCAGATCAGCAACGCTGCGGTGAATACGTTCCGGGCCTTGTACACACCGCCCGTCAAGTCACGAAAGTTGGTAACACCCGAAGCCGGTGGCCTAACCCTTGTGGGAGGGAGCCGTCGAAGGTGGGACCGGCGATTGGGACTAAAGGTAGCCGTACCGGAAGGTGCGGCTGGATCACCTCCTTTCTAAGGAGCGCCTCAGGTTCATGTGCTCATCCTGTGTGGTGGGTGTGTGGCTTGCAGGAGTTAGCCCATAGCGCGGGCGTTTGTTCCGCGGTGGGTGCTCATGGGTGGAATATCAACGGATAGGTCCCTGGTGGGTCCTGGTGGCATTCGAGTACGAGCCGGCGTGTCTGTCGTGGTGCCTTCCTTCTGGGAGGGGCCGGGGTGGATGTGGTGGTTGTGGAAAGGGTGGTGTCGGGGTTCGTCGGGGGGTGTTTGGCACACTGTTGGGTCCTGAGATAACAGGGCTCGTGTTCTGCGGTGGTTCTCGCGTTTGTGTCGGGTGCTGGTCTGTGACTGGTGTCCGGGATGGGTGGGGTGTCGTGGGGTGGGGTTTCGTGTTGTTTCTGGTTGTTCCTGCGCATGCTGTGCCTGGTCCTTCGGGTGTGGGTGTGACAGGGTTGTTGGTTGAGAACTGCATAGTGGACGCGAGCATCTTAAAAGAATTTCTAAGATAAATCTGGTTTCGGACGAAAGTTCGGGCCTGGTTTTCTCGATATGTTTTGATCTTTGTGGTCAAGTTTTTAAGGGCACACGGTGGATGCCTTGGCATCAGGAGCCGAAGAAGGACGTGGGAATCTGCGATAAGCCTGGGGGAGTTGATAACCGAACTTTGATCCCAGGATGTCCGAATGGGGAAACCCCGCCCGGCGCGCGAGTGACCGGGTGACCCGTATCTGAACACATAGGGTACGTGGAGGGAACGTGGGGAAGTGAAACATCTCAGTACCACAGGAAGAAAACAATAGTGATTCCGTTAGTAGTGGCGAGCGAACGCGGAACAGGCTAAACCAGTGGTGTGATAGCCGGCGGGCGTTGCATCACTGGGGTTGTGGGACTTTCCGTTCCAGTTCTGCCGGACTGGTGAAATGAGTGCGTGCGTATAGGTGAACGGGTTTGAAAGCCCGGCCGGAGAGGTGTAAGTCCGTAACCGTAATGCGTGACGCCGTTTGAGAGGATCCCAGCACGGGGCCCGAGAAATCCCGTGCGAATCTGCCAGGACCACCTGGTAAGCCTAAATACTCCCTGATGACCGATAGCGGACCAGTACCGTGAGGGAAAGGTGAAAAGTACCCCGGGAGGGGAGTGAAACAGTACCTGAAACCGTGTGCCTACAAACCGTCGGAGCAGACTTGTATCTGTGACGGCGTGCCTTTGAAGAATGAGCCTGCGAGTTAGTGTTACGTCGCGAGGTTAACCGTGTGGGAAGCCAGCGAAAGCGAGTCTGAATAGGGCGACCAGAGTGGCGTGATCTAGACCCGAAGCGAAGTGATCTACCCATGGCCAGGTTGAAGCGACGGTAAGACGTCGTGGAGGACCGAACCCACTTCAGTTGAAAATGGAGGGGATGAGCTGTGGGTAGGGGTGAAAGGCCAATCAAACTTCGTGATAGCTGGTTCTCCCCGAAATGCATTTAGGTGCAGCGTTGCGTGTTTCTTACCGGAGGTAGAGCTACTGGATGGCTAATGGGCCCTACAAGGTTACTGACGTCAGCCAAACTCCGAATGCCGGTAAGTGAGAGCGCAGCAGTGAGACTGTGGGGGATAAGCTTCATAGTCGAGAGGGAAACAGCCCAGACCACCAACTAAGGCCCCTAAGCGTGTGCTAAGTGGGAAAGGATGTGGAGTTGCCCAGACAACCAGGAGGTTGGCTTAGAAGCAGCCACCCTTGAAAGAGTGCGTAATAGCTCACTGGTCAAGTGATTCCGCGCCGACAATGTAGCGGGGCTCAAGTACACCGCCGAAGTTGTGGCATTCACATATATACCTCAGCCGGGGACTTGTTCTCCTGGTTCAAGGGTGTGGATGGGTAGGGGAGCGTCGTGTGGGAAGTCGCGGTGTAAACCAGCGGTGGAGCCTACACGAGTGAGAATGCAGGCATGAGTAGCGAAAGACGGTGAGAAACCCGTCCGCCGAATGATCAAGGGTTCCAGGGTCAGCTAATCTGCCCTGGGTAAGTCGGGACCTAAGGCGAGGCCGACAGGCGTAGTCGATGGACAACGGTTGATATTCGTACCGGCGAAGAACCGCCAATACTGATCGAGGGATACTAACCGCCAGAAGCATGACCGCCCACCCTTGTGGTGACGTGGTTTTTTGTGGATCGCGGGACCTGATCTCGGGAGGTAAGCGTATTAACAGGTGTGACGCAGGAAGGTAGCCAAGCCGGGCGATGGTTGTCCCGGTCTAAGGATGTAGGGCAGGGCGTAGGCAAATCCGCGTCCTTGTGTTCGATCACGGGCCTGAGATCTGATGGGACCCCCGTATGGGGGAATTTGGTGATCCTATGCTGCCGAGAAAAGCATCGGCGCGAGGTTCCAGCCGCCCGTACCCCAAACCGACACAGGTGATCAGGTAGAGAATACTAAGGCGATCGAGAGAATTATGGTTAAGGAACTCGGCAAAATGCCCCCGTAACTTCGGGAGAAGGGGGGCCCCAACTGTGATGGTGACTAGCTCACCGGAGCGGATCAGGGCCGCAGAGACCAGGGGGAAGCGACTGTTTACTAAAAACACAGGTCCGTGCGAAGTCGCAAGACGATGTATACGGACTGACTCCTGCCCGGTGCTGGAAGGTTAAGAGGACCGGTTAGTTTCACGCTTGCGTGGGACGAAGCTGGGAATTTAAGCCCCAGTAAACGGCGGTGGTAACTATAACCATCCTAAGGTAGCGAAATTCCTTGTCGGGTAAGTTCCGACCTGCACGAATGGAGTAACGACTTCCCCCGCTGTCTCAACCATAAACTCGGCGAAATTGCAGTACGAGTAAAGATGCTCGTTACGCGCAGCAGGACGGAAAGACCCCGAGACCTTCACTATAGTTTGGTATTGGTGTTCGGTGTGGCTTGTGTAGGATAGGTGGGAGACTGTGAAGCGTGGACGCCAGTTCACGTGGAGTCATCGTTGAAATACCACTCTGGTCACTCTGGATATCTAACTTCGGCCCGTAATCCGGGTCAGGGACAGTGCCTGATGGGTAGTTTAACTGGGGCGGTTGCCTCCTAAAAAGTAACGGAGGCGCCCAAAGGTTCCCTCAGCCTGGTTGGCAATCAGGTGGCGAGTGTAAGTGCACAAGGGAGCTTGACTGTGAGAGAGACATCTCAAGCAGGGACGAAAGTCGGGACTAGTGATCCGGCGGCACATTGTGGAATGGCCGTCGCTCAACGGATAAAAGGTACCTCGGGGATAACAGGCTGATCTTGCCCAAGAGTCCATATCGACGGCATGGTTTGGCACCTCGATGTCGGCTCGTCGCATCCTGGGGCTGGAGTAGGTCCCAAGGGTTGGGCTGTTCGCCCATTAAAGCGGTACGCGAGCTGGGTTTAGAACGTCGTGAGACAGTTCGGTCCCTATCCGCTGCGCGCGCGCAGGAAATTTGAGAAGGGCTGTCCTTAGTACGAGAGGACCGGGACGGACGAACCTCTGGTGTGTCAGTTGTACTGCCAAGTGCACCGCTGATTAGCTACGTTCGGATGGGATAACCGCTGAAAGCATCTAAGCGGGAAGCCTGCTTCAAGATGAGATTTCCATACACCTAGAGTGTGAGAGGCCCCCAGCCAGACCACTGGGTTGATAGGCCGGATGTGGAAGCAGGGACTAACGACCTGTGAAGCTGACCGGTACTAATAAGCCGATAACTTACACCACACACCCACCCCCACCACCGAGGCGGCGACACCACGGGGATCCCGGGCAACCAGGACCCCCCGACAACGCCCCGGTCGTGACACACGGGGAAGGTGAAGATCAAACATGCTACGCGTCCACTATGCGGTTCCCAACCAACAACAACAGGAACCACCACCGATATCACCACTGATATCACCGATCCGGATACCGGCCGGCACCCCCACAGGGCGCCAGCACCGGTACCAGGAACGGCAGAGCTGTCGGTGGATAACCGAAGATCGGGCTGAACAGAGCCCATACATCCAGCACGAACGATGTAACCACCAAGACTTACCACCACCGAACCCCCCACCCACCAGCGGGGGGCGCCCGGCCGGAACGGTAACAAGGGTTACGGCGGTCATAGCGTGGGGGAAACGCCCGGTCCCATTCCGAACCCGGAAGCTAAGACCCACAGCGCCGATGGTACTGCACCCGAGAGAGTGTGGGAGAGTAGGACACCGCCGGACAACACCTCAACAGGAAGGCCCCCCACCACCAGGTGCGGGGCCTTCCCCACTTAACCCACCCCACCCCCGGCCACCAGGCCAGCACCCACCCTGAGCAGCAGCCCGCAGGAAGGCACCGGACATCCCACCCACGGCGGTAGGGTCGAACCATGAGTGGATTGTTCTCGCACGCCTCCGCGGCGACGGAGCCGGCCGGGCGGCCGGCCCTGCACGCGGAGGTCTCTGTGCCTGCCCCCCGTGATCACGCCTGGGCCGGATTGACCGAGCACCTGCATCTCTGGTGGCCCGCAGGGGAGCTGAGCCGATGGGGAGAGGACAGCTTTTTTCGATCTGGAGGACAACGCCCTGGTCGAGACGTCGTCGCAGGATGACGAGAACGTCTGGGGTGAGGTGGTCGACGGGCAGCCAGGGCAATGGCTCGAGCTTCGCTGGAAGCACGTAGGCTCCACTTCGACCACGCAGGTGCGGATGGAGATGACGGAGGTGGTCGGAGTCGCTGGAGACCGCAGTGCCGAAGACCGCAGTGCCGAAGACCGCATTGCCGAAGACCGCATTGCCGAAGACGGCACCGGTGACGACGCGCAGGCTCGCACCCGCCTGACGTTGATCCACGGCGGCTGGACGGCCGCGGATCCGCAGGATCTCTACGAGTTCTACACGGGGTTCTGGCTCGGTGCCCTCGCTCGTTACCGGCGCTTCATGGGAGGATCATGATCCACGCCCCGTTCCTCGATGAGCTGGCGGCGGCTCTACCCGGCCGTGTCTCGACGACGCCGTCCGATCTGCTGGAGTACTCGCGTGATCAGGGGCCGGTCCTGCATCCCACCCTGCCCAGCGCGGTGGTCCGGGCGCGTTCCGTCGAGGATGTGCAGGCACTGCTGCGATGGGCTTCCCGCCATGCCGTACCCGTCGTCAGCCGTGGTGCCGGGTCCGGAGTCTCCGGGGGAGCGCACGCGACGTCCGGCAGTGTGGTCCTGTCGCTTGAACTCATGACCAGGATCGTAGAGGTGAATCCCGATGACGAGACCGCCGTCGTCGAGCCGGGTGTGATCAATGCCGATCTCAATGCGGCGGTCGCGGAGCACGGCCTGATGTATGCCCCGGATCCGGCGAGCTACCGCTGGTCGACCATCGGGGGGAATGTCGCGACCAATGCCGGAGGGCTCCGCTGCGCCAAGTACGGCGTGACCCGGGACTCGGTCCTCGCCCTCGACGTCGTCCTGGCCGATGGCACACTCGTCTCGACGGGGCACCGGACGTTCAAGGGTGTGGCGGGATACGACCTGACCGCCCTGATGACGGGATCCGAGGGGACCCTGGGCGTGATCGTGGGCATCACGGTCCGACTGCGGTACCTTCCGCGCGACGTGCACACCTTGGCGGCCTTCTTCGACGGTTTCCCGCAGGCAGCGGCCGGCGTCCTCGCGATCGGTCGGGCCCGTGTGCAGCCCGCGATCCTCGAGCTCCTCGATGGTCGTACCCTCGAAGCGCTCGACGGTGTCCACGGCTCGGACCTCCGGCAACGGGGCGGGTCGCTCCTCCTCGTCCGGACCGACGGCTACGGGGCGGCAGCCGAGGCCGAGGCCATCAGGTCGGCGTTGGTCGGGCTGGGTGCGAGTGTCAGCGACGAAGGGTCGGAAGAGGCCGACCGCCTCGTGGACCTGCGGCGGCACAGCCGGGGGGACGAAGTCGACGACCTGTACCGGGTGGGCGAGGACGTCGCGGTGCCCAAGTCCCGACTGGTCCATTACGTCGCCGATCTGGAGGCGATGGCCGTACGCCATCGGGTCCGGCTCAAGGTGGTCGCCCACGCCGGGGACGGCAACCTCCACCCGACGTTCTGGGTGGAGCGCAGCGAGGGGGAGCAGGCACAGCAGCGGCTCGAGGATGCGCTGGACGAGTCTGTGCGGCGTGCCCTGGACCTCGGCGGGACGATCACGGGCGAGCACGGCGTCGGGCAGTACAAGCGCAGGTGGCTGGCTTGGGAACAGTCGTCGGAGATCCTGGACCTGCAGGCGCGGATCAAGCAGGTCTTCGATCCGCTCGGCATCCTGAATCCGGGGAAGGCGATCGTCTCCTGATTGTTGCGCCGCAGTTCCGGATGCCGCCTGTCGCCCAGTGATACTGTTCAAGAAATTGCCGGAGAACTCCGTCATCTTCCATCACTTCCTCTGGGGGCAGCATGTCTGACAACAATCCCGGATCGCAGGGCAACTCGCCCTACGGCCAGCAGAACCAGCCGCAGTACGGCCAGAACCAGCCGCAGTACGGCCAGAACCAGCCGCAGTACGGCCAGAACCAGGGATCGTACGGCCAGAACCAGGGATCGTACGGACAGCAGTCTGCATCGCCCTACGGCCAGCAGGGCCAGTACGGTTCGGGGCCGGGCAACTACCCCGGCCAGCAGGGTTACCAGGGGCAGCCGGCCGAGAACCCGGGTAGAACGCTCGGGATCGTCGGATTCATCCTGGCCATCCTGATTGCACCGGTGGGCCTGATCATCAGCATCGTGGCCTTCGTGAAGTCACGCAAGGCAAGGATGGGCAACGGCTTCGCCCTTGCAGGCATCATCATCGGTGCCCTCTTCACGATCGGTCTGATCATCATCATCGGGCTCATCGCTGCAGCTGCTCCGCTCATCCAGGAAGTAGCCGAGGCCTGCCAGGGCGTCGCCTCCGGCGAGACCGTCACGGTGCAGGGACAGTCGGTCACCTGCCCGTAGGAGAGTCCTGTTGTGACAAAGGACCGGCAGCGATCGTGCTGCCGGTCCTTTGCTTTTGCCTAGTCGTCCCCGTACTCCGAGTCCTCGTCGATGCCGATCGTCCTGGCATCCGCCGTCAACATAATTTCCGCCTCGTCGCGACGGTGCCGCAATTCGTCGTCGAGGTAGGACTGCACGGCCTCGGCCATCGGCACGTTCCGGTCCTCGCGCTCGGACATGTACCACCGGTGTTCCAGCACCTCGTGCACCACCTCGGCGGGCTCGAGCTTGCCACCGAGCTCGCGTGGAACGGCCCGGACGATGGGTTCGAACACCTCGTTCACCCAGAGGTGGGCGCTGAACTCCTCGTCGAGGGTCGGATTGTTGTCGGCGCGGTAGGCGTCCATGTCGTTCAGGAGGCGCCGGGCCTGGTTCTCCTGCGCGTCGAGGCCTGTCAGGCGGAGCAGGCGGCGGCTGTGATGACCGGCATCGACGACCTTGGGTTGCAGCTGGATCTGCGTGCCGTTCGCGGCCGTCTTGATCGCGTACTCCTCGACGTCGAACCCGAGCTCGTTGAGCCGCCGGATACGGGCGCCCACCCGCCAGCGTTCGCCGAGCTCGAACGACTCCTTCTCGGTCAGTTCGCTCCAGAGGCGGCGGTAACTGTCCATGATCAGCTCACTGGTCGCGAGCGGGTCCACCTTCTCCTCGATGAGTCCGCCCTCGGCGAGGTCCATCAGTTCGCCCGCGATGTTCACGCGCGCGATCTCGAGGTCGTATTCCCGCTGGCCGGTCGACAGCTCAGGGTAGAGCTCGCCTGTCTCGGCATCGACAAGATAGGCGGCGAAGGAACCGGCATCACGGCGGAACAGCGTGTTCGACAGCGAGACGTCGCCCCAGTAGAAGCCGATGAGGTGGAGGCGGACGAGGAGCAGCGCCTGTGCGTCGATGAGGCGCGTCAGGGTGTCCCGCCGGAGGGTCTGCGAGAACAGGGCGCGGTAGGGCAGCGAGAACTTCAGGTGACGCGTGACGAGGACCGGGTCGAGGTCCTCCCCCGAGGGCGTGGTGCGGCCGGAGATGACGGCGACCGGTTCGACGCAGGGGACATCCAGGCGCTGGAGCTTGCGGAGCATGTGGTACTCGTGGCGGGCGATGTGCTCGCTGGTCTCCTTGACGGCGATGACGGATCCGCCGAGATGAGCGAAACGCACGATGTGCCGGGAGATACCGCGGGGGAGCGCGGCGAGTGCACTCGCGGGCCACTGCTCGAGGGCGATGTGCCAGGGGAGGTCGAGGAGTTCCGGGTCGGTGGCTGCCGCCGTGATGTTCAGGGACCCGAGTGAGCGTGGGTCGGTGGACGACGCGGGCCGCAGCCGCGGCAGTTTGCCGGTCTGGTCGTAATCGGTCGGCTCGTCGTGCCACTGGGCGTTCGAGGTCTCTGTCATGGTGCTGCCTTCGAGATAGGGCTGGGGTGGTCCTGGTTCAAGCCTAGTTGCCGTTAAACGAAGCGGTGGCGTCCGCCGGACACCTCAGGGATGCCCGACGAAGCCACCGCCGTCGTCGTACGTGATGCGCAGTCCGCGAGGAGCTACACCGTCTCTGCCAGACGGAGACCGCTCTTCGTGTCGAACAGGTGCACGTGGCCCTGCTCGGGACGGACGTAGACGCTGTCACCCTTCATCGGCGGGCGGCGGCCGTCAACGCGGACGACCATGTCGTGGTCCTTGCCGTCGAGCGTCGTGTGACCGTAGATGTACGCATCGGCGCCGAGTTCCTCGACGACGTCGACCTCGACCTGCAGGCCCTCGCCGGTGCTGCTGAGGACGAGGTCCTCGGGCCGGACACCCAGGGTGACGGTGTTGCCGGCGGCAGCGTCCAGGACGCTGCTCGCGACCGGGTAGACGATGCCTCCGAAGAGGACTCCGCCATCGGCCACGGGCAGTTCGAGGAGGTTCATCGCGGGGGAGCCGATGAAGCCGGCCACGAAGACGTTCTTCGGGCGCTCGTACAGGTTGCGGGGGGTGTCGACCTGCTGGAGGATGCCGTCCTTGAGGACCGCGACACGGTCACCCATGGTCATGGCCTCGACCTGGTCGTGCGTCACGTAGACCGTGGTGACTCCGAGGCGGCGGGTCAGCGAGGCGATCTGGGTGCGGGTCTGTACGCGCAGCTTCGCGTCGAGGTTGGACAGCGGCTCGTCCATGAGGAAGACCTGCGGGTTACGGACGATCGCTCGGCCCATGGCGACACGCTGGCGCTGACCGCCGGAGAGTGCCTTCGGCTTGCGGTCGAGGTAGTCCTCGAGGTCGAGGAGCTTCGCGGCCTCGCGGACACGCTCCGCGCGCTCTTCCTTCGAGACGCCGGCGATCTTGAGCGCGAAGCCCATGTTGTCGGCGACCGTCATGTGCGGGTAGAGCGCGTAGTTCTGGAAGACCATCGCGATGTCGCGATCCTTCGGGGGGACATCCGTGACGTCGCGGTCACCGATGAGGATGCGACCGGAGTTGACGTCCTCGAGGCCGGCCAGCATGCGAAGGGAGGTGGACTTCCCGCAACCGGAGGGTCCGACGAGGACGAGGAATTCGCCGTCGGCGATGTCGATGTTCAGCTTGTCGACAGCGGGCTTCTCGGTGCCCGGGTACAGGCGCGTGGCCTGGTCAAACGTTACCGTTGCCATGGTTTTGGTTCCTTTTCACGGGCAGGTACGTGCCCGACGATCCGTAGTGAATGGAAAGATATTCAGTTGGGGCGCGCGACCCGCCAGCAGTACCGGTGACGTCGGTCACGCCTCCGTAGTATGACACGTTCCCCGGGATGACGCATCCGCCGTCCGCAGGGCCACCAGCTCCTCGAGGACCGCGGTGAAGTCCTCGAGTGAGTCGACGGTGAAGGACGCGGCCGTGGGGCCCGGACCGATCCGCACGCCGACATCATCCGGACCGAGCGTCCGCTGCGCGTCCTCGTCCGTGACGTCGTCTCCCGCGAACAGGACCGCTGTCGCGCCCGTCGCCTCCCGCAGCAGGGCGAGTCCCTGGCCCTTGTCCGCCCGGACCACCGAGATCTCGAGGACGCGCTTCCCATCGGTGATGCTCAGCTCCCCGAGCTCCGCCAGCCCGGCTCGCGCTGCGCCGACGGCAGCATCGGCGACGTCGTCGGCGGCGGTCCTGGTGTGGAGCACGACGCCGGCCGGCTTGTATTCGACGAGGGTCCCCTGATGCCCGGCTGCCGTCCGTTCCACGACGTCGACGGCCCGCCGCAGCAGCTCCTGCTGCTCCGGGGTGAGGGCCAGGGGTGCGCCATCGGGTCCGGTCCAGGTCTCGGCGCCATGGCTGCCGATGAGCATGGTCTCGGCCGGAGGGTCCGCGACGGCACGGAGACTGTCGAGGGCGCGGCCGGAGATGAGCGCTGTCGTCGTGTCGGGAAGGGCGGCCAGCGCGCGGAGGGCCGCGGCCGACGCCGGAAGCGCACGGGCGTCCTCGGCCCGCTCGACCAGCGGTGCGAGTGTGCCGTCGAAGTCCAGCGCCACGAGCAGGTGCGGTGTCGAGGAGAGGGCTCGGAGCGCTGCGCCGAGCCTGGCATCAGGCACCATCGGTGGGGCTTCCGGAGTGGAGCGCGTCGAGGAAGGCGTGCGACCAGCGCTCGACGTCGTTGTGGACCACCTGACGCCGCATGAGGCGCATGCGCCGCATGGCTTCCGCCTTCGGCATCGAGATGGCCGAGATGATCGCGCTCTTCAAGCCGTCGATATCGTGCGGGTTGACGAGGATCGCCTGGCGGAGGGTGTCCGCGGCTCCGGCGAACTCGCTCAGGACGAGCATGCCCGTGTTGCCGGTGCGGGCGGCGACGTACTCCTTGGCGACGAGATTCATGCCGTCCCGCAGGGCGGTGACGAGCATGACATCCGCCGCGAGGTACAGCGCGACCATCTCCTCCACCGGATAACTGTGGTGCAGATACCGGATGGCGGTGTTCTTCATGGTGTCGTGCGTGCCGTTGATCCGGCCGACGGCACCCTCGATGTCTTCACGCAGGATCCGGTACTGCTCCACGCGCTCACGGCTGGGGCTGGCCACCTGGATGAGCGCGGCGTCCTCGACCGTGATCGCGCCGTCCTCGAGCAGTTCCCCGTAGGCCTTGAGCCGGTGGCCGATGCCCTTCGTGTAGTCGAGGCGATCGACCCCGAGGAGGATGTGCTGCGGATCGCCCAGCTCGCGCCGGATCTCCCTCGACCGCTCGATCACGTCCGGGCGCTGCGCCAGTTCGGTGATGGACGCGGTGTCGATGGAGATGGGGAACGCCTCGGCCCGCGACACGTAGGCCGCTGTGCCGTCGTCACCTGCAGGCACCTGTACCTGCTGGGCCTTGATCGTGTAGCCCTTGAAGCGGCGCACGCAGCGCAGGAAATTGCTCGCGTCGCTGGGTCGCTGGAAGCCGATCAGGTCCGCGCCGAGGAGCCCCTCGATCACCTGCCGGCGCCAGGGGAGCTGTGCGTAGATCTCCAGCGGCGGGAACGGGATGTGGTTGAAGAAACCGATCTTGAGATCGGGTCGGGCCTGCCGCAGCATCCGGGGGACGAGTTGCAGCTGGTAGTCCTGCACCCAGACCGTCGCCCCCTCCGCTGCCACGGAGGCCGTCGCCTCCGCGAAGCGCTCGTTCACCCTGCGGTAGGAATCCCACCAGGTGCGGTGGAACTCGGGTGAGGCGATGACGTCGTGGTAGAGCGGCCACAGGGTGGCGTTGGAGAAGCCCTCGTAGTACAGCTCCACCTCCTCCGCGCTGAGCGGCACCGGGACGAGGCGCATGTTGGCTTCGTCGAACGGCTCGAGCGTCTCGTCCGGAGCGCCGTGCCAGCCCACCCAGGCGCCGTCGGCCTTCGCCATCACCGGCGCCAGTGCCGTCACGAGGCCGCCCGGGGAACGGCGCCACGCGCTCGCGCCGTGCTCGTCGACGACGCGGTCAACCGCGAGCCGGTTGGACACGACGATGAAGTCGAAGTCGCCGAACCCACCGTCCGAGGAGAACGACGGGATGACCCCTGGCGTGGTCGAAGGTTGTGCTGCGCTCAAAACGGGCTCCATCGCGGTAGTTGGTCTTCCACGTGACTCTATCGGGTCGTGCCCCCCGCGGTCCGGTGTCCCAGGGGGCTTGAAGCAACGGCCGATAAACTGTCGCCACCGAACGGCCGACGAAGAGGACTGATGGCACCCGCACCCCCACGCAAACCGACCAAAGCCGAACGCGCCGCCGCCGGCCGTGAACGCGAGCGACTGGCGCGCGAGGAGCAGCAGCGGAAGGACCGCCGGAACGGGCTCCTCGCCAAGTGGGGGGTCGTGGTGGCAGCCCTCGTCGTCGTCGCGGTCATCGCCCTCGTGGTGGTCGACACCATGCGTGGACGGGTCCCGGACGCCGGGCCGGCACCGCAGGGTGGCAATGCCCAGGGTGGCATCACGCTCCTGTCGAGCACGGACACGGCGCCGACGGGGACCGACAGGGTCGACGTCGCCACCCTTCCCGGTGAGCCCGCAGCCGAGGGGACGGTGCCGGAGGGCATCACCTCCGTCACCAACGGCCCCCTGCAGGTGGTGGCCTACGTCGACATCAACTGCGTGCACTGCGCGGACTTCGAGGCGCGGCACTCCGAGCAGATCCTCTCGTGGCTGGACGCCGGCGAGATCACCTTCGAGTACCGGACCGTGGCCTACCTCGACCGCAACAGCAGCACCGAGTACTCCTCCCGCGCTGCGAACGCCGTCGCCTGTGTGGCCGATTCCGCGCCCGAGACGTACTTCGACGTCAACCAGCGCCTGTTCGCGCACTTCGAGCAGGGGGAGCTCGACGACGACGGCCTCGTGGCGCTCGCCGCGGAGGCCGGCGCGGGAGACATCTCGTCCTGCGTCGAGGACGGTACATTCCGGCCCTGGGTGAAGTACACGACCGAGGCCGCACAGGCCGCGGCCGTCGGCGGGACGCCCACCGTGTACGTGAACGGTGAGGTGGTGCCGAACGCCGTCGAGGATCTCGGGACGGCAGTCCAGGCGCAGTTGGCTGCGCGCGGCTGATTTCCCGCGGTGCCGGGGCTGGGCTACCCTTATTGAGCGCTGGCGTCACTTCCCCGTCGGGAGGGCGGCGGCGCCGCTGGCCCGGTCAGCACGCCTCCTTAGCTCAGTTGGCCAGAGCACCGCTCTTGTAAAGCGGGGGTCGTCGGTTCGAATCCGACAGGGGGCTCCACGAATGCTCCGATCGCCGGAGGACGTACCGCTCAGCGATCGTCGGCGAACCGGTTCCGGTAGTCCTTCCGCATCGCCGCCGCGTCGCGGGTCGGCCGATGGGACGTGCGTCGGCGTTGCTCAGCGACGCTCTGCCGCCGGTGGAGGCTCGCGAGTTCGTGCTCCATCTTCCGGTAGCTGAGCCAGCGCCGTTCCTCCAGCAGGCCCGACCCGATGGCCGCCTGCACGGCGCAGCCCGGTTCGCGGTCGTGTGCGCAGTCCCGGAAGCGGCAGTCGGGGAAGAGCGCTTCGATGTCCCCGAACACCTCCGACAGTCCGTCCTCGGCGTCCCACAGTGCGAATCCCCGGAGCCCCGGCGTGTCCATCACGACGGCGCCCTCACCGAGCGGAACCAGCTCCCGCGCCGTCGTCGTGTGCCTGCCCCGGCCGTCGCCCGCCCGCACCGCTCCCGTGTCCTGCCGGTCCTCGCCGGTGAGGGCGTTGATCAGGCTCGACTTCCCGGCACCGGACGGCCCGAGAAGGGCGAGGGGTCTGCCCCGTACCGATCCTCGCGTGCAACTCCTCGAGACCGTCGCATGCCTCCGCGGACGTCGTGAGCACCTCCACGCCGCGCACGCGGGCGATCGTGTCCGCGACGACGTCGTCGAACCGGGTGCTCAGATCGGCCTTCGTGAGGATGACGATCGGCACGGCGCCCGAGTCCCAGGCCGCGACGAGGGTCCGTTCGAGTCGATTGGTCGACAGGGGCCGGTCGAGGGGGACGACGACGCCCACCAGGTCGATGTTGGCGCCGAGCACCTGGGCCCGGGACGAAAGGTCGAAGGCGCGCTTGCGCTGCAGGGTGGACCAGCGGGGCAGGGCGCCCACGACGGCGGGGTACTCGCCGTCGTCCCGCACCCCGACCCAGTCACCGGTGACGAACCCGCCGACGCTGTCGAGGTGGAGGATGCCCTGGGGCCGGGCGAGCAGCATGCGGCCCCGGTCGGCCCGGATGACCCGGGTCGGCGATGCGCCGGCCAGAGGTGCGAAGGCGGAGAAGAGACCGTCGATGCGATCGGTGAAGCCGTACTGCACGAGAGTGTTCAACGTAGGTCCTCTGCTGAGGGCCTCCCGCGGGCGCGGCTAGTGCGGGAAAGGGCGGGAGGCGGGGTGGATCGGGGCCGCGGCGCACTGCGCAACGTCAGGGACCATGACTCCACCTCCTCCCACGGATCGCGGCTCGGAGAGCCGGCGGACTCCCCATGCTAGTCCTGCCCGTGGTGGCGAGAACAGACCGGGACGATCAGGCGGAGGTCTTGTCCGCCTTCGCGGCGGCCCTGCGCTCGGTCCTGCGCTTCTCCCGGCCCAGATCACGTCGGAACTTCTCGTCGTCGACCGCGGCGTTCCGGCTCATCCCCATCACCCATACGACGATGAGGGCCACGGCGAGCAACCAGACGACGATCCCGGTGCCGAGGAGGAGGGCGATCTGCAGGACGGTCATGGCACTCCTCTCGTCATCGGGCAGCCGGCGATCACAGGTGCTCCATTGTCCCAGAGTGCGGGCGGCGTGTCAGGTACTGCTCCCGCGTCGGAGCGCGAACGCGCCCATGGCCGTGTCGGTGTCAGCCGCGCTGGTCGGGGCCCTGAGCCTGCACCTGTTTCGCCTCGCGCTCCTCGGTGCCGACGGCCGAGGTGGTCGCTCCCGGTTCCATGCCGTCGCGCTCCCGCCAGCCACCCGTGCGGTAGGTCGGCGTCCCGACGGCGAGGACCACCAGGGTGAGTGACACGGCGGCGAGCATCACGCACACCATGGCCACCGAGCCGCCGCCGAGGAAGCCGACGAACGGGCTGACGAGTCCCGCCACCCCGGACTGGAGGGAGCCGATGACGGCGGCGGCGGTGCCGGCCATGTGTCCGTAGTTGTGCAGTGCCAGGACCGAGGCGTTGGCGGGGATCATGCCCTGCGTCCCCAGGACGAGCCACAGGCCGGCGACGAGCCCGACGATGCCACCGAAGCCGGTGAGCACGATGGCCAGGAGGATGAGGGCGCAGACCATCTGCACGATCACGGCGATCCTGAGGACCCGGATCGGCGCGGCACGACGCACGAGGGCCGCGTTGAGCTGGGCCGAACCGACGATCGCCGCGCCGTTGAGCGCGAACACCGCGGCGAACTGTCCCTGGCTGAGGCCGTACTCCTCCTGGAAGACGAAGGGCGAGCCGACGACGTAGCTCATGATCACGGCGAGTCCGAGACCGGGAATCACCGCGAGGGCCATGAAGTGCCGGTCACGGAGCAGGGACGCATAGCCGCCGGCGACCTTCCGCGGGTTGCCCGGGCGCCGCTGGTCCCGCGGCAGCGACTCCGGCATGAATCTCCAGACGATGAGGACGAGGAAGAGTCCGATCACCGCGAGCGCGTAGAACACGGCCCTCCACTGCCAGGCGCCGGCGATGGCCTGCCCGACGGTCGGCGCGAAGAGCGGTGCCACCCCGATGACGAGCATCAGGCGGGACAGCAGCCGCGCCGCGTCCGAGCCCACGAAGCGGTCGCGGATGACGGCGATGGCCACGACCGACGCGGCAGCGTTGAAGAAGCCCTGGCAGACACGCAGCCCGATCAGCGTCTCGATGTCGGGCGTGATGGAGCACAGGACGGACGTCACGACGTGCAGTGAGATGCCGATCAGGAGGGGCAGGCGCCGTCCGAACCGGTCCGAGAACGGTCCGATGACGAGCTGGCCCACGCCGGCCCCGATCAGCATGCCGGACATCGTGAACTGCGCCGCGGCCTGCGTCGTCCCGAGGTCCTCCGCCACCACGGGCAGGGACGGGAGATACATGTCGGTGGTGATCGCCGGCAGCGCGGCGAGCGCGCCGAGCATCAGTATCCACTTGATGCTCGAGCGCCGTGTCGGAGTGGTCCCGGTTCCTGCCGTCCTCGCTGTGCTCACCCGGAAACCCTAGGCAGATCGTTGACCGACCGAACAGGTCTCCGGGGAAGGCTCTTCATCGGAGGCTTCTTCTGGACAGGGATCACATGCGCGGCTAACGCACCGGCAGCCGGTGCAGTTCGGCCTCGACCCCGCGTGGACCGATGACGACGGTCATGTAGGTGCAGAACGGCTGGCGGCGCCGATCGGTGGGGGAGCCCGGATTGAGCAGCCTCAGCCCGGAATCGGCGGAGGTGTCCCACGGGATGTGGCTGTGGCCGAACACCAGGACATCGACGTCGGGGTAGAGCGCAGCCATGCGTGCTTCGCGCCCCTGCTTCTGGCCCGTCTCGTGCACGACGGCGAGGCGTACGCCGTCGAGTTCCGCCCTCGCGACCAGGGGGAGGCGCGCCCGAAGGCCGTCGCCGTCGTTGTTGCCGTAGCAGGCGATCAGTCGGCCGGCGCGGGACTCCAGTTCGTCCAGCAGGGCTTCCTCGGTCCAGTCCCCGGCATGCACGACCACGTCGGAGGACTCCACGGCGGACCACACCTCCGCAGGGAGTTCCTTCGCGCGTCTGGGCAGATGCGTGTCGGCCAGCAGGGTCAGGGTGAGGGGCATGCAGTCATTGTCGGTCGTCACCCCGTACCAGTGACAAGTCAAGGGGCCTGTGCCATGCTTTCGTAAGCACGCTTACTAATGATGCGGGACACCGCGAGGAGGCAGCAATGCAGATCGACAAGTCGCAGATCATCGACCTGTTGAAGAGCCAGGGCAAGGACGACCATGCCGACCAGGCGCAGTCCGAACTCCCGGACCGGGTGGATCCGGAACAGCACGCGGACCTCCTCGCACGGTTCGGCATCAATCCGAAGGACCTGCTGGGCAAGATTCCCGGCCTCGGTGGTTTCGGCGGTTAGACACCCCGGCGCATGGGCGCCACCAAAGCATGAAGGAGCCCGTCATGGATACGAGTCAAGTGGTGTGGATCATCGTCGGGGTCGTCGTCCTCCTGGCCGTCATCGCCGTGGTGGCACTGCTGCTCCGCAAGCGCGGCGCCGCCCAGCGGGAGCGCCGGCAGGAGAAGGACCGCCACCGGGCTGCCGAGATGCGCGAGCAGGCGAAGAACACGGAACTCGAGGCACGCGAGCGTGAGGCGAAGGCGGCGATGGCCGAAGCCGAGGCGCAGCGTGCCGAGATCGAGGCCGAGCGGCTTCGCCGGCAGGCCCAGGAGAGGCAGGCGGATGCGCAGGGACTGCGTGAGAAGGTGACACACCACCATCAGGAGGCGGACTCGATCGATCCGGACGTTGCGCAGGACGGGGATCGGCGACAGGGCCGGTGACGATCAGCCGGCCGGGGCAGACACGATGGCTGAAGCGGTGACCGTGGTCATCACGGGTGCATCGAGCGGTATCGGCCGGGCGACGGCATGCCTGTTCGCGGCGGGCGGCGCCCGGCTCGTCCTTGCCGGGCGCGAGGCGCGGACCCTGGAGGCAGTGGCCGCCGAGTGCCGGGACAGGGGTGCCTCGGTGCTCGTCGTGCCCACGGACGTCGGCGCCGAGGACGACGTCGACCGCCTCGCCGACGCCGCTGTCCGCTCCTTCGGCGGTATCGACGTCTGGGTGGGCAACGCCTCGCTGTACAGCTTCGGCACCTTCGAGCAGACGCCGTCGGAGGTCTTCGATCGGATCATCGACGTCAATCTCCTGGGCCAGGTGTACGGGGCGCGTGCCGCCCTGCGGGTCTTCCGCAGGCAGGGCCGGGGGGTCCTGGTGTCCGTCGCATCGGTCTACTCGAGGATCACCTCGCCACTCGTCAGCCCCTACGTCACCAGCAAGTTCGAACTCCTCGGTTTCCTGGAGGTGCTCCGGATGGAGTTGAGGGACGCGCCGGGGATCCACGTCTGCGCCGTCCTGCCGGCCACGATCGACACACCCATCCATCAGCATGCAGCTAACTACACCGGTCGTCCCGTCCGTCCGCTACCGCCGGTCGCGGATCCGGTAAGGGTGGCACGGGCGATCGTCCGCGTCTCGCGCCGTCCCCGCCGCCTGGTGCAGGTGGGCCGGATCCAGTCGGCATTCGTCTCCGCCCGGGCACTGGCGCCGGCGGTGTACGAGCCGGTGGTCGCCCGCGCGTACCGCGCGCTCGCGTTGGGGAAGGGCTCGACGCCGGCAGCGCCGGGCAACCTGTTCGAGCCGGACCGGGCACTCACGGGTGTCACGGGCGGCTGGCGGCTCCTGTCGTGGCTCCGGCGCACCCCCGGCGGCTGATGCCGGCCCCGACGGGGGAACGGCCACCGGATCGGCCCGGACGGCGGGCACGGTCGCCGCGTGGCATGTCCCCGGGGCACTGTCAATGTGAGGGACACGACGTGCGTGTACGAGCGTCGTGCCCTGGGCGCACCTCCATAGTTGAGGTATGAATCAATGGCAGGGCCTCCTGGCGCAGTGCGCCCGGGGTATGGGGTTCGAGCGCGGGCCGAGGCGGGCGGCCTACGCGCTCGCGGGAGTCGGGGTCTTCTGGGCCGTGGGTCTGCTCGGCGGATTGCGGATCCTCCACACCGCGTCGTCGCCCATGACCACGCTCGTCCTCCTGTACGTGATGCTCGCCGTCGTCGCGCTGTCCCTGGTCGTGGCGGCCGCAGCCTTCGCCGAGCTCGGACGGCAGGCAGCCGAGAGGCGCCGGCGCTAAGCACCGACGCCCTCCCCGCCGCGCGGGCCCGGCTAGCGGGTGACGACGACGTGCTCGTTCGGCACGCAGTGCGTCATCGTCAGGCCTTCGACGTCCCGGGGGCCGTTGCTGCCCAGGTTCTTCAGGCGAGCCAGTTCGTCCTCGGAGAGGGTCTGACTGGCCAGTGGAGGCAGGTCCTTGACGTCCGCGAGGCCGATACCGAGTCCTTCTCCGACGCGGGCGCCGAGTTCGTCGTCGACCAGGTAGAAGTGCCACACCATGCGCTCCTGCACGGCGCGGACCGCCTGCCCGATCAGGGTCACGAAGTTGGCGACGAGGTCGTCCTTCTCCCACTGCTCGAGCAGCTGGTACCGCTGGCCCGCCTGCAGGTAGTCGTTGGTGAGCGGGATGCGCTTGCGTGTCAGCCGTCCGGAGATCTCCGGGCCCTGCTCGTCGTGCGTCGGGTACTGGCCCTCACGGAGCCCGCCGGTGATGGAGGGCTCGTAGTTCACGTGCGGGTTCTGCCCCGGGGCGAGGTCCGTGCCGAAGGACATCTGGCCGCCGCGCTGGTTGGTGTGCACGGGGGCGTTCTTCGCGGCGTTGACGGGCAGCTGCAGGTAGTTCGGACCCACCCGGTAGCGCTGCGTGTCGCTGTAGCTGAAGGTCCGTCCCACGAGCATCTTGTCGTCAGAGAAATCGAGCCCGTCGACGAGGACGCCGGTACCGAAGGAGATCTGCTCGTTCTCGTTGTGGTGGTCCGTGACGTTCCGGTTCAGGGTCATGGTGCCCACGAGCCTGGGCTCGAAGTCCTGTTCCGGCCAGGTCTTCGTGTCGTCGAGCGGATCGAAGTCGAGTTCCGGGTGGTCGCCGTCCTCCATCAGCTGCACGTACAGGTCCCACTTCGGGAAGTCGCCGCGCTCGATGGCCTCGAAGAGGTCCCTGGAGGCGTGGCCGAGGTCCGTCGCCTGGATGTTCGCGGCGTCCTGCTCGGTCAGGCTCTTCACGCCCTGGTGCGGCTGCCACGTGTACTTCACCAGCTTGGTCTCCCCGGCGGCGTTGACCCACTTGTAGGTGTTCACGCCGAAGCCCTGCATGTGCCGGTAGTCGGCCGGGATGCCACGGGGGCTGAAGAGGTTCACGAGCATGTGCATGGACTCGGGCGTCTGGGACATGAAGTCGAAGATGCGCGCCGGGTCCTGCCGGAAGGTGATGGGGTCCGGCTTCAGGGAGTGGATGACGTCGGGGAACTTGATGGCGTCGCGGATGAAGAACACCGCGAGGTTGTTGCCCACGAGGTCCCAGTTGCCGTCCTCGGTGTAGAACTTGACGGCGAAGCCGCGAGGGTCACGGGCCGCCTCGGACGAGTCCCTGCCGCCGATGACGGTCGAGAAGCGGATGGCGACGTCGGTCTTCTTCCCGGGCTCGGCGAACAGCTTCGCGCGTGTGTACGCGGCGATGGGCTCGTCGCCCCACGTCCCCGTCGCCTCGAACTCGCCGAAGGCCACGAACCCGCGGGCATGGACCACGCGTTCGGGGATGCGCTCACGGTCGAAGTGGCTGATCTTCTCGAGGAACTGGTAGTTCTCCAGGGTCGCCGGACCCCGGGCCCCGACCGTCCGGGAATTCTGGTTGTCGTAGACCTGGTGGCCCTGGCGGTTGGTCAGTACTGCACGGTCATCGCCCTCGGCGGGCGGCTGGCTTGCGACGTCGGTCATGAAGTTCTCCTCACAGCGGCCTCTGGTTCCCTGCGGCGACGAGGGTCGGCAGCGCCCCGCACCGGATTTCGACGCTACCCAAGGCCGGAATGGGCGGCAACCACCGTATCGGTCTGGCCGAATCGCTTACCATCGGCGGTGCTACGACTGGCCCGGTCCCTGCTCGATCTCGGCGTACCGCTGCAGCAGGGCGGCTGCCCCGCTCTCCGGTTCGCCGTCCAGGGCGGTCCGTATCGGGTCCAGCATGGCCTCGCCGGCAGGGAAGGGCGGCAGGAGCGGTACGTCCGGGTCCGTGACGACGTCGAGCACGAAGGGCCGGTCGGCAGCGAAGGCCTGCCGCCATGCGTCGGCAAGGGACTGGGGATCCTCCACCCTCACGCCGTCGAGCCCGAGCAGGCGCGCATGTGCCGAGAAATCGACGTCGGGCAGGAACTGGCTGTCCTCGAAGCGGGGTTCACCCTCCATCTCCCGCTGTTCCCAGGTGACCTCCGCGAGGTCGCGGTTGGACAGGACGCACACCACGAAGCGGGGATCCTGCCAGCTGCGCCAGAGCTTCGCGACGGTCACGAGTTCCGCGAGACCCGCCATCTGCATGGCACCGTCACCGGCGAGTACGACGACCGGGCGCTCCGGGTGCGCGAGCTTCGCTGCGATGCCGTAGGGGACACCGGCACCCATGCACCCGAGTGTGCTGGACAGGTGGGCGGGCACCCCGCGGGGTAGCCGGAGCTGCCGCGCGTACCAGTAGACGCAGCTCCCGACGTCGACCGCGACCTGCGCGTCGTCCGGCAGGACGGCGTCGAGTTCATGCACCACGCGCTCCGGGTTCACGGGTCGGGCCGGCACCAGGGCGCGTTCCGTCGCGATCCGGTGCCATCGGCGCACCTGCTCCTCGACCTCCCGGCGCCAGGTGTGGTCCTGCTGGCCGTGCAGGAGCACCAGCAGGGCGGTGAGGGTCTCCGCCGCGTCACCGTTCAGTGCGACCTCGACGGGGTAGCGGTTGCCGATGGCTTTCGGATCGATGTCGATCTGGACGGCACGGGCCTGGCCCGGCGCGGGGTAGTACTCGGTCCAGGGGTCGTTCGATCCGATGATGAGCAGGGTGTCGCAGTTGCCCAGGAGGTGGGCGCTCGCCGTGGTCCCGAGGTGTCCCATGGTGCCGGTGGCGTGGGGCAGCGATTCGTCGACGTAGGGCTTGCCGAGCAGGCTCGTGGTGATGCCCGCTCCCAGTCGCTCGGTGACGGCGAGGACCTCCTGCTGGGCATGGGCGGCGCCCTGCCCCACGAGCACCGCGATCTTCCGGCCGGCGTTCAGCACGGCCGCCGCGTCATGCAGGTCCGTCTCCCGGGGCGAGACGCAGCCCATCGACCACACGGGCGACGACGGCACCACGCCGTGCTCGTGGGGTGTCCGGGGAGCTGGAGCCTGCTGGACATCGTGCGGGAGGATGACGACGGCGGGCGACCGCGTCGCGAGCGCGGTCTTGAAGGCGCGGTCGAGGACCATGGGCAGCTGCTCGGGGTCCGCCACCTGCTGGCGGAACCCGGAGGCGACGTCCTTGAACAGGCTGAGGAGGTCGATCTCCTGCTGGTACGCCGACCCGAGCACCGTCTGGCTCTGCTGCCCGACGAGGGCGACCACGGGCACGCTGTCCATCCGGGCGTCGTAGAGTCCGTTGAGGAGGTGGACCGCGCCCGGCCCCTGGGTGGCGGTGACGACTCCGACCCCGCCCGTGTACTTGGCGTGTGCCACGGCCATGAAGGCGGCGGCCTCCTCATGGCGCGCCTGCACCAAGGCCGGCCCCCCTGCCCGTCGCAGTGCACCGAGCAGGGGGTTGATGCCGTCGCCGCTGTAGCCGAAGATCCGGTCCACACGCCATGCGGTGAGGTGGCGGACGAGGAAGTCGGCCGCCGTGTCCTCCGCCACCGGCTAGACCGCTGCCGGTACTTCGGGGCCGGTGGGCCAGCGCAGGAGGGCGGCGATCGGCTTCTGCTCGAGGGCGCCGGACGGGTACATGGTGACCTGGGCGTCGGTGAGTGCGGCCGCGCGCAGTAGTGCGGCCGCGGCCGGGACCTCGCCCAGGACTCCGGCGCCGGCGGTCTCGGCCTCCGCCGACGCGACCCATGGTGCTGCATCGAGGGCCAGGAGGGTCTCGTTGTCCCTAGCCGTGGTCTCGAGGAGCAACGATTCCACCTGCGCCTGCTGCAGGGCTGCGATGACGGCTCCGCGACCGACGGCGGACGTCCGGGTGCCCTGGCCCTCCTTCTCGGCCAGGCGCTCCAGGAGGGCGTGCTGCCGGTCGGCCAAGGTGAGCGCCACGAGCTGCTGGACCTGCTCGAGGAACGTCTCCTCGTCCGCGCCGTCGGCGCGCGTATTACTCTCGATGATGCTGAGCTTGGCCCGCGACTCCTGGGACACCTCGTCCGCGACGAGTTGGCGCGCGCGGATGTCTCCTGCCACGACGATGAGCTGGGCATCGTGCTCGGCCGAGATACGGTCGATCTCCGACGCCACCTCACGCGAGTTCATCTTCCAGACCTTCTCGGCGTGCTGCTGCATGCGCCTGTGCGCCCAGCCGCCGCTGCCGAGCTTGCGCGTGTGGTCGGTGTCTCCCTCGATCACGGAGTCGGCGTCACCGCTCGTGACGTGCTTCTCGTCGCCGTCGGCGTAGCGCAGGTATACCTCACCGCCGTGGTGACCCACCTCCGCCACGATGTACGCGAAATCCTCCGGAGTGTGCCGGACCAGCGGAGTGAGGTCGGGGATCGGCCCCGTCTCCGTCACCGTGAGGCCCACGAGGTTTCCATGCAGGAACTCGTTGACCACGGCTTCCCCGTTGTTGATGAGGAGGAAGCGCGTGACGGGATCGGGCATCCCCTTGGCGGTCATGCCGAGTGCGGCGACAGCGGCCTCGACATCCTGCTCGGGAGCGCCCGCGTCCTTCATCTCCTGGGCGACGCTGCGGGGGAGGATCTCGTCGTTGGCAAGGCCGTCCACGGTGCCGGTGCTGCCCTCCACGTAGATGGTCGTCCATGGGCCGGGCCGTTCGAACAGATGGGCGTGGTCTTTGAGTACGTGCGTCACGAAGATCCCCTGTCATGTCGGTGGTTCGTCCGGCACAGGTGTCAGCGCCGGAACACTAAGGACACTTATGGTCTATCACCCAGGGCAGGTGGCTGAGAAGGACCGATCGGTCCGCCCCCGGGCTTGAAAAACACTCGGCACGCGTGGGCGGGGACGGGTAGCGTGGGTGCATGCTCACAGTTCCCGAGAATTTCCCGCCCGCCTATGTCAGCTATCTCGAAGCCCAGGACGAGGGCTTCGCCGAGACGGTGCTGATGGTCATGAAGCAGTCCGTCGCGGAGGGCAAGCACGGCATCCTGATCAGCAACCAGGCTCTCGACCGGGGAGCCGAGACGTCGAAGGAGATCCCGTTCGGCGAGGTCGTGGAGGGGACGCGCTGACCGGAGGCCGGTGGCCTGGCGCGGTCCGGAACGCAGAAGCGCCGACCCTCGGGTCGGCGCTTCTGCGTTCTGCTCCTGGTCACTACTCCCCGGAGCTGTACTGGTCCTCGGAGTCCGCTCCCTCGGCCGGATCCTCGGGGTGCACCCGGATGTCCTCCGGGTTCGCATCCGTGTCGCCCTCGGCGGGGGCCTCGTTGTGGATGCGGTCGTCGTCGCTGGGATTCTCTGACATGCACTCGTCCTTTCGGTTCCAGGGAAGGTAAGTCCCCTTACTGTCAGTCTACGGATCGGGCGCCGCGAGCATAACCCCGGAACCCGGCACGTGACGCGGCGTCATCAGCGTGCTTACGATCGGGGGGTGGAAGAAGAGAAGGGCAGCGCCCTCCGAGCCCAGGATCGCCCGAGGGCCATCGCCGGCTCGGCCCTGGCAGGCCTGCTCGCACTGGGGTCGGGCCTCGGCGCCCACCTAGTGTCCGGCGGCGCCATGCCGAGCGCCGCGATCCTCTGCGGGCTTGCAGCGCTCGCCGTGCTCGTCGCCGCCATCGCGGCGCAGGCGCGGCTGCCCGGATGGGCGGTGCTGCTGCTGCTCGGCGTGACCCAGCAACTCCTGCACTGGCTCCTCGGCGGGCTCGCGGGCGCCGTGGACACCTCGGGAGGGCTCGCGCCCGGTCAGGGCACGCATCATGACGGCAACGCGCCGGTAGGGGTGGAAGGTGCGCAGGGGCACTCACCCGAGGTCATGCTGATGCTCCACGCGCACCTCGCGGCCGCATTGCTGGTGGGATGGGTTGTGGCCCGACACCCGCGCTGGACGGAGTCCGTGGCGCGCCGGCGCCGGCAGGGCTCCGATGCGGAAGAAGGCGCCCCCGTCACCTGACGGGAGCGCCTTCCGGCCGTGCCGACGGGTCAGTTGGCGTCAGCGGAACCGTCGTAGAACGGGTAGTCCGTGTAGCCCTCGGCGCCGGTGGAGTAGAACGTCGCCGGATTCGGTTCGTTCTCCGGCAGGTTCTCCCGCCAGCGGCGAGCGAGGTCGGGGTTGGCGATCGCGGGGCGGCCGACGACGACCGCGTCCCCCACACCGTCCTCGAGGATGGCGATGGCCTCCTCGCGGTTCGTGATGACACCGAAGCCGCTGTTGATCAGGACCGGGCCGCCGAAACGTGAGCGGAGGTCCTGGACGAGAGCACCCGTCGGCTCGGCGTGCAGGACGCTGAGGTAGGCGAGTCCGAGCGGCGCGAGGGCGTCGACGAGTGTCCCGTAGGTCGCACGGACATCAGCGGCCTCGGTCTCGAGGGCGTCCTGGATGTTGTGGGCGGGCGAGATCCGCAGGCCCACCTTCTCCGCCCCGACCTCCGCCGCGACGGCGGTGACGAGCTCGATCACGAACCGTGCCCGCTTCTCGGCGGTCCCGCCGTAGGCGTCCTCGCGCCGGTTCGACTCGGGCGAGAGGAACTCGTGCAGCAGGTAGCCGTTGGCTCCGTGCAGTTCGACGCCGTCGAATCCGGCGACGTCGATCGCATTCCGTGAGGCCGTGACGAACTCCTCGATGATGCCCGGGAGTTCGTCGGTGGTGAGTGCGTGCGGCACGGGGTACGGCTGCTTGCCCGTGCTGGTCCGGGTCGTCCCCTCGATGGCGATGGCGCTCGGGGCCACCACCTCGTAGCCGCCGTTCGTGTCGGGGTGCGTGACGCGCCCGGCGTGCATCACCTGTGCGACGATGCGGCCGCCGTCGGCGTGCACCGCGTCCGTCACGCGTTTCCAGCCGGCGAGCTGCTCGGCCCCGACCAGGCCGGGCTGACCGGGGAAGCCCTGCCCGGCATGGCTGGGATAGGTCCCTTCGCTGACGATGAGTCCGAGGAACGCGCGCTGGCGGTAATGCTCGACGACCAGGTCGCCGGGAATGCCGGCGTTCCCCGAACGGACGCGCGTGAGCGGCGCCATCACCACGCGGTTGGGGAGTTCCAGCGTGCCGAGCGTGAGGGGGGAGAACAGTTTCATGTGTTCCTACTTTCCGGTTCGGGATCCTACTGTTCGGTAACCCGGGACCCCCCGGGGGCTATTCCGTCTGTGGTCGGCGTCACCGGCCCGGCGGACGGGCGATGGCGCGGACCCGTGCCACACTGTGCGTGGTCCCGCAGCACGGCGGGGCGTGGACGGGCGGTGGTGCATGAGCGGGATCCGGATGGGTACGTCGTCGGGGCGCTGGGTGCTGTCCGCCACCGTCCTGGGTTCCGGCATCGTCGGGATCGACGCGACCGTCGTCAATGTGGCACTGCCGACCGTCGGGCGGGATCTCGGCACGGATTTCGCGGCCCTGCAGTGGATCGTCACGGGTTACACCCTGACCCTCGCCTCCTTCATCCTGCTCGGCGGTTCGCTGGGCGATCGCTTCGGGCTGCGGCGCGTCTTCCTCGTCGGCGTCGCCTGGTTCGCCGCTGCCTCGCTGCTGTGCGGGCTCGCTCCGGACGCCGGCCTGCTCATCGGGGCACGGGCGCTCCAGGGGATCGGCGGCGCCCTGCTGACGCCGGGCAGCCTCGCCATCCTCCAGGCGACGTTCTCGGGGGAGGACCGTGCGCGGGCCATCGGAGCCTGGTCCGGGCTGGGCGGTGTCGCCACCGCCATCGGACCCTTCCTCGGGGGCTGGCTGGTGGAGGCCGTCTCGTGGCGATGGGTCTTCCTCATCAACGTCCCCGTCGCCGTCGTCGTCGCCTGGATCACCCTGAAGCACGTTCCGGAGTCGCACGACACCGACGTCTCAGGGCGGCTCGACGTCGCGGGCGCGGTCCTCGGAGCGTCGGCGCTGGCCGGGACCACCTATGCGCTGATCGAGGCGCCCGCACAGGGGATGGGGGCACCGGCCGTCCTCGGGGCAGGCATCGTCGGGCTGGCCGCGGCCGCGGCCTTCCTCCTGGTCGAAGCGCGCATCAGCCATCCGATGCTTCCGCCGGCCATCTTCCGGAACCGGCAGTTCAGCGCCGCCAACGCCGTGACGTTCCTGATCTATGCAGTGTTCGGCGGCGTCTTCTTCCTGCTCGTCGTCCATCTCCAGGTCGTGGCGGGTTTCAGCCCCCTCGCGTCCGGGACGGCGATGCTCCCCATCACGGCGCTCATGCTCGTGCTGTCCCCGTACGCGGGAGCCTTCGGGGCGCGGGTCGGTCCGAGGATCCCGATGGCCCTCGGGCCGCTCATCTGCGCCGGAGCGCTTCTCCTCATGCTGCGGATCGGCCCGGAGGCGTCCTACCCCGCTGACGTACTGCCACCGGTGATCGTGCTCGGCCTCGGGCTGTCACTGCTCGTGGCGCCCCTGACATCGACGGCCCTGTCCGCCGTCCCGGAACGCCAGGCGGGGCTGGCCTCCGGTGTCAACAATGCGGTGGCCCGCGCTGCAGGGCTCCTCGCGATCGCCGTCCTGCCGTCCGCTGCAGGCCTGACCGGGGACGCCTACAACGACCCCGAGGCCTTCTCCGCCGGGTTCGGTACCGCATGTGGCATCGGGGCGGTGGTGCTCGTGCTCGGTGGCGTCCTGGCGGCCGTCACCATCCGGAATCCGGCCGCGCCGGAGGCCGACCACCCCACACACTGCGCGGTCGACGGCACCCCGGCCGCTCCCGGCGCCCTGCACCAGGCACACGACGGGAAGGGCGGCCGGGCCCGGACATGACGAAGCCCCGGGTGGCAGCCCGGGGCTTCGTTCCAGCAGCGGAGGCGCTACTTGACGTCCTGCTCGTCCATGGCGCTGAGGGGAGAACCGCCCCGGTTCGCGGGGTCGTCGCTCGCGTCGACGTCGTCGTCCTCCATCATGCCGAAGTCGACGTCGGCAGCCGCCTCGCCGAGCATGGGCTCCTCCGGCGGATACTGCTCCTCGCCGTGCTCGTACCGGGCCTCGGCCGTCTCCTCACGAAGCGTCTGGTCGCTGAGGTAGCCCTCCTCGCCGATCGCGGAGACGCCGTTCTCGTCGAAGTCGTTCTCGTCGTCACCGCTCGCGGTCGCGCTGGGCTCGTCCTGCAGGAGGGGGTCCTCCTGCCAGCGGTCGGGGTTGTTCTCCGCCGCACCCTCGTAGTCGTCCGGCTGACCCTCGAGGACCGGGTCGAAGGCCTCGGGAGCAAGCGAGTCGTTCGGCGTCTCGGGCTCCTCGCCCACGATGGTCAGTTCCTCGTCGGGAAGGTTCTCGGTCATCTTCTCTGCCTTTCGTCGGTGCTGCGCATCCTTCGATCATCAGCCTACTGATGATCCGGTCCGGGCGACAGTCGGCCCCGCCGCCCGGACCGGATGCGGTGTCCCGCTAGACTCCCTCGCGCCAGCTGTGCCGGGGCTCGAAGCCCAGCACCCGACGGGCCTTGTCGATCGAGAGCAGGGTCTCGTGCTCGCCGACCTCGCGCATCACCTCGACGCCCGGGAACACCTCGGCCGCCAGGTCGGCGCTCGTCCTGGCCATGACCGTGTCCGCGGCGGCGATGATGAAGCGGTCGAAGCCCGGTGCCGCCTGCTCCAGCGCCCTCAGCACCGCCTGGGCGCCGTCGCGGCCGTCGATGTACCCCCACAGGTTCCACTTGCGGGCGGTGGGGTCCGCGTCGAAGGACGGGAATTCGGCGTAGTCCTCCGGGTCCATCACGTTCGAGAACCGGAGGGCCGTGATGCTCAGGTCCGGGTCCCAGCGGGCCAGTTCGGTGGCCAGTTGCTCCTCCAGGTGCTTGACCAGCGAGTAGGTGCTCTCGGGCCGTGCCGGATACTCCTCGTCCACGGGGAGGTACGGGGGAGGCGTATCGAAGGGCAGCCCGAGCACGGTCTCACTGGACGCGTAGACGATCCGCTTGATACCGGCCCGGCGGCACGCCTGGAAGACGTTGTACGTGGCGGTCATGTTGTTGTGGAACGTCTCGGCGTCGGCCTGCAGCCCCGGAGCCGGAATGGCTCCGAGGTGCACGACGGCGTCGAAGCCGGAGTGCCGGTCCTCCACGCCGAGGAGTGCGTCGACCACCTGCCCGTAGTCCCGCAGGTCGATCCGCAGGAACCCGGGGCTGCGCTCGCCGTGCTGGTCCAGTTCCAGGACGGTGTGGCCCGCGTCGCGGAGCCCGCGCACCACGCTCCGGCCGAGCTTGCCGTTCGAGCCGGTGACCGCGACGTTCAGTGACGTCGTCGTCTCCGCCATCAGACCGGCCGGGTCTCGGGGGAGACGGTCTTTGCGACGTCGGTCTCCGCGAGGCCACCGATCGCGTCGTCGATCGCCTTCAGGACGTCGTCCTCGAGCTTCACCCCGGCGGCGACGGCGTTCGATTCCACCTGCTCCGGGCGGGACGCTCCGATGATCGCCGAGGCGACGTTCGGATTCTGCAGCACCCACGCGATCGCGAGCTGCGCCATCGTGAGGCCCACGCCGTCGGCGATGGGCGCGAGCTTCTGCACGCCGGTCAGGACGTCGTCACTCATCCAGCGCTTGATCATGTCGGCGCCGCCCTTGTCGTCCGAGGCACGTGTGCCCTGCTCGGGCTGCTGGCCGGGCTTGTACTTGCCCGTGAGCACGCCCTGGGCCACGGGCGACCAGACGATCTGCGAGAGCCCCAGTTCCTCCGACGTGGGGATGACCTCGCCCTCGATGACCCGCCAGAGCATGGAGTACTGCGGCTGGTTGGAGATCAGCTGGACGTTGAGCTCCTTCGCGAGGGCGGAACCGTCGCGGATCTGCTGGGCCGTCCACTCGCTGACGCCGATGTAGAGGGCCTTGCCCTGGCGGACGATGTCGGCGAACGCCTGCATCGTCTCCTCGAGGGGTGTCTCGTAGTCGTAGCGATGTGCCTGGTAGAGGTCCACGTAGTCGGTCTGCAGGCGCTGGAGCGAGCCGTCGATCGACTCCATGATGTGCTTCCGTGACAGCCCGACGTCGTTGTGGCCCTTGGGGCCCGTGGCTCCCCAGACCTTCGTGAAGATCTCGAGCGACTGGCGCCGCTCACCCTTCAGGGCTTCGCCGAGGACGGTCTCCGCCGCCGTGTTCGCGTACACGTCCGCCGTGTCGAAGGTGGTGATCCCGACGTCGAGTGCTGCCCGCACGCACTGCGTCGCGACGTCGTTCTCGATCTGCGAGCCGTGCGTGAGCCAGTTGCCGTAGGTGATCTCCGAGATCTTGAAGCCGCTGTTTCCGAGGTATCTGAAGTCCATATCGCGATGCTAGCCGGGCCGGGCGCCCCAGCGATAGGTCACCCAGGCAACGATCAAAGGACTGGTGCTGCTGCTGTGGAGGGGATTCCGGCCCTGCCGTAGACTCGATCATCATGACCATTCGCTTCGCAACGCCCGACGAGATCGCCCGGTGGGACAGCATCATCAGCGAGAATCCGGACGGCGGGAACGTGATGCAGGGCCGGGAATTCGCCGAGCAGAAGCGAGCGACCGGGTGGACCCCGGTGTACCTGATGGCCGACGGCGTCGCGCTTACCGTGCTGCAGAAGACCGTCCTTCCCCTCGGCCGCTACTGGTACGTGCCGAAGGGACCGGGGACCGGGGATGCTGCCGCGCTCGTCGCCCTGCTTCCGGGGCTGAGGGCCTTCGCCGCCGGCAAGGGGGTCTTCGGCGTCAAGGTCGACCCCGAGCTCTCCTCCGACCCCGCCGTGGCAGGGGCGCTCGAGGCGGCGGGGCTGGTCCGTGTCGCCGATGTCCAGCCCAACGTGTCGACCGTGGTCCTCGACATCTCGGGGGACCTGGAGGCCATCGAGGCGTCCTTCGGCTCGAAGACCCGCTACAACATCCGCGCGGCCCGCAAGGCCGGTGTCGAGACCCGCGTGGTGGAGGTCGACGACGAGAACTGCGCGATCTTCTACCGGCTCCTCGCCGAGACGGCCGAGGGCAGTTTCTCCATCCGCAGCGAGGAGTACTACACCGGTTTCTGGCAGCGCCACGCACGCGCCCAGGCAGGAGCGTTCCTGTTCGCATTCGTCGACGGCGAGGTGGTGGCGGCCGACTTCATCATGGTCCTCGGCGCCAAGGCCAGCCGCAAGGACGCCGCGAGCACCCGCAAGCGCACGGTCCGCGGCGCCAGCGCCCTCCTCGAGGTGGCCGCCATCGAGTGGCTGAAGGCCCGGGATGTCACGGAGTACGACCTCTGTGGAGCACCGCCCTCCAGCGAGGCGAAGAACAAGGACCACGAGCACTACGGCATCGGCATGTTCAAGACGGGATTCAACCCGGCGATCACGGACTTCGTGGGGACGTTCGACCTGCCCGTGAAGCCGCTGCAGCACAAGGCCTGGCTGAGGATCGGGGAGCGGGCCGTCCTGAAGGTCCACCGGATGCGACACCACGAAAGCTGGTACTGAGGATGGCGCCCTTCACGGCACGCGCAGCCACCGCCGACGAGGTGGCGCGCTGGGACGAGCTCGTCCCGGCCAATCCGCTCGGCGGTAACGTGCTCCAGTCCGGTCCCTTCAGCCGTGTGAAGGTGCGCCAGGGCTGGCAGCCGATCCACCTCGCCGTCGAATCGCCGGACTACACGAGCTACGTGATCGCCTATCAGCGCCGCATCCCCGCGCTCGGAGCACTGTGGTACCTCATCAAGGGCCTCGACACGGCCCGTCCGGAGGACGTCCCACCGTTCGTCGACGCCGTGGTCGCCCACGCCAGGCGCCGGCCGGGGCGGGTCTTCGCCGTGAAGATCGAGCCCGACTTCCCCGACACCGAGGAACTGCGCGCCCTCTTCGCCGGAGCGGGTCTCGTGAAGACCTTCAACATCCAGGCCAACGACAGCACGGCGATCCTCGACCTCACACCGGACGAGAACCAGCTCCTGAGGAACCTCTCCTCCCGGGGCCGCAACGCCGTCCGCCGTGCCATCCGCGACGGTGTCCGTGCCCAGCTCGTCGAAGCCGGCGAGGACACCTACCGGACCATGTACGCCCTCATGGGTCAGGCGCAGCAGGGCCGGCTGTCCGCCGTTCCACGCCCCTACGAGTACTACCGGGGGTTCTGGCAGGAGTTCGTGGACGCCGGGATGGGCCGCTTCTACTTCGTGTACGAGGACGGCAAGCCGTCGGTAGGCGCCTTCGTGATCCTCTACGGCCGGAAGGCCACGTACAAAGGACGGCGGCTCGCTGCCCAACCGCAACCAGTACGGTGACTCGCACCTCGTCCAGTGGGAGGCGATCCTCGACATGAAGCGCCTCGGGGCCCGCGAATACGACTTCTGCGGCACGCCGCCGGCCGATCGGCTGAAGGACAAGGACCATCCGCAGTACGGCCTCGGGATGTTCAAGACGAGCTTCACGAAGACTGTGACGGACTTCGCAGGATGCTACGACGCCGTCGTCCGCCCCCGCACGTATCGTGTGTGGCATGCGGTGGGCGAGCGAGTGGCACGGCAGATCCATTGGCGCCGTCACCGGCAGCCCTTCTACTAGGCCTTCCCAGGCCACCGACCGTCCCGCGGGACGATTGCGAGGTTCCCCCCCATGACTGACGGCACGCGCGACGAACCCCGCGAGGGGTCATCGCCCGCCACCAACCCGTCGCCGGTCGCCCAGGCTCTCCCCGTCATCCAGCGGCCCTTCGACCCGAGCGACGACGAGAAGGACAAGCTCGCCGCGGGCAGGGGGAGCGGTGGCAGGAAACCGCCGAGGGGTGGTCCCACACCGTCCAGGCGCCCCGCGGAACCGAGGCCCCAACGCCAGGGGCGAGCGCGGCAGCAGGTCACGAGGCCCGCGGACGCGCTGCCCACGACGCCGCAGAGCGTGCCGCCGTCGAGTCGGCCCAATGCCGCCGCCCGGAGAGCATGCTCCGACGCCTGGTGCAGGGCGAGGCCCCGCCCACGCAGGCGATGAGCATCGTCGAGCGTCTGGCCGGCAGTCCCTATGCGAACCCGATGATCCAGGCGGGCGGCCCCGACGCCAGTGCCCGCAAGGCCCTCGACTTCGCGCTCAACCTGGCGGAGACCATGTTCCGTTACGGGGCGGGTGCGCTGGAGGTCGAGACGAGCATCATCGCGGTCACCGCGGCTTTCGGCCTCGACTCGATCGAGGTGGACATCACCAACCAGTCGGTGGTCATCAACTACTCTGCGCGGGACCAGACGCCGACGACGGTCCTGCGGGTGGTCCGCTCCTGGACGAACAACTACGCGGGCCTCACGGCCATCCACCGCCTCGTGTCCGACATCGCGGACGGCGGCGTCTCCCGGACGGAGGCCGCACACCGGCTCGACGAGATCACGCACCGGCCCAAGCCGTTCCCGCGCTGGATGGTGACGGCAGCCTTCGGCACCTTCTCGGCGGCGATCGTGGCCTTCGTCGGCGGGACCCTGCTCGGATCCCTGATCGGCTTCATCAGCTGCATCCTCGTGGACCTGGTCAGCCGCAAGCTGGGCGAATGGCGCGTCCCGGAGTTCTTCTCCGTGGCCACCTCCGCCGCGCTGGTGACCCTGATCGCGATGCTGTTCTGGTGGCTCGAGGTGCCGATCGCCCCGGCGCTCGTGGTGGTGGGCGGGATACTCCTGCTGCTGCCGACGGGGAGGCTGGTCTCTGCGACGCAGGACGCGATCAACGGCTTCCCGGTCACGGCCGCGGGACGGTTCCTCTCGGCGATCCTCGTCTTCGCCGCGCTGGTGGCGGGCATCGCCGTCGCCCTCGTCGCGGGCACCGCGCTCGGCATCCCCGAGCTGGAGGTCCTCGATTCGCCGGGCAGCCAGTACCCGTGGCCCGTGGTCGCGGTGCTCGTCTTCATCGCGGTGGCCATGATCTGCATCGCCGAGCAGACGGACGTGAAGCTCGTGCTGCCGACGTCGCTCGTGGCCGTCGCGGGGTATCTCCTGATGATCAGCGCGATGACCGCCGGCGTGGGCTACCGCCTCGCACCGGCCCTCGCCGCCATCCTGATCGGGGCCCTCTCGCGCGTCGTCGCGCTCCGGCTCGGCGCACCGCAGCTCGTCGTCGCCGTACCCGCCGTCCTCTTCCTGTACCCGGGGCTGACCATCTTCCGTTCCATGTACAGGCTGACCATCGATTCGGAGGTGGTGTCCGACGGCGCCCTCGGACTCTTCAACGCGCTGACCGTCGTGCTGGCGATCGCCGCGGGCGTCGTCCTCGGCGACAACCTGGCCAGGCCCTTCACCCGCAAGCTCAGCTCGAACGAGCGCCAGCGGAACCGGCGGCGCTAGCCCTTCCCTCGCGGTCCCGGCGCATCCCGACCCGACCCGCTGCGGGACGCGGTCCGGGACCAGTCGATCGGCGCGGCGCCCTGCTGGACGAGCAGCTCGTTGACGCGGCTGAACGGCCGCGAGCCGAAGAACCCCCGGGACGCCGACAGCGGGCTGGGGTGCGCGGACTCGACGGTGGGCGTCGGCCCGAGCAGCGGCTTCAGGCGGAGCGCGTCCTTGCCCCAGAGGATGGCCACGAGCGGACCGCCGCGGGCCACGAGAGCCCGTATCGCCGCATCCGTCACGTGCTCCCAGCCGAGCCCGCGGTGCGAGGCGGTCTCGCCGGCACGCACCGTCAGCACCCGGTTGAGGAGCAGGACGCCCTGCTCTGCCCACCCCGACAGGTCACCCGTGGCAGGCGGAGCGGCGCCGGTATCCGTGGCGAGCTCACGGTAGATGTTCGCGAGGCTGCGGGGGATGGGACGCGTCGCGGGATCGACGGCGAAGCTCAGGCCCACGGCGTGGCCGACGGTCGGGTACGGGTCCTGCCCGACGATGACGACGCGCACGCTGTCGAGGGGCGAGGAGAACGCCCGGAGGATCGACGGCGCATCGGGCAGCACACGCAGCCCGCGGTCGAGGTCCGCCGCAAGGGATTCGGCCAGCCGGTGGAGGACCGGTTCGACGGGCGCGAGCGCTGCCGCCCAATCGGCCGGCACGAGTTCCGCGATGCCGGTCGGTGCCGCGAACGGGAAGACCGACGCGTTCGGCGACGGTCGTGGGCTCCCGGAGTCCACGCCGCGGGGCGGACCCGCATCGGAAGGGGTGTCAGGGAGGTCGAAGAGCGCGTCGCCGTCGTGCGTCATGGACCCATTCTCGCGCGCCCCTCCGGGGCCCGCTCCCCGAATGACACACGTGTAATTCCCTACTACCATGGAAAGACAGTCGTGCGAGGAAATGGAAGGTGGTAGTGGACATGGCGGAGCCGATGCGGCAGCCGGACGACTCTCCTTCCGGGCAGGACGCGAGACTGGCCCTGGGAGACCGGGAGCAGCGCATGCTGGCCCTCGAGCGCGAGTGGTGGAAGTACTCCGGTGCGAAGGAGCAGGCGATCCGCGACCTGTTCAACATGTCCGCCACGCATTATTACCAGGCGCTCAACGCCCTGATCGACACGGAGGCTGCGCTCGCGCACGACCCCATGCTCGTCAAGCGGTTGCGTCGCCTGCGGTCCACCCGCCAGAAGGCACGTTCCGCACGCCGCCTCGGCGCGGACATCTAGTACTGCCCGCGACGAGCGAAGGACCCTCCTCTCCCATGACCGACCACCCGCGGGACGAGTTCGACGCCGTCCCCGAGGCTTCCGATCGCCAGGGTGTCCACCGGGAGAGGTTGCTGCCGGCCCGCTCGAGCGGCCTGGCCCTCAAGATCACCGTGGGGGTCCTCGCGCTGCTGATCGGTCTCGGCGCCTACTTCGTGCTTCCCCGACTCGGGTTCCCCGGGGGATCGGACGCGGCGTCGGGTCCGGCGCCGGTCACGAGCGAGGCTCCCGGGGGGACGGCGACACCGACGGAGGACGCTCCGGACGATCCCGAGAACGGGGCGACGGACGAACCGGATGCGGGTGCATCGCCGGACGCGGACGCGCCCGGCAGGGCCGACCGGGCGCAGACCGTGAACGTGCTCAACGCCACGGGCGCTCCCGGACTCGCTTCCGTCGCTGCGGGGAGGCTCGCAGCCGAGGGCTGGACCTCGGCGATCCCGGGGAACTGGGCCGGAGCCCCCGTCGACGCCTCCGTGGTCTTCTACAACGGGGAGGCCCAACGGTCCGACGCCGAGGCGGTGGCCGCGGACCTCGGGATCACCGACCTGATCGACACCGCAGAGGTCTCGCCCGACATCTCCGTGGTCCTCGGACCGGAATTCCAGTAGCCCTCTGCAGGGCCCGGAGCCATCAGTCCTTGAGGGGGATGCCCTGCGCGTCCCGCCGGAACTGCCCGGACCCGACCAGGATCAGGATGCCCTCGACGAGCCCCCAGATGCCGGCCGCGATGGCGCTCAGCCCGAACGTGAAGATCGCCCCGACGGTCGACATGAGAACCAGGACGACGCCGATCGTCGTGTAGCCGAGATAGAACCTGTGGACGCCGAGCGATCCGAGCAGGATCCCCAGGACCCCGGCGATCACCCGCGACTTCTGCGGACCATACGGCTGTCCGTAGGGCCCCTGGCCGTAGCCGCCCTGCAGGGAAGGGTCCTGTGCCTGGCCTGGACGGCCGTAGCCGCCGGAAAGGTAGGGGTCCTGCCCCGGGCCTGGACGGCCGTAGCCGCCGGAAAGGTAGGGGTCCTGCCCCGGGCCTGGACGGCCGTAGCCGCCGGAAGCGTAGGGGTCCTGCCCCGGACCGGGTCGGCCATGGCCGCCGGGAGGCGGGCCCGCCTGGGGATACGGCGCCTGGGCGTACGGGTCCTGGGCGTACGAGTTCGGCCCGGAGGGCCCCTGCGCGTAGGTTCCCGGCTGATAGGGGTCCTGGCCGGATGGCTGCTGCGGGACGGGCGCCTGCCCTTCCGGGAGGGGCCGCGGGTCGTCGCCGTCGGGCACGCGGTGGGGCGATGGACCAGGACCGGGGGGACCACCGCCGTCGGGGTTCGCGGTGCCGCGCCCTTCGGGCTTCCCGTTCTCAGGACCGGTTGCTGGCGTGGACACTGTGCCTCCCGTTCGTCGGTGTCCGCCCAATCTATGCCTTCGGTGGGATCCCCGCCACGGCTCGCGGTAGCGCCGGGGTCCCGCCGTCCTGTAAGGAGGTGCGGCGGGCTCGGGCAGGTTGCACTCACACGGTGGGAGTGCTAATTATTGACTTAGCACTCGCGCGCGCAGACTGCTAAGACTGCACGTGGTGGGTGAAGCAGGCAAACCTCTGTGGTGGGGGTGGTGCTTCGAGCGTGAAAGAGATCGTTCAGGCGCTGCCCGGCCGTCGCGGGCACCACACGCAGGCAAGCATTCATGTGCTGAAATGCAACCGTCCCGAAAGGACCTAAGCCGTTATGGCCAAGATCATTTCTTTTGATGAAGAGGCCCGCCGCGGCCTCGAGCGGGGTCTCAACATCCTCGCTGACGCCGTCAAGGTGACGCTCGGCCCCCGTGGCCGCAACGTCGTGCTCGAGAAGAAGTGGGGCGCCCCCACCATCACGAACGACGGCGTGTCCATCGCCAAGGAGATCGAGCTCGACGACCCGTTCGAGAAGATCGGCGCCGAACTCGTCAAGGAGGTCGCCAAGAAGACGGACGACGTCGCAGGCGACGGAACGACCACCGCCACCGTGCTCGCCCAGGCCCTCGTCAAGGAAGGCCTGCGCAACGTCGCGGCCGGCGCCGACCCCCTGAGCCTCAAGCGCGGCATCGAGAAGGCCGTCACGGCCGTCACCGACGAGCTGCTCGCCTCCGCGAAGGAGATCGAGACCAAGGAGCAGATTGCTGCCACGGCCTCCATCTCCGCCGGGGACAAGCAGATCGGTGACCTGATCGCCGAGGCCCTCGACAAGGTGGGCAAGGAAGGCGTCATCACCGTCGAGGAGTCGAACACGTTCGGCCTCGAACTGGAACTCACCGAGGGTATGCGCTTCGACAAGGGTTACATCTCGGGCTACTTCGTCACCGACGCCGAGCGCCAGGAGACGGTCCTCGAGGATCCCTACATCCTGATCGTCAACTCGAAGATCAGCAACGTGAAGGACCTCGTCGCAGTCCTCGAAAAGGTCATGCAGTCCGGCAAGCCGCTGCTGATCATCGCCGAGGACATCGAAGGCGAAGCCCTCGCGACCCTCGTGGTCAACAAGATCCGTGGCACCTTCAAGTCCGTGGCCGTCAAGGCCCCCGGGTTCGGTGACCGCCGCAAGGCGCAGCTCGCCGACATCGCCATCCTCACCGGTGGCCAGGTCATCGCCGAGGAGGTCGGCCTCAAGCTCGAGACCGCCACCCTCGACCTGCTGGGTACCGCCCGCAAGGTCGTCGTGACCAAGGACGAGACCACGATCGTCGAGGGAGCCGGCGACGCCGACGCCATCGCCGGTCGCGTGGCCCAGATCCGCGCCGAGATCGAGAACTCCGACTCCGACTACGACCGCGAGAAGCTGCAGGAGCGCCTGGCCAAGCTGGCCGGCGGCGTTGCAGTCATCAAGGCCGGTGCCGCCACGGAGGTCGAGCTCAAGGAGCGCAAGCACCGCATCGAGGATGCCGTCCGCAACGCGAAGGCAGCCGTGGAGGAAGGCATCGTCGCCGGTGGTGGCGTGGCCCTCATCCAGGCCGGAGCCAAGGCGTTCGCCAACCTGGAACTCTCGGGTGACGAGGCGACGGGCGCGAACATCGTCCGCGTCGCGATCGACGCACCGCTCAAGCAGATCGCCTTCAACGCCGGCCTCGAGCCGGGCGTCGTCGTCGACAAGGTCCGCGGCCTGCCCGCCGGCCACGGCCTGAACGCTGCGACCGGCGTGTACGAGGACCTCCTCGCAGCGGGCGTCAACGACCCCGTGAAGGTCACGCGCTCGGCCCTGCAGAACGCAGCGTCGATCGCCGGCCTGTTCCTCACCACCGAGGCCGTCGTGGCCGACAAGCCGGAGAAGGCAGCTCCTGCCGGCGGCGGCGACGACATGGGCGGCATGGGCGGCATGGGCGGCTTCTAGCCCCCGCCGGCGCTCCACCGCGCAGCCCGGACGAGAAGGGTGGCACTCCCGAGGGGGGTGCCACCCTTTCGTCGTCCGAGGCATGGACGGATGCCCCGGACGGCCGGGGTGGCTCCGGTGCCGGTGCGAGGCGTCAGCCCAGGAACATGCGGGCGTTGCTCTGCTCGGCGTCCGCGTACTGGCGGGTCGCGAGGGAGAGCGCCTCGTTGATGCCGGCCAGGGATTCCTCGACCTGCTGCTGGGTCGCGCGCCACTGCAGGACGAGCTGCTGGAAATTGCTGGCTGCCTGGCCGGTCCAGATGCCCTCGAGATCGCGTAACCCCGCCTGCATCGAGTTCACCTCCGCCTGCAGCCTCGAGATGGTGCCCTGCACCTGACTGCTCTTCGCTGCCAGGCCGTCGGTGTCCACGTTGAAGAATGCCATGGTGTGCTCCCGTGTGCTCGCGCTTAATTGACGATCCGACGCTAGGGCACGGCACGGGTCGGTCAGCCGGCGTCGCCGCTCTTGTGGACAACCGGCCTGGTCGAGGGCTCCTGCGGAGGGGTGATGCCCGTCGAGTAGGCGCGGTCCTGGTCGGACCCCGGAGAGTCCTCCTCGGGTGCTGCGTCCTCCGACCGGGCGTCCGCCGGGAGGTGGGGGAGCCGGATGGACAGGGTGGCGCCACCGCCGGGTGTCTCGTCCAGGCGGACGGTACCGTCATGCTGCGCGACGAGCGCGGCGACGATGGCGAGCCCGAGCCCCGTGCCGCCGGTCTCCCGGTGCCGTGAGGTGTCCGCCCGGTAGAACCGCTCGAAGACCTTGGCGGCGTCGTCCTCGGAGATGCCGGGCCCGTGGTCGCGTACCTCCAGGACGGAGTCGCTGTGCCCGTGCAGTACCGGCGCGACGCCGACGGCGAGTTCGATCGGGGATCCCTCCGGCGTGTAGCGGAGCGCGTTGGTCATCAGATTGGCGACCACCTGGCGCAGGCGTGCCTCGTCACCCCTGGAGGGCGCGGAGCGTGGAGCTCCGCCGTCGAGTCCGATCACCGTGACGGACCGATCGGGGGCGGTCGCCCGTGCGTCGAAAGCGGCATCGTGCGCGAGCACCATGAGGTCCACGGGTCGCACCTCGAGGGGGCGCTGCTCGTCGATCCGGGCGAGCGTGAGGAGATCCTCGACGAGCTGGCCCATGCGGATGGCCTCGCTCTCGATCCTGCCCATCGCCGCGGCGACGTCCTCGTCCTTCTGGAGTGCCCCGTGCCGGTAGAGCTCCGAGTAGCCGCGGATGGTCACGAGCGGCGTGCGGAGTTCATGGGAGGCGTCCGCCACGAAACGGCGCATCTTCGTCTCCGACGCGGTCCTCGCCGCGAAGGCGCGCTCGATGTGCGCGAGCATGGCGTTGAGCGATCGCGACAGCCGGCCGATCTCGGTGGCGGGACGTTCGACGGCGACACGGCGGGAGAGGTCGCCGGCTGCGATGGCGGCGGCGGTCCGCTCGACCCTGGCGAGCGGTGCGAACTGCCGGGTGACCGTGACGAAGGCGATGAGGGAGGCGAGGGCGGTGGTCACCAGTCCCGACGTGAAGATGATCTCGGTCGATTCCTGCAGGGACTCGTTGACCGTGTTGAGCCGTGAGGCGATGGCCAGGTAGCCCTCGCCGTTGGTGAACGGGAACACGCGGACGCGCCACCCCTGGCTCGCCGGGTCCGTTCCCGGGACGTCGAGGCCGGACCCTTCGAGGTCCGCGATCCGTTCGGGCGTCAGGTCCCCGAGTTCGGGTACGTCCGCCGCGTCGGAGGACTGATTCTCCGCGAGGATGGTGGAGTCCCGGTCGAGGATCGCCGCGTAGTACCGCAGGACCGTACCGTCATCAGCGGGCACCTCGGAATAGATGGTCTCCGAGACGACCTTTGCGTTGGCCAGGATGTCGGCGTCGACCCGGTCCACGAGCCCTTCACGCAGGAGGGACACGGTCGCCAGCCCCGTGAAGCCCACCGTGACGATCATGAGCAGCATGATGATCGCGACGAGCTGCGAGCGGAGGGACGCCGCACTCCAACGCTTGACCAAGGGAGCGGCGCTACCGCTTGTCGGCGGTCCGGAGCAGGTAGCCCACGCCGCGCTTGGTCTGGATCAGGGCTACGGCATCCGGGTTCCTGTCGATCTTGCGGCGCAGGTACGAGATGTAGGACTCGACGATGGACGCGTCCCCGTTGAAGTCGTACTCCCACACGTGGTCGAGGATCTGTGCCTTCGACAGGACGCGGTTCGGGTTCATCATGAGGTAGCGCAGCAGTTTGAACTCGGTGGGGGAGAGGTCGATGACCTCGCCGCCGCGCCGTACCTCGTGCGCGTCGTCGTCGAGTTCGAGGTCGCCGACGCGGATCACGGCGTCGTCGTCCTCAAGCGGATGGGTGCGTCGCAGGACGGCGCGGATGCGCGCGACCACCTCATCGAGGCTGAACGGTTTGGTGACGTAGTCGTCCCCGCCGACCGTCAGGCCGGTGACCTTGTCATCCGTGTCGTCCCGCGCCGTCAGGAAGACGACGGGGAAGTGCCGGCCGGCGGCGCGCAGCCGGCGGGTGACGGTGAAGCCGTCCATGTCGGGCAGCATGACGTCGAGGACGGCGAGATCGGGGTTGTGCGTCTCGGCGGCCGCGAGGGCGTCGCGCCCGTTGGCGGCGGCGACGACGTCGAAGCCGGCGAACCGCAACGATGTCGACAGGAGTTCGCGGATGTTCGGTTCGTCATCGACGACCAGCAGTTTCGCTTCGGGGCCTGTTTTCTTCACGGCACCAGTATCCGCGTGTTGTCTGTGAGTTGGCTGTGCCGATCCGGTGAGATAGCTCGCTAGTCCCTGGGCTCCTTGTCCCCGATCGAGGAGGCATCGAGGATCCGGTACGCGTAGCCCTGCTCCGCCAGGAACCGCTGCCGTTTGGCGGCGAAGTCCTGGTCCAGGGTGTCCCGCGCGACGACCGTGTAGAAGCGCGCAGCACGGCCGTCGGTCTTCGGCCGGAGCAACCGGCCCAGGCGCTGCGCCTCCTCCTGCCGTGAACCGAACGAACCGGAGACCTGGATCGCCACGGAGGCCTCCGGCAGGTCGATCGAGAAGTTCGCGACCTTGGAGACCACGAGCACGTGGACCTCGCCCGCGCGGAAGGCGTCGAACAGGCGCTGGCGTTCCTTCACGGAGGTATCGCCCTTGATCACCGGGGCGTCGAGCCTCGCCGCGACGTCATCCAGCTGGTCGATGTACTGGCCGATCACCAGCAGCTGCTCGCCCTTGTGCCCGGCGACGAGTCTCTCCACCACGTCCGACTTCGTGTCGGACGTCGCACAAAGCCGGTACTTGTCGGCGTCGTCGGCCATGGCGTAGGCGACCCGCTCGTCCCGCGGCAGGTCCACGCGGACCTCCACGCAGTCGGCCGGCGCGATGTAGCCCTGCGCCTCGATGTCCTTCCACGGGGCGTCGTACCGCTTCGGTCCGATGAGCGAGAACACCTCGCCCTCGCGGCCGTCCTCACGGACGAGGGTCGCCGTGAGACCGAGCCGGCGGCGTGCCTGGAGGTCGGCTGTCATCTTGAAGATCGGTGCGGGGAGCAGGTGGACCTCGTCGTACACGATCAGGCCCCAGTCGTTCGCGTCGAGCAGTTCGAGGTGCGGGTACAGCCCACCGCGTTTCGTCGTGAGGACCTGATAGGTCGCGATCGTCACCGGACGCACCTCCTTGACGGCGCCGGAGTACTCCCCGATCTCCTCCTCCGTCAGCGACGTGCGCCTGAGCAGCTCGTCCTTCCACTGCCGTGCGGAGACCGTGTTGGTCACGAGGATCAGCGTGGTGGTCTGGCTCGTGGCCATCGCCGCAGCACCCACGAGGGTCTTCCCTGCGCCACACGGCAGGACGACGACGCCCGAGCCGCCCGACCAGAAGTTCTCGACGGCGAGCTGCTGGTAGGGCCGCAGGGTCCAGCCGTCCTCGTCGAGCACGATCGGGTGCGGCGTCCCGTCGACGTAGCCCGCGAAGTCCTCGGCGGGCCAGCCGAGCTTGAGCAGCAGCTGCTTGAGCTGTCCGCGCTGCGACGAATGGACGACGACGGTCTCGCCGTCGATCCTCGGTCCGAGCAGGGGCTGGATCTTCTTGGCGTGCAGCACCTCCTCGAGCACGGGGTAGTCCGTCGTCCGCAGGACGAGGCCGTGCTGCGGATCCTTCTCGAGGCGGAGCCGTCCGTAGCGCGACATCGTGTCCTCGATGTCGATCAGGAGGGCGTGCGGCACCGGGAAGCGCGAGTACTTCAGCAGCGTGTCGAGGACCCGCTCGGCGTCGAGTCCGGCCGCACGCGCGTTCCAGAGCCCGAGGGGCGTGAGCCGGTAGCTGTGCACGTGCTCCGGCGCCCGCTCGAGCTCGGCGAAGGCGGCGATGGCATGGCGCGCCTCGGTGGCCTGCTCGTGGTCCACCTCGAGCAGGATGGTCTTGTCACTCTGGACGATCAGCGGCCCGTCAACCATCTGCGGGACTCCCTTCGAGGATTTCCACGTCCATCACGCGATGCACGGAGACGACTTTCTCAACCTGGTGCTCGGGGTCGAACACCCGCAGGCGGCCTCCCGATACCGAGAGGGGAACAAGGACCTGACGCACGTGATTCCCCTCGCTGTCCGCGGTGCCGAGGCGGACCCTGCTCCGCGACCGGATGGCTGCGCGGAGGGTCTCGAGTCCCAGGAGGGTCTCGCTGTCGGTACCGGTGGCGAGGTCGGCGGGGCCCGGCCGCGCGGAGCGCAGGACGGCGAGCTGGGCGTCGAGCTCCTCCTCCGCGACCGACCACGGGTTCAGCCGCGACCTCAGCTGGTCCGGAGGGATGCGCGCGGGTGCCGCCGGTCCGGCGGGAGGGGGCGCGGCGACGGCGGCCACGGTGTCCGATGCCGGCGAGAAACCGAGGTCCCGCAGGAGCGCGGACAGTTCGTGGGGGGATGCGGGTGAGACCAGGACGGTCGGCGCCACCTGGACGACGCCGAGCACGGCGGCCCGCGGATCGGCCAGCACCGTCGCGACCACGGCGTCGTCGTCCGTGCTCACGTAGCTGCCGGCCCGTCCGACCCGGAGGTTGCCGTACCGCGACGCGGTGTCCTCGACGAGGTAGGAGAGCGCCTGCGGGATCTCGGTGGCCGAGTGCTCCTGCAGGAAGGCGAGGATCGAGGAGGCGTCCTCGCCGGTGTCGAGTGCCGAACGGATCGACTCGGCGGAGAAGCGGTAGGTGGTGGCCGGTCCCTGCCCCTCGGGGGTGGACATGCGCAGGAGCCCGCGTGCCACCTCGGGCTGCAGGTAGCCGGGGGCGACGGCGGTGAGGTCCGCCTGCAGGACGACGAGGGAGACCGGGTCGGGCAGGGCCTCGCGGATGACCTGGGCGGCGTCCTCGAGGCGGCCGGCCGCGACGAGCCCGCCCGCCTCCGTCAGGGCTCCGCCGCCGGTCAGCCCGAGCGCTGCCGCCTCGATCAGCATGCCGGGCAGCAGGCGGGCAAAGCGCCGCTGCAGGCGCGGCTGGTGCCAGGTCGCGAGCCCGATGACGGACTGCCCGGTGAGGACCGGTACGGCATCCGGCCTGCCGTCCGCCGCCGCGGGCGCCGCGCCCCGGACCGGCGTCGGACAGCTCCGTCGCCACGGCGAGCAACCGCTGCCGCACCATCGGCGCGTCGGGTCGGGACGCCTCGGCGGCGAGGGTGTTGACGGCTGTCCCGTCCGGCAGCTTCGACCCGATCAGGGCCGGTGCCCTGTCGACGGCGAGCCACCCCTCGACGAGGAGGAGCCACTGGGCGTGGCGGTCGAGCGCCTCCCAGGCGTCCAGGCGCGAGGTCTTCCACCGCGAGTCGTCGGGGTCGAGGGTCAGGAGCCCGACGGCGGACGCCAGTTCCAGCAGCCATGCCGCCTCGCGGTCCTCGACGCGCAGCACCTCGCGGACGCGCCGCAACTCCCGCACGCCCACCCCGCCCGAGCGAAGGGTCGCGACCGGCGTCGAGGCCACGGACCAGAGGAGGGCGGTGATCAGCCGGAGGGTCTCCGCGATGGCGCCGAACGCCGCGTTGTCGCGGAGGCTCGCGCGGGTGCTGCGGTCGGTCCCGGTGGGTGGGGCGAGTTCGAGGGCGGGGAAGACGGCATGGCCGCGGAGGGCCATGCCGACACCGCGTGGCAGCTCGACATGGAGTGCGTCCAGGGGTGCGAGCAGGCACCGGTCGAGCAGCCAGCGCACTGCCGGCGAGGCGCCGCCGTCGCCCCCTGTCGCCGTCGAGCCGACCGGGACGTCGCGCAGCCGCGCGAGCAGGGAGGCGGCACCGTCGGGAGCGTCGGCCAGGATCCGAGGCCAGAGCGCCGGATCCGCCGTCACCTCCTGCAGCGCCTGCGCCGCGGCCGCGGAGGTCATCGCCTCGGTGTCCGCGTCGGCGTCCAGGAGCTGCACCGCACGGATCAGGGCCGGTCCGTAGCGCGGGATGGATCGGGCGAGGACGCGGATGGGCCGGCCGAGGCCTGCGGGATAGGGTCCGAGCGCATCGGCCAGCGCGCCGAACGGCAGGAAGCCCTCCGCCGGGGAGCCCGTGACGAGGGCCTGCTGGAGGAGGTCGGCGACGATGGCGTCGAGGTCGTCCGGCACGCCGTCCGCGAAGGCGGCGGCGAGGCGCTCGCGTCGAACCGCGGAGCCGGCGTCCTCGCTGAGCACCACGATCGCCTCGAGGACCTGGAGCCCGGGGCGCGCGACATTGTCCAGGGCACGCTGCAGGCTCACGCGGGTGGAGGCCCTCGCCGCGAGCGCGGCGAAATCAGGCACCGGGGGAAGGATGAGGTCGGGCCGGACGGCAAGCAGGCGGCGCAGTTCGTCATCGCTCCGAAGGGCCAGCTGGTCGGCCAGTGCTCGGATCGCGGACATCCCCTCAAGATTACCCGGCCCCTCCGACACCGGGCTCTCGCCCTCCGGACCACGGGCGGGGGCCACCGGGGCCGAGAGCCCCGTGCGGGAGGATCAGGATCGCCGGCGTACGACGACCGACCAGGCGACGAGCGAGACCATTAGCAGAAAGGCGATCGGGAGGCAGAAGTAGGTCGCCAGCACGAAGCCCGGCCACACCGTGCCCTGAAGCAGTGCGGTGACGAGGATGGCGGCAAGAGACAGCAGCCCGATGCCGGAGAACGCGACCGCGAGGACCAGGACCCCGAACCGTCCACGGGACGGTCGGCCGGCGGCTTCACCCGCGACGGGGCCCTGCAGGGGATGGGGGGCAGGGCGGCTCGGCGGAGTCTCGTCAGGGATCATAGCCGTCCCAGACTACAAGAACCACGGCCGGGAAGCCGTGGGAAAAGCTATATCCTAGGAGACACAGACTTCCCCGGCGGTGGCAGTGCGCCTGGGCACCAGGCGGTGCTTTCCGCACCCGGGACCAGAACCCCAGGCGCATCCCGCCCGGTACGGCTAAGAAGAGGTAGACGACGTGCCCATCGGCAAAGTGAAGTGGTTCGACGCGGACAAGGGATTCGGGTTCCTGTCCACCGACGACGGCAAGGAGGTGTTCCTGCATGCCTCGGCACTCCCTGCCGGCGTGAGCGAGGTGAAGGTGGGCACCAAGCTCGAGTTCGGCGTCGCGGACGGCCGTCGCGGTCTCCAGGCGCTCTCGGCACGCATCCTGGAGCAGGCCCCCTCCGTCGCCAAGGCGACGCGCAAGAGCGCCGACGACATGGCGGTCATCACGGAAGACCTCATCAAGCTGCTCGACGGGGTGTCCAACGGACTCCGCAAGGGGCGCTATCCCGAAAAGGCGCACGCCTCGAAGGTCGCGGCCGTGCTGAGGGCGGTTGCGGACGACCTCGACGCGTAGGCTTCGACCATGACCTCGACCAATCTGGACACTGCCGACAGCGCAGCCATGACCGGCAGCGGGACGCCGACCGAGGATGCTCCCGTGCCGGTCGAGGTGCCCCGGAAGCCGCGGGCATCACGCCGGATCCCGAAATCGGATGCCGTGCTGGAAGCGGCCGTCGAGCGGGCACGCAGCGGAGTGCTCGAGATCGCTCCCGAGGCCCAGGTGGGTCGCCACGTGTCCGCGACCATCGAGGGTGAGCGGCTCGTGACGCATCGCTTCGAGGCGTTCGTCCCCGGGTACGGCGGCTGGCAGTGGTACGCGAGCGTGGCCCGCGTCGCCCGGAGCAAGGACGTCACGGTGTGCGAGGTCGGCCTGTTGCCCTCCGCGACCGCGCTGCTGGCGCCCGAGTGGCTGCCGTGGTCGGAGCGGGTGCGTCCCGAGGACTCCCAGCCCGACGACGCCGACGCCGCCCGGCCCGGTGACGTGCCCGGTGTCCCGCAGGAATCGTCCGACGACACGCAGCAACGGGAGAACCTCACCCCGGCGGAAGCATCCGACGCGTCGGACCGCGCGGTGGATCAGCCCGACGCAGAGTGACGGATCAGTGGCGCCGGACCGGAAGGGGAGTGCTCTGAGCACCTTCCGATCGCTCGGGATCCACAACTACCGGCTCTGGTTCATCGGGGCCCTCATCTCCAACATCGGCACCTGGATGCAGCGGACCGCCCAGGACTGGCTGGTCTACGACATCCTCACGGCCCAGAACGCGTCCGCGCTGGGCATCGTGATGGCCCTCCAGCTCGGACCGCAGCTCGTGATCGCGCCCTGGGCCGGGCTCATCGCCGACACCGTGGACCGGCGCAAGCTGCTCGCCACGACACAGATCGCCATGGCGCTCCTCGGCGTCGGGCTCGGGCTGATGGTCCTCCTCGACGTCGCGCTCCTGTGGCACGTCTACGCCTTCGCGCTGGCACTCGGGGTCGTCTCGGCCTTCGACGCCCCCGCCCGACAGGCCTTCGTCTCCGAACTCGTGCGCGACGACTACCTCCCCAACGCCGTCGCGCTCAACAGCGCCTCGTTCAACGGCGCCCGGCTGATCGGCCCGGCCATCGCGGGCCTGCTCACCGCCGGCGTGGGACCCGGCTGGGTCTTCCTGATCAACGCCCTGACCTTCGGTGCGATGGTCTACGTGCTCCTCGCCCTGCGGAGCGGAGAGTTGAACAGGCAGCCCGGCTCCGCCCCGGGCAAGGGACGGATCCGGGCAGGATTCCGCTACGTGCGGCAGCGTCCGGACCTGATGATGGTGATGCTCGCGATCTTCATCGTGGGGACCTTCGGGCTGAACTTCGCCGTGTTCATCGCCGCGATGGCGCGCACGGAGTTCGGACAGGATGCCGGCGTCTTCGGGGTGCTGTCCTCGGTGATGGCGGTCGGATCGGTCGCAGGCGCACTCCTGTCCGCGCGTAGGGAACGGCCGCGCCTGCGGTTCGTCTTCGGCGCGTCGGCCGCCTTCGGGATCGCCTGCGTCCTGGCGGCCCTGGCACCGAACCTCTGGCTTTTCGGGCTCGCACTCGTGCCGGTGGGTCTCTTCGCGCTGACGCTGATGACCAGCGCCAACGCGTATGTGCAGACGACGACGGACCCCGCCATGCGCGGCCGGGTCATGGCCCTCTACTTCGCCATCTTCCTCGGCGGGACGCCGCTGGGCGCCCCCGTGGTGGGATGGGTCTCCGACATGTTCGGTCCGCGGTGGAGCCTGGGCGTGGCCGCCACCTCCGGCCTCGTCGCCGCGGCCGCCGGCATCTTCTGGGCTTGGAGGTACCACGACGTCCGGTTGCGGTACGACCGATCAGCACCCCGGCGGCTCCGCCTCGACCACGAGGCCGGAGCCGCGGACGGCAGCAGCTGACCTGCTACAGGAGGTTCTCGACCACGTGGTCGATGCAGGCGATGAGAGCCGAGACGTCGTCGGGCTCGATCGCCACGAAGGTGGCGATGCGCAGCTGGTTGCGCCCGAGCTTGCGGTACGGCTCGACGTCGACGATCCCGTTGGCCCGCAGGATGGCGGCGATGCGCGCGGCATCCACCGCATCGTCGAAGTCCACCGTCACGATGACGTTCGAGCGGTCCTCGGGACGGGTCACGTAGGGGCTCGCCACGGGGGAGGCCTCTGCCCAGGAGTACAGGCGTCCCGCGGAGTCCGCCGTGCGCGCAGCGGCGAAGGACAGTCCGCCCTGGGCGTTGAGCCACTCCACCTGCGCGTCGAGCGTGACCAGGGTGGACAGCGACGGGGTGTTGTAGGTCTGGTTCAGACGCGAGTTGTCGATCGCCGTCTGCAGGTTGAGGAAGTCGGGGATCCAGCGGTCGCCGGCATCGATCCGGGCCGCCCGCTCGAGCGCGGCGGGGGAGAAGAGGCCCAGCCACAGTCCGCCGTCGGAGGCGAAGTTCTTCTGCGGGGCGAAGTAGTAGACGTCGGCCTCGGACACGTCCACGTCGAGGCCGCCGGCCGCGGAGGTCGCGTCCACGAGGACAAGGGCTCCGTCGTCCGCGCCCTCGACCCGTCGAACGGGAGCCGCGACACCGGTCGACGTCTCGTTCTGGGGCCAGGCATAGGTGTCCACCCCAGCTCCGGCCACCGGATCGGGGCGCGTTCCCGGCCGGGCCGTGATGATGTCCGACGCCTCGAGGAACGGCGCCTTGGTGGTCGCGGAGGCGAACTTGGAGCCGAACTCGCCGAAGGAGAGGTGCTGCGCCTTCTGCTCCACGAGCCCGAAGGTGGCGACGTCCCAGAACGCCGTCGAGCCACCCACCCCGAGGACCACCTCGTATCCCTCGGGTGCGCCGAAGAAGCTGCTCAGCCCGTCCCGCACGCGCCCGACGAGATCGCGCACGGGAGCCTGGCGGTGCGACGTGCCCAGCAGGTGCTGTCCCGCGGACACGAGGGCATCGATCTGCCCGCTCCGGACCTTGGACGGGCCGGCGCCGAACCGACCGTCCGACGGCAGGAGGTGCTCGGGGATGCGGGGCAGTTCGGTCATGGGTGCTCCAGCTGTTTCGGCGGCGGGTATCGCCCTCATTCTGCCCGAGGAGCCGGTGGCGCTCCATTTGTTAACGCCGCAGGCGGAGGACACGGCGAGGGCGCCGCCGCCTGCGGCGGTGGATTGCCGGGGGAATCGCGCCATGGGTTAACCTTGTGAGGCGTGGGGCGGAGCAGGTCGTGGCGGCCGTGGACCCCCACCGGCGTGGAGCATCCCAGCCGCGCACCCGCACCGCACCAAGGAGCTGACCCGCATGACGGACCTCATCGACACCACCGAGATGTACCTGCGGACCATCCTTGAACTCGAGGAAGAGAACATCGTCGCCCTGCGGGCACGCATCGCCGAACGGCTGCGCCACTCGGGCCCCACGGTCTCCCAGACCATCGGCCGCATGGAGCGTGACGGACTGGTGGTGGTCTCGGGTGACCGGCACCTCGAGCTCACCGAGCTGGGGCGCCACAGGGCCACCGGGGTCATGAGGAAGCACCGCCTCGCGGAACGTCTCCTGAGCGATGTCATCGGCCTCGACTGGGCCTACGTGCACGACGAGGCCTGCCGCTGGGAGCACGTGATGAGCGAACGCGTCGAGCGCAGGCTCTACGAACTCCTGGGCAAGCCCTCCGAATCGCCCTACGGGAATCCCATCCCCGGCCTCGAGGCCATCGGCGGCGTCCAGTCCGAGCTCTTCACCGACGGCGTGGTCACGCTGCTCTCGGCCATGGGCACCTACTCGGCCGAGAAGCCGGTTACGCTGGTGCGCCTGGCCGAGCCCATCCAGGTCGACCCGGAACTGCTGACCCAGCTCGACGAGGGCGGCCTGCGGCCGGGCGCACGCCTCAGTCTGGAATCGGTGGGCGGGTATGTCTCCGTCCGCGTTCCCGGGGTGGAAGGTGCACTGGAGCTGCCCCCGGAGGTCGCCTCGCACGTGTTCGTCTCCGTCGCGCCCTGAGCCCGGCACGGCTCCGTCACCAGAAACACACCATTCCGTGACCGTAACGTGACATACCGCGATATCTGAGGTAGCCTCCATCCTGTGCCAAATTCGCTCTAGATCCGGCACCCTCCTGCAAATCGCCTAGCTCTGCCATTGCCGGAGGTCCGTCCGCACCATCGCATGGCAGAGGCGGGGGAACCAATTTCCGGGTCTCTGTTCCAGGGATCCTTGGGGTTAAGTCGCTGTTTCCGCAGCGGCCGGGTGACTCCCATCCGAATCCGACAGCTCACCTCGCAGGCGTTGGGAGAGGCAATCCAACGTGTCCAAAAGCTCTTCGCCGGGCCGCCATCGCGCGACCCGGGACGTCAGTCCGCTGACGGCCCTGTCCACAGCAGCCGCATCCAATGCCGGATCGGTCGGCCGTCAGGCCGCCGTCATCGTCGCGGCGTCGGGACTGGTCCTGACCGCGGGACTGCCCGCCCATGGGGCAACCGCAGCCGAGCGTGAAGTCCAGTCCTCCGCAGCGCTGACCGTGAGCCGCGTCGTCTCGGCCGAGGTCACCGTGCCGGCCACTGCGACCGTCTCCTTCGACCGCGTAGCCGTCGAGGTCACCCCCGCTCCCGAGGTCGTCGAACCTCCGGCTCCCGTCGTCGAGGCCGAGCCCGCCGTCGTCGAGGCCGAGCCCGCTGTCGCCGAACCCGAGCCGGCCGTCGTCGAGGCTCCCGCCGCGGTCGCAGCGCCTCCTGTTCCCGTCGAGGCAGCTCCTGTCGAGGTCGCTCCTGTCGCGGCAGCTCCCGTCGCACCCGCACCGGCACCGGCACCCGCACCGGCGCCCGCACCGGTCGCCGTCGTCGCACCGGCACCCGCACCTGTCCAGTCCTCCGGTGTCGCTGCCGGGCTGGTCGCCTCCGCCTACGGCCAGATCGGCGTCGCCCAGGACTGCACCGCGATGGTCGAGAACGCTCTGCGCTCCGTCGGCAAGTCCGTCGGCGACCTCGCACCCGGCCAGTTCTTCCAGTTCGGCGACGTCGTCGGATCCCCCGCTGCGGGTGACCTGGTCATCACGCCGGGCCACGTCGCGATCTATGTCGGCAACGGCCAGGTCATCAGCGGTGGCCTCAACGGCATGAACACCGGCCTCCACAACCTCTCAGACCTTCCCGGCGCCGGCTTCGTCCGCGTCCGCTAGAACCCCTTCGGAGAAACCACCATGTCTTCACGCGCCATTTCCGCCCGCCACCGCAGCGAAACCCAGAGCACCGCCACCTTCTCGGCCCTCGCCAAGTCCGTCACCACCGGTGGCATGGGCCGTCAGGCCGCCGTTATCGCCGCGGCCTCCGGCCTCGTCCTGACCAGCGGGGTCGCAGCCAACGCCGCGGACCTGCAGCCGCAGCGCGACGCCGCAGCGTCGAGCGTCACGGTCACCTCGGCCCGCGCGGCCGTCGTCGCCTCGGCCAAGACCGTCGTCGCCTTCAACATGACCCCGGTCAAGGTCAACGCCAAGCCGGTGGTCGTCGAGGCTCCCGTCGTCGAGCCCGCTCCTGTCGTCGAGGCGCCGGTCGCCGAGCCCGCTCCCGTCGTCGAGGCGCCGGTCGCCGAACCTGCTCCCGCTGCCGTCGAGGCACCGGTCGCCGAGGCTCCTGCTGCGGCCGCCGTCGCGGCCCCCGTGGCGCAGGCCGCCCCGGTCGCCGTCGTTGCTCCCGCTGCCCCGGCTCCCGCTCCTGCTCCGGCTCCTGCTCCCGCTCCGGCCCCCGCCCCGGCCGCCTCCTCCGGAGTGGCGGCAACCATCGCCGCCGCGGCCCAGGGCCAGCTCGGCGTCATGCAGGACTGCACGCGCCTGGTCAGCAACTCGCTCGCCGCCGCGGGCATCAACTTCCACGGCTGGCCGGCAGGCTACCTCTCCCTCGGCCGCACCGTGGGCGCCGGCGAGGCCATCCCGGGTGACCTCATCTACTACGCCGACGGCGGCATGGGCATGGCCCACATCGCTGTGTACATCGGTGGCGGCAAGGCCGTCCACGGTGGCTTCAACGGCAACACCACGGTGGTCGCACCGGCAGAGCTCGGCTCGGGTGGCGTCTACATCCGCGTCGGCGGCTGACCAGTCCGGCGATCGACCGAGAGGAACCGGCACGGGCGTGCCGGTTCCTCCGCGGTTAAGCGGCGGTAGCCCGACGCCGCGCGGCACGTCAACCCGTCGGCGCTCCGGTTCGCCGCACGCGGGTCTCCGGCTTACCCTTGCAGTGTCAATCCGAAGCTTTTCTCCCGTACCCCGGGATGGCAACCGGTTGCGGGGAACAGGTCAGCAATGAGGCCACCGTATGCGCACTCTTGTTCTGAATGCTGGGTATGAACCACTGGCGGTCATCACGTTCCGCCGGGCACTCGTGCTTGTCCTCACCGGCAAGGCGAGCGTCATCGCGGAGGACGACGAGCCGGTCGTCGGACCCACCGAGATCCTCGGCCGGCCGTCCGTGATCCTGCTCAACAGATACGTCAGGGTCCCCTACCGGCACGACGTGACGGCCACGAGGCGCGGGGTCCTGCGGCGGGACAGCCACCTGTGCGCCTACTGCGGCAAGACGGCCTCGACCATCGACCACGTCCTGCCGCGGTCGAGGGGTGGTGGCGACACCTGGGAGAACCTCGTGGCCTGCTGCCTGAAGTGCAACAACGCCAAGGGGGACAAGACGCTCGCCAGCCTCGGCTGGAAGCTGCGCGTCGTCCCGCTGCCCCCACGCGGGCCGCAGTGGCAGATCCGCGAGCTCGAGAAGCCTGCGCCGCAATGGAGCGAGTTCCTCACGGAGAACGCGGCGTGATCCCGGACGCCCCCCGATTCGACGCGATCGTCCTGGCGGGCGGCCGCTCCACGAGGCTCGGCGGTGTGGCCAAGGCGGGGCTCGTCCTCGACGGATCGACGCTGCTGCACCGCACCGCACCTGCGCCGCCCTCGCCCAGGCGGAGCGGCTGACGATCGTGGGCCCGGAACCGGACGGCGGTGCCCGGCCCCCCGGGGACGGGCCGGCGTCGTTCGTGCGGGAACACCCGCCCTTCGCCGGACCGGCGGCCGCCGTCGTCGCCGGATTCCGGGCCGGAAGCGATGGAAGGGCGCCCTGGTGCGCCGTGGTGGCGTGTGACATGCCGCGCGTGGCCGTGCTCGTCCGTGTACTTCTCGCCGAGGCGGCGCTCGGTGGGACGACCTCGCTGGTCGCGGTCGACGGCGGCCGTGACCAGCCGCTGGCCGCTCTCTATCGGAGCGACGCACTCGATGGTGCCATCGACGCCGTCCTCGCACGGGGTCCGGCCGACAACCTGTCGATGCGTAGCCTCCTTGCTAGTGTGAGGACCAGACCGGTCCCGGTTCCCCCGGGCACGACGCACGACGTCGACACCTGGAGTGATGCACGAGCGCTGGGAGTCGACGTCCCCTAGCACTACCCGGAGGGCTCATGGACGACCGCCAGAAGCTGCTGCACGACTGGACCGAGAAACTGCTCGCCGCCTACGAGATCGACGGCACGCGCGTCGACATCGACGCCGTCCTCGGCCTCGCCGGGAAGGCCGCCCATGGCGTCGTCCGTCCGGCGGCACCCCTCACGACCTTCGTCGTGGGGTACGCCGCGGGCCTCGCGGTCGGCAGCGGGCAGGCCGATGAGGCCCTGGCCATGAGTTCGGCCATGGCGGTGGCCGATGCGCTCTGCGCCGAGGCCGCGGCGGACGGAGACCCGGCATGAGCGAGGCCGCGGCAGCGCACAACGTCGACTGGCTGGCCGCGCGCGCACTCGCACACGGCGCGGGGCGCCCGCTCCCCTTCCAGACCGTCAACCTCGCGGATGCCCTCGGACAGACGCTCGCCGAGCCCGTCCACGCACTCCAGGCCATCCCGCACTATGCGTCGTCCGCGATGGACGGCTGGGCCGTGAACGGGGAGCCGCCCTGGACGCTCGTGAGGCATACGGAGCCCGAGGAGCACCCCCGCGGCAGGCCGTCGCCGCACTCCGATTCCGGTGCGGTGTCCCTCGCCCCCCGGTGAGGCGACCTTCATCCTCACGGGTGGCGTGGTGCCGCAGAACGCCGTCGGTATCCTGCGCACCGAGCACGGGTCGGTGCGCGGGGACGTGCTGGAGCGCAACGGCTCCGCCCGACCCGACGAGCCGTCCCCGCACGAGCACGTGCGGCCGGCAGGGGAGGAGGCCGAGGCAGGGTCCGAGGCCCTCCCGGCCGGCGTCGTCCTGAACCCGGCGCAGATCGCCCTGGCCGCGGTGTGCGGCCACGACACGCTCGCCGTCCTGCGGGCACCCAGGGTGTCCCTGCTGATGACAGGGGACGAGGTGATCGACCACGGGCTCCCGCACCCCGGCCAGGTGCGTGACACCTTCGGCCCCCAGCTGCCGGGATTCGTCGCGATGCTGGGCGGACACGTCGACGTCGCGGGGCGCGCGAAGGACGACCTCGACGACGTCGTCGCGGCCATCAGCGCCGAACCGACCGATGAGCTGTCCCTCGCACGAGCCTCCGGCGACGTCCTCATCACGACCGGCGGAACGGGCAGCTCGTCCGCCGACCACATCCGCAGGGCGCTCACCGAACTCGACGCCGAGCTGATCATCGACGGCATCGCGATGCGGCCGGGACACCCAACCCTGCTGGCGCGACTGCGGGACGGGCGGTTCCTCGTGGGACTGCCGGGCAATCCCCTCGCCGCGATGATGGCGATGCTCACGGTGGCCGGCCCGCTGCTCGCAGGACTGCGCGGCTCGCCGCTCGACGAGCCGGGGACGGTGACGAGCGCGGACGCCTTCGAGCCGCTGCCGGGGCGGAGCCGGCTGGTGCCCTACCGGATGGAGTCGGGGCGCGCGGTGCCGAGCACGCACCAGCGGTCCGGGATGCTGCGCGGACTCGCAGCGGCCGACGGCGTGCTGGTGGTTCCTGCCGCGGGCTGCGCGGCCGGCGACGTCGTGCCGTCCGTGGCGCTGCCGTGGCTGGCCGGCTGAGGGATTCCGCGCGGGGAGCGCCGCCCGGGCGGCGCTCCCGTCAGGCGACCTTCTCGAGCCTCACGACGACCGGTTCCGACGGTCGGTGTCCCGCTGACGGCGAGCAGCGTCTGCGCGCTCCGGTCGGGTCCCACCGGATCGATCGAGATCCCGAGCGAGTCGACGACGTCCGGCAGTCCCACGGCCGTCGTCGTCCGGGCGCACACCGCCGGCCGGGACTCGTCGATGTCGTCCTCCGGTGCCTCGATCGCCACGCTGTCCACATCCTCGTGTCGGAGCCGACGGGCCGAGGGGGTGCCCGGAGTCAACTAACCTCGTCCTAGGGCCGAGGTAAGGAGTGCCGGATGAATCGGGTTACACAGCGACGTCGCATCACCAAGTTCCGCATCGGGGCGCAGACGGGACGCCGTGAGGACGTCCTGGCGGGCGAGGAACCCCTGGAGATCCGGCTCGGAGGGAGCGCCTTCACCGTCACCATGCGGACACCGGGAGACGACTTCGACCTCGTGGCCGGGTTCCTCGTGTCGGAGGGTGTCGTCTGGGAACCGGGACAGCTGCCCAGTCTCCGGTACTGCGCGGGCGTCGACGAGGACGGCCGGCAGACCTTCAACGTGGTCGAGGCGCAGCTGCGGCCCGGCGTCGAGCTCCCCGACACCGCGATGGAGCGCCACGTGTACACCTCGAGCTCGTGCGGCATCTGCGGGACGGCCTCGATCGACGCCGTCCGCAAGTCCTCGCGGTTCGACCTCCGGGAGGACGCCGCGCGGATCGACCTCGGGGTCCTGGCCTCCCTGCCCGACCGGCTGCGGGAGAGCCAGAAGCTCTTCGACCGCACGGGAGGCGTCCACGCCGCCGGCCTGTTCACCGCGGAGGGGGAGCTCCTGTGCCTCCGGGAGGACGTGGGGCGGCACAATGCCGTGGACAAGGTGGTGGGCTGGGCGCTGCGCGAGGGAATGCTGCCCCTGCGCGGGACCGTCCTCCAGGTCTCGGGGCGGGCGTCCTTCGAACTGGTGCAGAAGGCGCAGCTCGCCGGGATCCCCGTGCTCGCCGCCGTCAGCGCGCCGTCGTCGCTGGCCGCCGATCTGGCGGACGACGCCGGGCTCACGCTGGTGGGCTTCAGCCGGGGGACCTCGCTGAATTGCTACTCGCACCCGGACCGCATCGCGGCCTGACGGGGCGCACGACGGGTGCGGCGTCGTGCACGTGCTTCAGCGCGACTAGGCGTGTCGACGCGCAACACGCCGACGTCCCGGGCGGTGCCGCTGCGAAAGCCGTGCACGAAGCCGTAAGGGACGGCGGCCGCCCGGACCCGTCAGAAGGGGTTGAGCAGGCGCTGCACGAAGCGGCGGGTCCGCTCCTCGCGTGGATCGCGCAGCACCTGGTCCGGATGGCCGTGCTCGACGACGACGCCGCCGTCCATGAACACCACCTCGTCGGCGACCTCGCGGGCGAACGCGAGCTCGTGCGTGACGATCACCATGGTCCACTTCTCCTCGGCGAGTTCCTTGATCACGGTGAGGACCTCGCCCACGAGCTCGGGGTCCAGTGCGGAGGTCGGCTCGTCGAACAGGAGGAGATCGGGCTGGAGCGCCAGGGCGCGGACGATGCCCACCCGCTGCTGCTGCCCGCCCGAGAGGTTGAACGGGTAGTCGTCCCGCTTCGCGGCGAGCCCCACGCGTTCGAGCAGCCGTTCGGCGTCCGTCACGGCGTCCTTGCGGGGCCGCTTCTGCACCTGCACGGGGCCCTCGATGATGTTCTCGAGCACCGTCCTGTGCGGGAACAGGTTGTAGTTCTGGAAGACCATGGCGCTGCGGTCGCGGAGGGCCAGCGCCTCCTTCTTCGTCACCGTCGCGCCGAAGTCCACCGAGGGGCCGCCGCGGAAGGCGACCGTCCCGCCGTCGGGCGTCTCGAGGCCGTTGAGGCAGCGCAGCACCGTGGTCTTGCCCGACCCGGACGGACCCACGAGCGCGACGACCTGGCCGCTGTCGATGTGGAGGTCGATGGACGTCAGCACCCGGTTCTCGCCGAACGTCTTCTGCAGGCCGGTGGCCGTCAGCAGCGGACCCTCGACGGCGTGCGGATGCAGGGGGTCAGTGGGCGACATAGCGGTCCAATCTCTTCTCGAGGGCGGACTGGCCGCTGGAGAGGACCAGGCAGATCACCCAGTAGATCGCGGCGGCCTCGACGTAGACCAGCATGAATTCCTGCGAGAAGGCGGCGATCTGCTGGGCCTCGCGGAACAGCTCCGTCACGAGGATCACCGACGCGAGGGACGTGTCCTTGACGAGGCTGATGAAGGTGTTCGACAGCGGCGGCACGGACACGCGGGCCGCCTGCGGCAGGATGACGCGGCGCAGGGCGAGCGCGCGGGACATGCCGATGGTGTGGCACGCCTCCCACTGGCCCTTCGGAACGGACAGGATGGCGGCACGCAGGATCTCCGCGGCGTAGCCCCCGACATTGAGGGAGAACGCGATGATCGCGCTCGGCCAGGGGTCGATGGTGAGCCCGATCGAGGGCAGCCCGTAGAAGATCACGAACAGCTGCACCAGCAGGGGAGTGCCCCGGATGACGGAGACGTAGAAGCGGGCGACCGCCGCGAGGACGGGCTGTCCGCTGATGCGCAGCAGGGCGACGACGAGCGCCAGGGCGAGGCCGATGGCGAACGACGCGAGCGAGAGCGGGATCGTTCCCATGACGCTGCCGGAGACCATGGGCCAGAACGAGGTGCGCGCCAGCTCCCAGTCCATCAGTCAGCTCCTCCGGGCCGTGCGCCCGGCGAGCACGGGCACGGCCTGCCCCCTGCCGTCGGCATCACTCGCTGACGTCGGAGCCGAAGTACTTCTCCGAGATCTCCGCGAGGGTACCGTCCGCGCGCAGTTCCCCGAGCGCCGTGTTGATGGCGTCCACGAGGTCGGTGCTGCCCTTGCGGACCGCGACGGCGCTCTCCGACGTCTCGTCGGTGGTGACCGCGATCTTGATGCCTGCGTTGTTGCTGGTCTTCTGGTAGTCGAGGTAGGTCAGCTCGTCGTTGATGGTCGCGTCGACACGGCCCTGCTCGAGGAGTGTGACGGACTGCGCCCAGCCCTCGACGGGCTCGACGTCGGCGCCGGCCTCCTGCGCGAGCTCGTACCAGTTGCTGGTCAGCGACTGCGCGGTGGTCTTGCCGGCGAGGTCCTCGAAGGAGGTGATGTCGGTGTTGTCCGCCGTCGTGACGATCACGCCCGAGCTCACGGTGTACGGATCGGAGAAGTCGTAGGACTCCTTGCGCTGGTCCGTGATCGAGACCTGGTTCGCGATGACGTCGAAGCGGCCCGCCTCGAGACCCGCGAAGATCGCGTCCCACTGCGTCTCCTCGAACTCGGCCTCCACGCCCAGCTTCTCGGCGACCGCGGTGATGACCTCGACGTCGTACCCGGTCAGTTCGCCGCTGCCGCCCTCGTGGTAGCTGAAGGGCTTGTACGTGCCCTCGGTCCCCACGGTGAGCACGCCCGCGTCCTGGATCTCCTGGAGCGACGTCGGAGCTGCGGACTCGGAGGCTCCACCGTTCCCTGCGGGCGTCGAGGATGAACCGCAGCCGGCGAGCGCCAGGGTGAGGGCTGCGGCGGCACCGAGGAGGGACAGGCGGTGGGTCATGGGACTTCCTTTGGTCTGTAGTGGACGGGCTCGGCGGGCGGGGAAATAGAAGGGGCCGTGGTTGGCTTGAACCCTACGTATCTCCGCCCGGACCGGGACCGGAGTAGAACACTACTGAGGTGAACACCGGAGCATCCACTTATTGTTCCGAAGTGTTGCGGCGGGGGTCCAGGAACCCGGGACCCGAGCCGGGACTGGCATCCCTGGAAGGAATCGCTATGAGCATGGAAGGCGCGGCCTGGAGCTCGCTCTACAAGATCTCGACGGCGAAGAACGGGGCGCACGGCTTCTCCCGGGAGTCGGTGCGCCGCATCCTCACGTTCGCCGTGCCGTACCGGTCGAAGCTGCTGCTGTTCATCCTGCTGTCCGTGGCCGGGGCGTTCCTCGCGGTCGCGACGCCGGTCCTGGCCGGGCAGGTCGTCGACGTGATCGTCGCCCGCGGCGAGGTGCGCACCGTCGTGTGGCTCGCCGTCGTCATCGCGCTCGTGGCCGTCGCCGATGCGGCGGTGTCCCTCGTGACGCGCTGGTACTCGGCGCGCATCGGTGAGGGCGTCATCCTGGACCTGCGGACCGCCGTGTTCAACCATGTGCAGAAGATGCCCGTCGCCTTCTTCACGCGGACCCGCACCGGCGCCCTGGTGAGCCGCCTGAACAACGACGTGATCGGCGCCCAGCAGGCCTTCAGCGGCACGCTCTCCGGAGTGGTCACCAATCTCGTGGCGCTCGTCCTCACCCTCGCGGTGATGCTCAGCACCTCGTGGCTGGTCACGGTGCTCGCGGTCGTCATGCTGCCCGTCTTCCTGGTCCCGGCGCGCCGCATGGGGAGCCGACTGGCGGCCCTCCGCCGCGAGGCGGCCGACCACAACTCGGCCATGAGCACCCAGATGACGGAGCGGTTCTCGGCCCCCGGCGCCACCCTGGTGAAGCTCTTCGGGCGGCCCGACGAGGAGGCCGAGGAGTTCCGTGTCCGTGCGGCGCGGGTGCGTGACATCGGGGTGCGGACGGCGATGCTGCAGTTCGTGTTCTTCACGGCGCTGATGCTCGTCTCGGCGCTGGCGCTCGCCCTGGTGTACGGGCTCGGCGGTTTCCTCGCGCTCGCGGGACAGCTCGACACCGGCGAGGTGGTGACGCTCGCGCTCCTGCTCACGCGCCTCTACGCACCCCTGACGAGCCTGGCGAACGCGAGGGTCGAGATCATGAGCGCGATCGTCAGCTTCGAGCGCGTGTTCGAGGTGCTCGACCTCGAGCCGCTCATCCAGGAGAAGCCCGACGCCGGAAGCGTGCCGGCGGGTCCGGTGGCGGTGGAGTTCGACGACGTCCGCTTCGCCTATCCGTCCGCGGACAAGGTCTCGCTCGCCTCGCTCGAGGAGGTCTCGACGCTCGACACGCGCGGTGGCGAGGAGGTGCTGCACGGGGTGTCCTTCCGGATCGAGCCCGGGCAGACGGTCGCACTGGTAGGCACCTCGGGTGCCGGGAAGTCGACCATCGCGCAGCTCCTCGCGCGCCTGTACGACGTCGACAGCGGTGCGGTGCGGCTGTCCGGTGCGGACGTGCGCGACGTGACCTTCGCCTCGATGCGGCAGACACTGGGCATGGTGACGCAGGACGGCCACCTGTTCCACGAGACGATCCTCTCCAACCTCCGGCTCGCGCGGCCGGAGGCCACGGAGGACGAGGTGTGGGATGCCGTCCGGCGGGCCCGGCTCGAGCCGCTCGTCCGGTCGCTGCCGGACCAGCTGGACACGATGGTGGGTGAACGCGGCTACCGGCTGTCGGGCGGCGAACGCCAGCGCATGACGATCGCGCGGCTGCTGCTCGCGCACCCGCGGGTGGTCATCCTCGACGAGGCGACGGCGGCGCTCGACTCGACGTCGGAAGCGGCCGTGCAGGCCGCGCTGAGTGAGGCGCTCGAGGGCCGGACGGCGATGGTCATCGCGCACCGCCTGTCCACCATCCGCAGCGCCGACCTGATCCTCGTGGTCGAGGACGGCTCGATCGTGGAGCGGGGGACGCACGACGAGCTGCTGGCCGTGGGGGGTCGCTACGAGGAGCTGCACCGCACGCAGTTCGCGGTGCAGAAGAACGTCGCGGTGGACGAGGAGCCCGAGGCGCTCACCGGCGTCTAGTGCTCAGCCGCGCAGCGACAGCAGCGCGGGGATCACGTAGCCGGTCAGCAGCGGGGCGAGGTCCGCACGGTGCTGCGGCTCCTCGAGGTGGAGCCAGTCGATCTCCTCGATCTCGGCTGCGGGCTGCGGCTCGGCGGTCAGCGGGCACAGGAAGACGGTGGCGACCAGGTGGGTGTCCGCCTCGTTCGCCGCCGGCCCCTCCCACGTGCCCAGCAGGGTCAGGTCCTGCGGTGCGACGGCGAGGCCCAGCTCCTCGGACACCTCCCGGACGCCGGTCTGCACCGGCGACTCGCCCGGCTCCGGTTTGCCACCGGGCTGCATGAACAGCGTCGTGCCGCGCTTGCGCACCAGCAGCAGGCGGCCGCGGTCGTCGATCAGGCACAGGGCGGTGACGGTGATCGTCGCCCGGTCGGTCATCGGCTCCTCCGTTCCGGCAGGGCGTCCAACCCACCGCCGTACGACGAAGGAGGATGGGCGCGGCTGCCCATCCTCCTTACCTGCCGTGTGCCCCTGGCCGGAATCGAACCGACGACCTTCCCTTTAGGAGAGGGACGCTCTATCCTACTGAGCTACAGAGGCTCGGATCCGTGGTGCTCCCGATCCGGCGGTCCTAGCTTACCCGTTCTTCGTCCCGGGGTCCGCGCTCCCGGGCAGGTCCGCGCAGACGCCGCGGCAGGAAGACGGCCACCGCTCCGGCGAGGAGGCTGGCGGCGAGCAGCACCCAGCGCAGGACCGTCAGCGCCGACGCGAGTTCCACCGTCCCGGGGTCGGCGCCCGCGAGCGCTGTGTCGATCGCGATGTTCTCCCACAGGTCGACGACGACGAAGAGGATCACGGGCGACCACAGCAGCCAGCGTAGCCGGCGGCGTCCGGCGTTGAGCTGGACCAGCAGGAGCCAGGCGAACGCGAAGATCAGCGGGAACAGCGTGCCGGCGGTCCTGTGCAGGTAGCTCAACTGGCCGCGGGCGTCGTCGTCCATCGCGTCGCGCAGGCGCTGGACGTACCCCGGCGTCGTATCCGCCGATCATCGAATCCGGCATGGTCAGCCCACCGGAGAGCTGCGTCATCTGGCCCAGCGTCAGCAGGTGGAAGTACCAGAAGAGGAAGAGGGCAGCGACGGCGGCCGCGATCAGGACCAGGGTGCCGTTGCTCTTCCCCGCGGAGGGCGGCGCGGAGGGCGTCACCGCCGGTGCGCCGGCTGAATGCTTGCGTGCTATCTGCGCCCTCGTCTTCGCCACTCCTCCAGTATGGGCGACGCGGAGGTGGTGCCGGCGTCGCCCGGGCAGCTGCGCACGGCGGGGAAGTGTCGGGGGTACCGCCTAGAATTGGAGCACCATGGACATGCTCTTCGACCCCTACGTCTCCCCGCCCACGCCCGCCGAGAAGAAGCGCGCGCGCGAGGCGGCGATGGCGGCGGAGCATTCCGATCCCGCCGCCGGACACGTGCCGTCGCGCGTCGGCGTGGACGAGCACAGGGCACAGGAGCTGCTGGTGGGCCTGAACCCCCAGCAGGAGGAGGCCGTGAAGCACGGCGGGTCGCCCCTGCTGATCGTCGCCGGCGCCGGGTCCGGCAAGACCCGTGTGCTGAGCCACCGCATCGCGTACCTGCTGGCCACCGGCCGTTCCCACCCGGGGGCCAGATCCTGGCCATCACGTTCACCAA